>PMKE01000005.1 GCA_003158585.1 Alphaproteobacteria bacterium
CCGTGATCTCGAATTCCAGCAGCGTGGGATCGATGTGATGTTCGCGTACCGCATCGGAAACCTGGGGGACGAAGCGCTCCTCGCGCAACTGCCTCGGCGACACATTCACCGCAATTCGAACCTGTCCGAGTCCGGACCGTTCCCAATCGCGGATCTGCCTGCATGCCATTTCGATGACCCAGGCGCCGATCGGCACAATCAAGCCCAATTCCTCTAGAGCGGGGATGAAAAACCCCGGCAAGACGAGACCATGTCCCGGGCGGTTCCACCGGATCAGCGCCTCGGCGCTTGAGAGCTGTCCGCTATCGATCTGCATCTTCGGCTGGTAGTGCAGAACGAACTCGTCACGTCCTTGAGCAAAGCGCAGTGCGCCTTCGACGTTGGCCTTCTCGATGGCGCGCGCGTTCAATTCCGCCGTGTAGCGGCGAATGGTATCCCTGCCCGACGCCTTGGCCTCATACAAAGCGGCGTCGGCGTAGCGAACGAGCGCTTCAAGATCAGACGTATCGGTCGGATAGCTTGCAATGCCGATGCTCGCCGTTACAGAGATGCTCTGATCTTCCAGGATAATAGGGCTTTGCAGCGACTTCCGTATTCTGATGGCGACGTCTATGGCGCCGTTGGAATTTGCCGGCGTCACGACAACGACGGCAAACTCGTCGCCGCCGAGGCGTCCGGCCGTATCGCCGGGGCGCACACATGCGGCCAGTCGCGCCGCGAACTCGCGCAGCAGCGCGTCGCCCATCGTATGGCCTAGCGTGTCGTTCACGTGCTTGAAGTAGTCGATGTCGAGAAGCAGGACCGAGACGACCAGTTGATCTTCTTCGGCGCGCGCGAGGGCCTCTCTCAACGATTCGTACAGGAACATGCGATTGGGAAGGCCGGTGAGCCCATCGTGGCGCGCAAGATGCACAAGCTGCCGCTGCACGTCTCTGCGTTGAGTGACGTCTTCGATGATCTCGGCTATCCACGGGTCCTTTCCCGAAGGATTCGCGATGGGGAATGTCCGCGCGTGAACCCAGCGCACGCTTTGATCCGGGCGCATGAGCCGATATTCGTTGTTGACGTGCGCGCCCACCGACCTTCGCCGTTCTTTGGTGACCCGCTGCAGATCGTCGGGATGAATTGTCCGGTAGGCTTTCTCGATCGGGTCGCCCGGTGTGGCGCTCAAACCGCTCAACTTCAGCCATGCCGGGTTCGCGTACTGGAGCGTTTGCTGCTCGGCGTCCCTGATCCACAATGCCTCGGGAATATTGGCCGCGAGTTCGCGGAACATTTCTTCGCTTCTGCGCAATTCCGCCGTACGCTCGTGCACCGTCTCTTCCAGGAGTTTGCTGTGGGCTTTCACTTCCCCATGCAGCAGCCTTACTTCGAGCATGTTGTGTATGCGGGTCAGTACTTCCGAACTGTCGAACGGCTTACTGATGAAATCCCTGGCACCGGCCTGCAATGCAAGCAGCTTCTGGCCCGGCTGCGCCGTGATGACGAGGACCGAGAGGTAATCGTCCGTTTCGATTGCCTTCAGGGCCTCCATGACCTGGAAGCCGTCCATTCTAGGCATCAGGAGATCGAGCAGAATGAGATCGTAGCGGTTCTTGAGGTGAAGCTCGCAAACGGCGGTTGGGTCCATGGTTGTGTCGACGCGGAGATAGCCGGCACGCCGCAGCATCATCTCGAGAAGTTGAACGTTGGCTTGCAGATCGTCGACGATCAGTATCTTGCTGCCGAGAATCCTGGCTGAATCGATCATCGCCTTACGCCGCCTTCGGTGTGGAAGGCTGGCTGGCGTCTGCCAGGGCCAGCGCCAAGTCCAGAGTGTCCATCAATTCATCGACCTTGATCGGCTTGGTGAGATACCGGAAGAATCCCGCCTCCAAGCCTTTTTCGATGTCGCGAGGGTTGGCGTTGGCGCTCAGCGCTATGACCGGAATTTGCGCGGTGGTGCTGTGTTTGCGAAGAACGGCCAGCGCACTGATGCCGCTGATGCCCGGCAGGTTGATATCCATGATGATCGCATCCGGCAGGTGGGCGCGCGCAAGCGAAATGCCGAGATCGCCATCTCCGGCTGTCAGCAGGCGGAAATCCGGCCGGCGTGCGAGGAGCATCTCGACCAGCTTCAAATTGGCCGGGTTATCCTCCACGTAAAGCACTGTTCGCGCGGGGGCCGCGTCCTTGGCCTGAACCTGCAGGGAAGTCTCGGGGGCGGCCTTCGCCAAGTCGGATTGCGGCGCTTCGGTGGCGATCAACTCGATCCAGAATATCGTTCCCACGTCGACGGTGCTTTCCACGCCGATCGTGCCGTTCATCACTTCGACCAGGCGCTTGGTAACAACCAGGCCGATGCCGGTTCCTTGCTCGATGCCTTTCTCCTGTCCCAGGCGATTGAATGGTTGAAAGAGCTGGGCCAGTTTATCCTGCGTCAGCCCCAGGCCGGTGTCCGTTACGTCCAACCGAATGAACCCCGGCGTGTGCGTGGCGCATTCCACCACGATCGAACCGTCCTGGCGGTTGTATTTGATGGCGTTGGACAGAAGATTGACGAGGATTTGCCGCAGGCGGATTCTGTCGGCCGAAACGAAGCTGGGCGCTTCGAAGTCGGGAAACGTCATCGTGATGCCGCGCTTCTGCGCCAGCGGTTCCATCATGGCCCGGCAATCGGACAGGACTTCGCCAAGCGACACCGGCTCCAGAGACAGCGCCACTTTCCCGGATTCGATCAGCGAGAGGTCCAGGATTTCGTTGATCAAATCGAGCAGGAACCAGCCCGCCTGGAGGATCTGTTCGATGCTCACCTTCTGTTCTGCCGTCGGCGCCGGGACATCGGATTGCATGAACTGCGCGAAGCCGAGGATGGCGTTGAGCGGCGTACGCAGTTCGTGGCTCATGCTGGAGAGGAATTCCGACTTGGCCAGATTGGCCGCTTCTGCCGTGGATGTGGCCTTGTTCAATTCCGCTTCGACGCGGTGGCGCTCGGTCATGTCGCGCGCCAGCTTTGCATAACCGCGCAGCGCTCCGGTCGAATCGCGGATCGCAGTAACGATGACATTCGCCCAGAACCTGGACCCATCCCTGCGTACACGCCAGCCATTGTCTTCTAACCGGCCCGTCAACGCGGCCTCCCGCAACGCTCGTTCGGGCTCGTGGGCGTCGATGTCTTCCTGGGAAAAGAAGACGGAAATGGGCTGTCCGACGATTTCCTTCGCATCGTAACCTGTGATGCGCTGCGCACCTGCGTTCCAGCTTTTAACGCGACCTTCTTCGTCGAGCATGATGATGGCGCAATCCGTGACGCTTTCGACCATCAGCTGAAAGCTCTCTTCCGCCCATAGCCGCTTGTCTTCCGCATCCTTGCGCACGGTATTATCGGTGGCGATAAGCAGATATCCGATGATCGGGCCCAGATCGGTACGCAAAGCGGTGACCGATACGATGGCGGGGAACCGGCTTCCGTCCTTACGGATATAGGTTAGCTCGTAGATATCCTCGATGCCACGCGCGGCCTTGAAGACCAGCGCTTCAAACCCGGGTGCGATCGGGGTCGCTTGGTCCTTGCTCAGCGCGGTGGCGCGCGCGCAAAGTTCCTGCGGATCCGAAATGTCGGCCGGCGTGATCTTGTTCCTCACCTCGGCGGCGGCGTAGCCGAGCATGCGTTCGGCGCCGACGTTGAAGATCTGGATGACGCCGTTCGCGTCGGTGGCGATGCTCGAGAAATTGGCGCTGTTG
>PMKE01000006.1 GCA_003158585.1 Alphaproteobacteria bacterium
GAAGATCCCCACTGACAAGATCCGCGAAGTGATCGGCACCGGCGGCAAGGTCATCCGCGAGATCGTCGAGAAGACCGGCGCCATGATCAACATCGAGGACGACGGCACGGTGATGATCGCCTCGGCCGAAGCGGACAACATCAAGGCGGCGCTGAAGTGGATCAAGTCGATCGTGGCCGAGCCGGAAATCGGCGAGATCTACGACGGCAAGGTCGTGAAAGTGATGGATTTCGGCGCCTTCGTGAACTTCTTCGGTCCCAAGGACGGCCTGGTTCACATCTCGGAGCTGGCCGCCAAGCGCGTCGCCAAGACGAGCGACGTGGTCAAGGAAGGCGACACGGTCAAGGTCAAGCTGCTCGGCTTCGACGACCGCGGCAAGGTGCGCCTCTCCATGAAGATCGTCGATCAGGTGACCGGCGAAGACCTCTCGAAGAAGGCAAAGGAAGAGGGCGCCCCCGAAGCGCCCAAGCCGGACGGCCAGCCGAGCTGACCTGATATTTGTAGAATAACTAACCGCCTGCGGGGAATGCCCCGCAGGCGGTTTTGTCTATGGACATTCGCACAAATATGTGCGAACATATCTGTGTGAACGGCCACGAATTCGAGCGATTGGTACGCAAAGCGGGACGTCGAAACGGTGTTGCCGTGTCGTTCGATCCGGGTCAGGCAGCCACGGCCGCCTTTATTATGGTGGCCGCTTTACGACGCTGAAGGATCGCAGAAAAGAAATCGGTCCGGGGTTGCTCAAGGCGATGCTGGACCAGCTTGGGCTGTCCAAACGGGATTTGGAGTCATAAATGACAAATGTGGCGTTCGGTTATCCCTACAAGTTGGAAGAGCAGGAGAATGGCTGGTGGCTGGTCCGTTTTCCGCAGGTGCCGGAAGCCCTGACGGAAGGCGAAACCAAAGAAGAGGCATTCGAGAATGCAAAGGACTGCCTTATCGCCGCTCTCGAAGGTTATGTGAAGGCGGGTAAGCCGATTCCGCGGCCGCCATTCCGCGGCAACCGGGTTGTTCTGCCGTCGTTGGTGACAGCCAAGCTGGCGGTCTACGAAAACATGCGCAAACACGGTTGGTCGCGATCCAGATTGGCAAACGAGCTGCAGATGCCGGAGAATTCCGTCCGGAGGTTGCTCGACTTGCGTCACAGTTCCCATATGTGGGTCATCGACGAGGCTCTGGCGAAAATGAAGGCCGAACTGTCGATCGGGTTGCCTGAAATTACAGTGCGCAGAAAGACTGGTTAGGCATGCCCAAGAACTGGTGACAGGAGCACATGTTCCTTGGCGATCACGGTGAATTGTGCTCCTGCCCGCGTTTTTCTTCTGAGACTAAGAACCAAATTGCCGCGCCGGTGCGCGCAGCCGCGCATGGGGCCGCATCGCGCCAAGTGATAGTGTCCTGCCTTAGGAGATGTGGGGAAGATATCATGAGGAACTCATTCGCGATCGCCGCCGCTTTGTTGCTTCCGATCATCGCGGCCGCACATGCCGGCGATAAAGTAGAAGTGACCGGCGCTCAATTCGGCATTTTTTGCCAATCCGAAACAGGCGCCGTCTCGTTTGTGCCCGGCACAACGGTCCCTCTTGTGACGGGACAGGCTTATGGCTGGGTCATCAAGCTGAAGACCGACAAGCCCACCGTTCACTGGAGGGAAGAATTCACCCTTCCCACGGCTCCGATCAGTTGGGGAAATCCAAGTGAAGATTTTCAGCCCTCCATTTCACCGGACAAGAAAGTCTCCGTTTTGGAACGGGACGCTCCATTGGATACGGCCGGTATTATCTTTAACTCGTGGTCCGTCGTGGAGGGCGATCCCGAAGGAAAATACAAAATCCGCGTCATCGTCGACAAAACTATCGAGCAGATATTCGAATTCGATGTCGTGAAGCCCGGGTCTGCGCAAACTCCCGTTGTTCAGTGCTCGACAAAATCCGTACGAAATGCGATGCCGGGAGCGCAGGTCGCTTGGCGAGCACGGTGAATAGTGGTCCTGGCCCGTTTTCTCTAATTGTCATCCCCGGCGAGCATTCGCGCCTTCGGCGCGGATGCGAGGGAAGGGGACCCAGGTGGTCGAGCATTCGCGATCAGGACGATACAGAACACCTAACCATTCTGTCCGAATCGAGTCGTTTTCACAAAACCGCCCGCGGTACCGCGGGCGGTTTTGTTTTTCCTAGAATTCCCCTCTCCCCTTAATTCCCCTCTCCCCTTGAGGGAGAGGAAGAAAAATCACGGGGTTAGCGGAGCGCCGGCGAAGCGGAACGAACAGATCGAAAGGCGCGACGCTAACCCCGTGATTTTTCAGGTAAGGGGTGCGTTGGGGGCATACGCTCCTGTCACCGCATTCTGTGCCTCGACCGTGTCCGTCAAGGTAACCAACCGCTCGCATCGCGTTTCAAAGTGCCATCTGGTTTCACATACTTCAGTAGACGAATGCGGATAATATCGAATTCTTCGCTTTCACCTTCGGCGCGTCCTAGAGGCCCTTTGTAAATGAGGCCGACGGGACGCCACCGAGTTAACCCGTTTGAGGTGTAATACATTATTGCAGGTCCGCCGCTGCAACCACTCATATTGAAGCCCAAATCCGGCTTCGCAAACCCAGGCATAGCCTCATCCCTGGCCGGATCGTATGTACAAATAATGTCCCGGTCTGAAACATCTTCGACAGCAGACATTGAACCATAGGCAAGGAATTCGGCGTGGTTCAACGCCTTCACTTCGGTCATCTTCTCAGGAAATCCAACGAAGCCCAACTTCCATAGTGGCTTGGGGCTTGGCGGCGGCCAATCGTCGGCAGAGCACACGAACGCCATTCCACCAATTTCTTCTAATGTGGTGCGGTCAAATCGAAAGGTCGCGATGTCCAAGTCCGTGTCCAGGTCGATTAATGAATGCTCCAGGTCTATGCCTGCATTACCCACTTGAAAGACCTGTCGGCGTTCGCGGTGACGCCCTAGCAACACCTCAATAACGTGCGCTGCTGTAACTCCAAATGTCACGTCTCCAAAGCGGAGGAAAAAGCATGTGCCACCCTTGACAGGGCGCGGCCACGGCGCATCAACCTCGTGGCAATATAGGGGTTTGCAGAACTTCAGCATGAGATTGAAGAGGTACTCTTCAGCTTGCTTTTCTGCATTCATAGGGTGCTAATCTCAGAGGCTCGAATTTGGTGACAGGAGTACCTGTCCCGCAATTCCCACGACTTAAGCGTCATGCGGCCGCAAGCATTCGAAATTGCGGTAATAGGAGGTCACGTCGATTACTGTCTTTTCATTGAGCGTACTGAACTTAGGCTGGCGCCTCACATACCATCGGGAGATGTCATCAACGGCGCGAGAGATATAGACCCTGTAGTTCCCATTTCCTAACTTGTCAGAGGCTCTCACGATCCTGGCAAAGTCTTCAATCGGAAAAATGAACATATCTCCTTTGAAGCCATCGTCCGGAGACAGCACATAGGTCAGATACAGCCCTTTGTGTTGCGTTAGATCGTCCAAGTTCTTCTCGGTGAAAAACCGCCATGAACTATTGGAGAATAGCGGGAGTTCCCACGGCCGCGTACAT
This sequence comes from Alphaproteobacteria bacterium, assembly GCA_003158585.1. Taxonomy (GTDB): domain Bacteria; phylum Pseudomonadota; class Alphaproteobacteria; order Micropepsales; family Micropepsaceae; genus Rhizomicrobium. The sequence continues at coordinate 3,571 of PMKE01000006.1, forward strand.
TTGTACAGCTTTCCGAACTTCACCTGGACTTCTCGATAGATCGTTCCACTTGGTAAACGGCGTCTTAGAAGAAGGTCCACTTTGTCAACGTCTAGGAAGCGACTGTATGGATGCCAGCGATGTTGAAAGAACTCAAACTTCGCCAGCGTCTCACCAAGTATTTCCTGGTGGCCTGCCTTTTGGCGCATTTCCTTTGTCGATAACTCTTCGTCGTCTTCGCTCATTGCTGCCTCTTTGATCCGAATTTGCAGGGACCGCTGAGAGTTTGGAATCAAAGTAGAAGCTCCGCCGCCGTCCACGCGGCGGGAGACTTGATCAGGGATTTTACTTTTCCCCGACTGTATTGGGGAACTCCTCTCAGCTCGCGGGGACATCGCCGACGACACCCACGGCATCGGGAAGTCGAGGCTTCTCTTCAATGTCTCTGTGCGGGTCCAGAACGATGTCATGGGCGCTCGTTGCCCGTGTTGTGATCTCATTCGCCAAGCGAACTATTTCATTCGCCTTGTCGCGGACGAATTCGAAATCGACCTGTGCATTCTCACGATAGGCCGCATCCAGAAACGCGTCCCGTGTTGTTGTCACTGTCTTAGCGCGGCGCCCGATGATCCATCCGAGAATAAATCCTACAATGAGCGCGGTTGCTGCCGCGACATTGACCAATGTGAGCAAGTTCATTGTTCACCCCCGTTAGATTTCGCCACTTCCCAAACTCCCCCAGAAGCGTGCCCTGAAAGTGACTTTCCACTGGATAACTGATGACAGAGTATACGTCGCTTTCGTCCGACCGGAAGGGTGAGACTCTGGTGAGAGTCTGAGGTCAGAGTAGAATCTCCCGCGCCGCGACCGTCCTAAGGTGAATAAAAAGCGGACGCCGCATTTGAAATTTTGCGTCGCATTCTTGCGTGCCAATTCGTGCGCACACGAACTATAATGCGTCTCGCTCTCGAAAATAAATTTGCCCGCACCCCTTGAAATGCATTTTTTCATCCCCATATCGCTATCGTGTTTTTTGTGGAGAGCAGCACAACAGGGCCGTTCCGGTGGCCCGACTGGAAGATGAACAACAGCGCTGACCAAGTCATACAGGGTTGGGTGTCCGTCGCGCGCATCCGACACAAAGCCAGGCCAAGGACTCCCGCGAAAGCGGTCGATGCGGCGGCCGGCGGCGTAAAGCCCGTGAGATAAAGCAAAGGTGCATGTCGATTTCCGCCTGAACCGCGGGTTCCGCTTGCTGCCGTAGCCTCGAGTCAGGGGCGGATTCGTGAAAGGCGCCAAGCGCCGGTTTCGAGTCCGCCTTTTCGTATGTATGGTCGCCCGGTGCGAAAGGAGAGGCCGCATGCCCAAGATCGACATCAAAGCCGTGCCCGAGATCAAAGGATCGCGTTATCCAGCGCCGTTCGACAAACCTTGCGCGGAGCGTGTCCGCAAGGCGCTGGGCGACGCGGGCGGACTCAACCAGTTCGGCGTCAATCTGCTGACGCTGGCGCCCGGCGCCTGGTCGAGCCAGCGCCATTGGCATGTCGAAGAAGACGAGTTCGTCACTGTGATCTCCGGCGAGGTCGTGCTGCGCAGCGACCAAGGCGAGGAAGTTCTGCGCGCCGGCGATTGCGCCGCCTTCGCGAAGGGCGACAAGAACGGCCATCACCTCGTCAACCGCAGCGCCGCGCCCGCCACTGTGCTCGAGGTCGGCACGCGCCTGCCGGACGACGCCGACGTTTGCTACTACCCCGACGCCGATCTCGTCTGGAACGGACCGAAAGGCACCTACACCCATCGCGACGGGGTGCCCTATCCCGAGCGCAAAGCTTGAAGGGCCGCGGCACCGCGTCCTCGAACGGCTAGGTTAACGGAGATTTGCCGTCTTGTCAGAGCGGGGCGTGCCGATTAGCGTCACATTTGTCGGGTAAAGGTTGTGCCGGGGGGCGAATGCCATGCGTACATTCATGAGTCTTGTCGGTCTTTTCCTGGTGGCCGTCGCATTGATGCTGCTGGGCGCCGATCTTCTGACCACCCTGGAGCATCAGGGGCAGATCAGCGTGCGCTCCTACGAGGTGGTGTGGGGCCTCATGGACCCGGGCAGTGTCAAGGCCTTCCACGCCTGGATGACGAGCACGCTTCCGGGATTCCTGACGGCATCCGTCGTTGCGGTGCTCTCGATCCCCGCTTGGTCGATCGGCTTCATCGGTGTCATCATCGCCTTCATCTTCGGGCGTAAGCACGAAGCGACGTAAGCGCGTTCTATTCGCCTCTTGTCGCTCCCGGCTGCCAGAGAACGTCGTGCCCTTTGTTTGCTGCGCGGCTCATCACGAACAAATGGTCCGACAGCCGGTTGATGTAGCGCAGGGCAGGGGCGCCGACCTTCTCCTTCTTCGCCAGGGCGACCATCAGCCGTTCGGCCCGGCGCACCACGGCCCGCGCCGGGTGCAGATGCGCGGCGAGCGCACTGCCGCCCGGCAGCACGAAGGAATCGAGCGGCTTCAGCTTGGCGTTCATCGCGTCGATCTCGCGTTCCAGCCGTTCGACCTGAGCCTCCGCGATGCGCAGACGGCTGCGACCCGGCTTGCCATTCTCCGGCACGCAGAGATCGGCGCCGAGATCGAAGAGGTCGTTCTGGATGCGCGACAGCATGGCGTCGAATCTGCCCTTGGCGTACAGCCGCGCCAGCCCGACGGCGGCATTGGCTTCGTCCACCGTGCCATAGGCTTCGACGCGCAGATCGTCCTTCGCCACGCGGCGGCCGTCGCCCAGCGAGGTCAGGCCTTTGTCGCCGGTCTTGGTGTAGATACGGGTGAGTCGGACCATGCGGGAAACTTATCCCCGCTCCGCCGCGGGGCAAAGCCGTTGCATGCGGCCCCGCCCCGGTTATCATCCGCAAGCCCTCCAGGAACCGGACCATGCCTGTCGACGCGCCCGAAATTGTGGAAGTGGAAACCACCAAAGTCTCCTGCGACGGCGATGGCGGCGTGCTCGGCCATCCTAAGGTTTACCTCGAGATGGGGGACGAAGGCTTCGTCGAATGCCCCTATTGCGACCGGCGCTTCGTGCTGAAAGCCGGGGCTGGTTCGCATTGAGCACGCTCAAAAAGGGCGATCACCTCTATCTGATCGACGGATCGGGCTACCTGTTCCGCGCCTATTTTCAGGCTGCCCATCAGGACAAGAAGTATCTCGTTCGCGCTGACGGTCTGCCAACAGGCGCAGTTCGCATGTACTGCGACATGCTGTGGAAACTCATTGAAGACACCAAAGACGGCGACGCGCCCACCCACCTCGCCGTCATCTTCGACGCCGGCAAGAAGACGTTCCGCAACGACATCTACCCCGAATACAAGGCCAACCGGCCCGAGCCGCCGGAGGACCTGATCCCGCAATTTCCCCTCGTGCGCGATGCCACGCGCGCCTTCGGCGTCGCCTGCGTGGAGGAGCCGGGTTTCGAGGCGGACGATCTCATCGCCACCTATGCGCGGCTGGGCCGCGAGGTCGGCGCGCGCGTCACCATCATCTCCTCCGACAAGGACCTGATGCAGCTGGTCGAAGACGGCAAGGTGCAGCTCCTCGACACCATGAAGAACAAGCGCATCGGTTCGGCCGAGGTGATGGAGCGCTTCGGCGTGCCGCCGTCCAAGGTGGTGGAGGTGCAGGCGCTGGCCGGCGATTCCTCCGACAACGTGCCGGGCGTGCCGGGCATCGGGGTGAAGACGGCGGCCGAGTTGATCAACACTTACGGCGACCTCGAAAGCGTGCTGAAGCGGGCAGGCGAAATCAAGCAGCCCAAGCGGCGCGAGACGCTGCAGCTCAATGCGGATAAAGCACGCCTTTCGTTCAAGCTCGTTCTCCTCGACGATCACGCCAGGATTAGGGAACAGCCCGGCACGTTCGCGGTGCGCGAGCCGGAACCCTCGCATCTCATCGCCTTCCTCAAAGAGATGGAGTTCGCAGCCCTCACCAGGCGCGCCGCGTCGCATTACGGAATCGAGGATGTGGAGGCACTTATCCCTCCCCTGAAAGGGGAGGGTGGCGAGCGCAGCGAGCCGGGTGGGGCTCGTTTCAAATCGAAAGTAAACCCCCCTCCCCGGAGCACCTTCGGCGCTCCCACCCTCCCCTTGCAGGGGAGGGATAAGATCACACTTCCCAATCCGGGCGGATCACATGCGTCATCGCCCGTATTCTTGGCGGCGCCGGGTACGCCGTCGTCCCTTTCCGTCCCCCGAATCAAGCGAGGGGAATGGAGCGCCGAGCGGCGCGACCATCTCCTGACGCCTTCCGGCGTCGGCGCGTCTTGCGATCGACGCGCTCGCCACTCGGCGCTCGGCGCTCCATTGCGGCGTCTTTCGGCAGCCGGGCCGCGCTTCCAGCCAGGGCTCACGAAGGGTCCACGCCGTCAGCGAGCTCCTCGCGGGGGGTCCTAGTGCCACCGGGCGGAACCCCTGCGCCGCCCGAGTGCTGAGGGTTACGTCGTCCCCCGCCCGCGGGCGCCACATCCTCTCCCACTCTCACGACGCCTCATGACAGCGCCCACGGTGGATC
>PMKE01000104.1 GCA_003158585.1 Alphaproteobacteria bacterium
TGCCGCTCACGGCCTATCGGCCGCTGCTTGGCCGGGATGACATATGAGGTAAATAGGGACTCCTGAACGCAATCCAGTCTAATGTTTGTTCGAGTCTGCAAAGGGGGAACGAACATGTCCGGAACGATCGCGAGATTGTTGGCATCGTCCGTCATTGTCCTGGCGGTCACGGCTTCTTCGGTCTCCGGCGCGCCCCTCGATGCCGGGAAAATTCTGGCCACCACGCAGCGCGTCGCCGATTGGCAGCTTGCCCATCTCGGCCAGCCAATTCCGAACGCGGCTAACGAAACCTACGAACCGCTCGGCTGGGTAAACGGCGCACTGTATGTCGGTCTCACGGCGCTGGCCGAGCGTTCCGCCGATCCGAATGTCGCGCAGGCCGTTTATCGGCTTGGCGCCGCGCAGAATTGGGCGTTGGGCCCGCGCCCCTTCCATGCCGACGATCAGGTCATCGCGCAAAGCTGGATCTGGGCCTACGAGCGCAAGCACGATCCCAGGATGATCGCGCCGGTGAAGGAGCGGTTCGACGCCATCATCGCCGCCTCTCCCAATGGCACACTCGATTTCGGAGAGCCCGCGCCGGGCGTGGAGGATGCCTGCCAGAAGCGCTGGTGCTGGTGCGATGCGCTGTTCATGGCGCCGCCCGGATGGGTGGAGCTGTCGCGCGCCACGGGCGATCCGAGATATCTCGCCTACGCCGACAAGGAGTTCTGGGCGACCGCTGGCCGCCTGTTCAGCGAGGAGGAGAGTCTTTTCTACCGCGACACGCGCTTCATGTCCCGCCGCGGCCCGCGCGGCGAGAAGATCTTCTGGAGCCGCGGCAACGGCTGGGCCTATGCGGGGCTCGCGCGGATCCTGCAATTCATGCCGTCGAACGCCGCAGAGCGGCCGCGCTATGAAGCGTTGTTCCGGAAGATGTCGGCGCGGCTTGTGACGTTGCAGAAACCGGACGGCTATTGGCCGGTCTCTCTTCTGGGACCGCCCGAGGGAACGCCGCCCGAAACCAGCGGCACGGGCTTCTTTACTTTCGGCCTCGCTTACGGCGTCGCCTCGGGGCTCTTGACGGAGCCGAAATACCGCGACGCCGCCGAACGCGGCTGGTCGGCATTGGTCAAGGCGGTCGAGCCCGACGGCAAGCTCGGCTGGGTGCAGCAGATCGGCGCCGGACCGGACGTTGTTTCCCGCGAAAATACGCAGCTTTACGGCGTGGGAGCGTTCCTGCTGGCGGGCTCGGCGATGATCGAGCTTGCGAGTCAGGCACACGACATATCGGTGACGGAGATTTCGCCTGAGGGATATGCATCGAGCGCGGTCAATTCGGTGTCGATGGCGCACAATAATCTCGTCAGCCGGGGAAGATACCAGTTCGCTGCGTTCTATGGTGCTGCCGAAGGCGGGCGGGTGCCGCTGGTCGTCGCGCGGCGCTCCCTCCGTCGGTTCCCCTCGCGCTGGATCCTCGCCGCGACGTCTTTTTCCCTGGTCGACGCTTTTTCGAATACGGGAGCGCGCGACGACCACAACCTCGTCGCGATGGCAATCGACAAGCGCGGCGCGATGCATTTGTCATGGGGGATGCACAACGCGCCTCTTGCCTATGCCGTGAGCACCGCCTCGGTGCTCGGTAAACGGTTCGGCCCCGATATTGCGTTTCGGAAGGCGCGGATGATCGGGCGTGACGAGGACGCCGTGACCTATCCGGAGTTTATTCGGATGCCGCAAGGCGGGCTGATGTTCACCTACCGCAATGGCGGCGCGGGCGGCGGTTCGGGAAACGGAAACCAAGTCATCAACGCCTATGATCCGGGCACCGGAACCTGGCGGCGTGTCGGCGATCCGATGGTGGACGGCATTTCCGCCAACATGAACGCATACTTCAATTCGTTCGCTTTCAGCCCCGGAGGCAAACTCTTTGCGAGCTGGACCATACGCGAGAGTCCGGACTGGCAGACCAACCACGACATTTATTGTGCGGTTTCGCCCGACAACGGCCGGAACTGGGTTTCGACGGCGGGCATAAAACTCGGCCGCAGCATCGACCGCGCCGAAGCCGATGCGCGTGCCAAGGTGCTTTCGTTGCCCGTTCATTCCAGCCTGATCAATCAGGCGAGCATGGCGGTGGACCTTGAGGGGCGTCCCGTGATCGCAACCTGGTGGGCGCCCGGCGCCGCCGAGGGGGACAACACGAGGCAATACATGCTTGTGTGGCAGGACGGCGGATCGTGGCGCACTTCGGCGATCTCCCACCGGCTCGCAGGCGAGGCATACGACACGACCGCCGGCGCCGTGCGGCAGATGGGACGCCCCATCGTGTTGATCGACAAAAGCGGCATCGTCCTTGTCGTCACGCGTTCGACGCAGGCCGGATTGCCGATCGCCGACTCCGGCAACCGGCTTGTAGTCTATTGGTCACGCGACCGCACCCGGTGGCACTCCGTCGTCCTTCCCACCGAGAACCCCGGAGCGTGGGAACCGACCTACGACAGTGTCCTGTGGAGGACGCAACACAAACTTTCACTCTTTTTCCAGCCCGTCGGGTTGGGCAAGGAGAGTTCTCCCGTTCGGGTCATCACTTGGGACCCCGCGTCCACTTTCGCACAAAACAATGAGTGAGGAAGCGCCATGCGCACATCTAGTCTGCTACTTGCCGCGATACTTCTGACGACGGCGGCGTCCGCCGCCTCTACCAAGCTCACGATCCACAATCCTCTGTCGAGTTCCCGAACGGCCGCACGAGTCCAGCTTCCTGCAGCACTCCTACCGCGCGGCATGACGGGCGAGTGGGTGGCGGTGGCCGAAGGACAGATCGCGCCGGTGCAGCGCGTGAAAGGGGGTGCGCTCACGGCGCTCGATCTTCCCGCTCAGGCGCAGATTCCGCTCGTGCTCAGGCCGCGCCTCGGCTCCGATCCGAGCCCCACGCGTTTGGCGCGTGCCACCATCCCCATCAAGGACGGCGATGCCTGGCGCGAGGTGCAGCACTTCGTGGTGCCGTCCACGCATGCGATCCACGATCCTCTATTCCCCATCGAAGGGGCGGGCTGGGAATCGGATCGCGTCGGCTACCGTATCTATCTCGACAAGCGCAACGCCAACGACATCTTCGGCAAGAAGCTGCCCGCGCCGGTGCTGCACAGGATCGGCCAGGGCGGGCCCAGCTATCACGACGAAGGCGAGTGGGGCATGGATATCTGGCACGTCGGCGACAGCCTCGGGGCCGGTGGCGTCGGCGTGCTGCGCGACGGGATGGCGACGCAGCTCGGCGACATGAAACGCATGACGGCGACCGTCGCGGCCTCGGGGCCGGTGTTGGCCGACCTGCGCGTCTCCTGCGAAGGATGGCTGCTCGACGGCAAGATGAAATCGCTGGTCACGGATTTCACCATCGGCGCCGGTTCTCGCCTCTCGCTGAACACCGTGTCCGCTTCGCCCGGAACGCCGCTGGTCGCAGGCTTCGGCAAATATCCGAACACCGTCTTCATGCAGTCGCGCAAAGGGGTGTGGGGCTACATCGCGAGTTGGGGACGCCAGAGCGAGAACGGCAAGGACGACGTCGGCGTGGCGCTGTTCTATCCCGTGGTGGAAGTGGAGCGCACGGGCGACGACGGCCGCAGCACTTACGTCGTGTTCAAGAACCCGGCCAAGGCGCGGTATGCTTTCGCCGCAGCTTGGGCGCGCGAAACCGGCGGCTTGCCCGACGAGGCGTCGTTCCGCGCCTATGTCGAACGCACCGCGGCCGAACTCGCCCATCCCGTGTTCGTGACGAAATAGAGGTCGGGAGCTTCGCTCCAATTCAAACAAATACTGTCATCCCCGGCGAGTGCGGATCGCGGCGCGATCCGCGCGAGGGAAGGGGACCCAGGTGGTTCAAGCAGCTTGTTCCATCTGTTCGCCGCGACGTTACCGCAACAGCGCGGCACCTCGCTTGAATCGCGTTGCCTGCATCACCTGGGTCCCCTTCCCTCGCATCGCGAGCAATGCTCGCGATGCTCGCTGGGGATGACAGATTGTGTCACGCCTTCAACAGCGCAGTATCGATCGGCAGGCTGCGCACGCGCTTGCCCGTGGCGGCGAAGATGGCGTTGCATAGCGCGGGTAACACGGGCGGCAAAGGCGGCTCGCCCAGGCCCGTCGGCGAATGATCGGTGAGGACGAACTGAACTTCGATCGGTGGGGTCTGCCGCATGGTGAGCGGCGAGAAGCCGTCGAAATTGTCCTCCACCACGCGGCCGTTCTCGATGGTGATTTTCTGGTTCAGCGCCTCGCCCAGTCCGTCGATGATCGCACCTTGCGCCATGTTCTCCGCAGCGGTCGGATTGACGATCTGGCGGCCGATATCGACGGCGGCCCACACCTTGCCGATCTTGATCTCGCCCTCGCGCGAAACCGCAACCTCCACGACCTCTGCGACATAACCCAGGTGGCAATAAGCGAACGCCACGCCCATGCCGGTCCGCTTGGGCAGCTTGCGTTTGCCCCAGCCCGACATCGCGCGGACCTTTTCGAGCACCCCGAGAAGGCGTCTCGTATCGAGGCCTTCGCCTTCGCCGGGCAGCAGCTCCGGTTTGCCGAGCAGGTCGATCTGGAACTGGAGCGGGTCCTTGCGCGCGGCATGGGCCAGCTCGTCGATGAAGGAGAGGAACACCCAGACGAACGCGTTGTCGCCCGGGGCGCGCAGCGGCCCCGTCGGGATGCCGCTCGGCATCACAGTGGCGCCGTAGTTGAGGTTCGGCACGCGGCCCGCCGGGAACGAATAGGGCGGCATGTCGCACGAATTGGCAAACTTGTTGTTCTTGCCGAAGCTGACGAAATGCTGCTGCCAGGCGACGATCTTGCCTGCCTTGTCGACGCCGCCCTTGCAGAAGTGCCAGCCGGCGGGGCGGTAGAAATCGTGCTGCATGTCGTCGGCGCGGCTCCACACCAGCTTCACCGGCGCCTTCACGGCCTGCGAAATCCAGGCCGCTTCGACCATGTAGTCGTTCATCAGCCGCCGCCCGAAGCCGCCGCCGGCGCGGAGCATGTGGATGGTGATGTTCTTGGGATCGAGTCCCAGCGTTTTGGCCACCAGCTCGCGCCCGGTCTCAGGCATCTGCGACGGCGCCCAGATTTCCGCCTTGCCGCCGCGCACATCCGCCGTGCAGTTCTGCGGTTCCATCGTGGCATGGGCGATAAAGGGATAGGCATAGGCCGCTTCGATCACATGCGGCGCGCCCTTGAGCGCCGCCGCCGCATCGCCGTCGTTGCGCAGGGTGAAGGCGGGCGCCTTCTTGCCCAGCGCGGCCGCAGCCCGCGCGAAGCCTTCGCTCGATTGCAGCCGCGTCGGGCCTTCGTCCCATTTCACTTTGAGTGCTTCGCGCGCCTTTTCCGCGCGCCACCAGCTGTCCGCCACCACGGCGACGCCGGACATCAGCCCGGAATACTGCATGTCGCCTTCGGCGATGAAGCCGAACTGTCCGCCCGCCGGAACCAGGAAAGCGTCGCGCACGCCCGGCATCTTCTTGATGGTGTCGAGATTGGCGCTGACGGCCTTGCCCGCAGGCACCGGGCACTTCTGGAACACCGCATAGAACATGCCCGGAACCGTCACATCGATCCCGAACAACGGCTCGCCCTTGACCAGCATGGGGCCGTCGATGCCCGGCGTCGAATGGCCGATGATCTTGAAGTCCTTGGGGTCCTTGAGCTTGACGCTGTCGAGCGAAGGCGCGGGCAGCTTGGCGGCTTTGTCGACCAGCTCGCCGTAGGTCAGCGTGCGTCCGGTTGGGACGTGCCGCACCTTGCCAGAGCCGGTGACGAGTTCGCTTTCCGGCACCTTCCAAGTCTGAGCCGCCGCGGTGACCAGCATTTGGCGCGCGGCCGCGCCGACCCGGCGCATCGGCTCGTAGTTGAGCGGCGTCGCCATGCTGCCGCCGGCGATCTGGCCGGGATAGACGGATTCGTCGGCGTCCGTCTGTTCGATGCGCACCTGCTTCCAATCGACGTCCAGCTCCTCGGCGATCAGCATGGGCAGCATGGTCTTAACGCCCTGACCGATCTCCGGGTTCTTCGCCATGATGGTGACGGTGTTGTCCGGCGCGATGCGGACATAGGCATTGAGCGTTCCGGGCTTCCGGGATTTGCCGATGCCGGAAACGTAATAGGCCAGGACGAGGCCGCCGCCAGCCGCAGTGCCGGCGATCAAAAAGGTGCGGCGCGACGGTAAGCGGATGGACTTTTTCGGGGGAGAAACCTGCGACATGGCTCAGGCTCCTTTGCGGCCGGCGGCCGCGAGTTTGACGGCCTCGATGATGCGCAGATAGGTCCCGCAGCGGCAGAGGTTGCCGTCCAACGCCTCGACGATGTCCTCCTCGCTCGGCGCTGCGTTGCGGGCGAGCAGGGCGGCGGCCGTCATGATCTGACCCGGCTGGCAATAGCCGCATTGCATCACGTCGACCTTGAGCCAGGCCTCCTGCAGACGCGCGCCGATGGGCGTGGACCCGATGGCCTCGATGGTCAGCACCTTGGAGATGCCGATGCTCGACACCGGCCTGCGGCAGGCATGCACTGGCTCGCCGTCGATATGGACGGTGCAGGAGCCGCACAGCCCGACGCCGCAGCCGTATTTCGTGCCTTTCAGGTTCATCGCGTCGCGCAGCACCCACAACAGCGGCGTGTCATCGTCCACGTCGACCGTATGGATATGTCCGTTGACATGAAGGCTGTAGCGCATGAGCAACCTCGCCGATGGTCGGTTATTTTGCGACAAAATCCGCCGTACCCTGGCCGAGGACCAGACTACGCTCGAACGACACGTAGTGGAACCGTTTGGCGGTATGGCCCACGTCGATCGCGAAGGCGATGATATAACGCTTTCCCGAAACGAGGGTGACGGCGCCGGCATTCAGCGGGCGCGACAGGATGACGGTCCAAACTCCGTTCCTGTGCACTGCCTCGGCTGTGACCGCAACGGGCTTGGTCTTCCGGCGCGCGTCGGAGACCGTGCCGTTCGCCGCGGCCGGAGCGCCCGAGCCAAGCTCCACCTCCCAATATTCGACGCCGCCGCCGCCCCGGCGCGTCTTGCCGAGATACATGGGGCGAGCGCCGTGGGCTTTCGCCATGCCTTCCGAATCGTCATGGCACATCGCCCAGCACCCGGCGCGTGCAACTACCGGCTCGTCGCCGCCCAGCATTATCGCCACCTTCGCGGGGGCAAGGGTCATGCGCGCGTCCGGCTGACCCGCGTCGCTGAATTCGAGGCGGACGTAGAGCCGCTGTGCGTCGCGCGCCACCTGCACCTTGGCGACAATGGAACCGGGCTTGCCGGGAATGGGCGAGGGCTCGAGCTTCCTGCCCAAGGCGACGATGGCACCCACCGGCGCTTCTTCGCCGATATGGCACGCGGCGCAACTTTTGCCGCCGTTGAATTTCTCCGCCCCGCGATGCTCGCCCTTCGACATGGCCCATTCCAGGGACGACTGGCCCGGGTAGAGCAAAGTCACGTTCTTCGCGGGTACGGACGGCCAATCCGGCGCGGCCGCGGCACCGGCGGCGGCGATGACTCCAAGCGCAATTGCGAATGTCAGGCGTGAAAGCGGCACGGCAACATCCCCCCGCGGATCGAAGGGGATAGCACCTCACGTTTACCGCCCGATGGCCAGAAGGCGCGCCGTCGCACGCGGCCGGAACGAGAAGCCGCCCGTCAAGCTGCGCCGGGCTTACCCGCCTAGTGCGGACTTGAGCCCTCCGTGCCCTGGATGGGCTTCGGCGGTTCGGGCTGCGGGTTGAGTTCGGGCGACGGCGTATCGATCTTGTGGTTGCTCTGCACGCCGTCGAGCTTGATTTGCGTGTTGTCGCCCGTGCCGATTTTGTGCTGTGTGCTTATCTTGTGGTCGGTGTGGTGCTTCAGGAAGCCCGTCCACTTGTGCTGATTGGTCTCGCCTTTGATCTGCGTAGTTTCGCCCTTGATCTGGGTGGTCTCGCCCTTGATCTGATTGGTATCCGCGGCTTGGGCTGTCATGCCGAGCGACAGGCCCAGAACCGAGGCGGCGGCCATCAGTTTGCCGACCGTCACTTTTCTTTCAGTCATCGTCACCTCCGTCGAAGCGGTCCAGTTGCCGATAGAGAATTTCCAGATGCAGTTTCCGGCGATCTTCGATGTCCGAGGGCTCGCCGGTACCCTTTTGCGCGCAATAGGTTGAAATCGCCGCGTCCATGTCGAGCAGATCGTTCGGGATCGGCTCTCCTTCGTCGGCTTCGGCCTCCTTTTGAATCACGGCGTCGGCCTTGCGTACCCACTCCGCGTATTCGTCCGCCGCCCGCATGAAGGGCAGCGCACCCTGCGCGGCGATGAAGTCCGCGATGGTGCCTTTCTCCGTGTACTCGCCCTCCGACTGCGGATGCGGCACGGTCTTCAGCCACACCTCCGTGCCGTCCGGCGCCGCGCGCCTGCCGAGGGGATAAAGCCGGCAAACCAGCGGCCGGTCGGGATGCACGCTGCACCCCTTCTCGTTCAGGAAAATGCACACGTCGTCGTCCGTGCGCTTGAGGTAGGCGCCGCCCTCTTCGGTGCAATTTGCGATAAACGAGGCGATGGTTTGTCCGGTGCGCCGGGCGAGCCGCGCCGCCTCATAGGGATTGACCTGGATGAGCTTATGCGCGCAGCAGCGCGAGCACGCCCGGCAGACATAGCCGAACTTTTCGTTGCGCGCTTCTTCCTGCTGCGAGGTCATGGAGACCGGCCCCCTGCGTGCAAGGTTAACGCGAATTCGTAGGCAGGTCTAACGAAGTGGCTTGTTGCGTTCGCGATGCATATTCAAGAACGGTTACATCACCGCCCCGATGTGCCAGGGCACGAATTCCATGTCGCCGTAGCCCAGCTCCTCGCTCTTGCTCTTCTTGCCGGAAGCGATTTCGAGCAAGTAATCGAGGATTTCCGCGCCTTTCTCTTCCACGGTCGATTCACCCGTAGCGATGGTGCCGCAGTCGATGTCCATGTCGTCGGTCATGCGCGCGTAGAGGGCGCTGTTGGTGGCGAGCTTGATGGAGGGCGAGGGCTTGCAGCCGTAGGCCGAGCCGCGCCCCGTGGTGAAGGCGATCAGGGTGGCGCCCGAGGCCACTTGTCCGGTGGCGGAGCAGGGATCGAGGCCGGGGCTGTCCATGAAGACGAAGCCGTGCTTGGTCACGGGCTTGGCGTATTCGATGACGTCGACCAGCGGCGAGGTGCCCGCCTTGGCGACGGCGCCCAGCGATTTCTCCAGGATGGTCGTCAGCCCGCCCGCTTTGTTGCCCGGCGAGGGGTTGTTGTTCATCTCCATGCCGTGCAGGGCGGTGTAGCGCTCCCACCATTTGATCCGCTCACGGAGTTTCTCGGAGACTTCCGGCGACGCCGCGCGCGCATACAGCAGGTGTTCGGCACCGTAGATCTCCGGCGTCTCGGAGAGGATCACCGTGCCGCCCAGCGCCACCAGCCGGTCCGACATGTTGCCGAGCGCGGGATTGGCGGTGATGCCCGACCAGGCGTCCGAGCCGCCGCATTGCAGGCCGACCACGATCTCGCCGGCGGGCTGCTTGGAGCGTTGCACGGTGTCGGCGGCGGGCAGCATTTCCTTCAGCCGCCCCAGGCCCTCGGCGACGGCCTTTCTGGTGCCGCCGGAGTCCTGGATGGTGAAGGACTGGAAATGCTCGCTTTCGCCGATGCCGTATTCCTGCTTGAAGCGCGCCAGCTGGATCACCTCGCAGCCGAGGCCCACCAGCAGCACCGCGGCGAAGTTCGGATTGGCCGCCGTGCCCCACAGGGTGCGGGAGAGCAACTCGTAGCCTTCGCCGCTTCCCGGCATGCCGCAGCCCGAGTGATGGGTGATCGGCACGATGCCGTCGATGTTGGGATAGTCGGCGAGCAGGCCGCTGCGCCCTGCCTCTTCGGCGATGAAGCGCGCCACGGTCGCCGAGCAGTTTACGCTGGTCAGCACGGCGACGTAGTTTCGCGTCGCCACCCGCCCGTCGGCGCGCTTGTAGCCCATGAAGCTGCGGGGCTTCTCGTTGGCCTGGAAGACGGGGGCCTTCTCCGCCTCCGAACGCAGGTCGGAAAACGCGACGTTGTGGACGTGAACGTGACGCCCGGGCGCGATCGCCTCGGTGGCGACGCCGATCACCTGTCCGTATTTGCGCACCGCTTCGCCCTTGGCGATGGCGCGCGTGGCGATCTTGTGGCCGAAGGGGATGGCGTCCAGCGCCGTAATGCGTTCCGCCGCGATGGCCGTTCCGGCCGGTATGGCCAGCGCCGCCACCACGACGTTGTCGGACGGATGCAGCCTGATGACTCGCACGTCACGGTTTTTGTCGTTCACGGTTTTAGCCTCCACGCTTGCGAGCTAGCGGCCAAACCTCGTACCCGTCAACTGCAAAGCCGGGCGAGCCGGGTGGCATGTCCGTCGGCAAGGCCGATTTTCCGCGCCGTCGGCGCGAAGGCATGGCGAATGATACCGCACATTCCGGCGAGACTCTGGAATACCGGTCCGTTCGTCAGACATTCACGACGATCAGCTTGACGCCGTGGCTCTCGATCATCTTGGCGGACTCGGTGCTGATCCTGCTGTCGGTGATCAAGGTCTTCACCCGCGAAAGCGCGCACAACAGGTGTCCGGCGGAAGCCGAGAACTTGCTCGAGTCGACCAGCACGATCACCTCGTCCGCCTGGTTGAACAGCTTGCGCTCCGCCTGGATCAGGATGATGTCGTTCTGCATCAAGCCGTGACGGTTGACCGCGGCGGCGCCCATGAACATCCGCGAGGCGTGGAAGATGCGCTTGTCCACGTCCTCGAATGGGTCGAGCACGATGTTCTGTTCGCGGAACACCACGCCGCCGGTGATGGATATGCCGGTGTTGGGATGCTGAAGCAGCGCACTGACGATGTGCAGCGAGTTGGTCAGCACCTGGAGCCGCAACGGTTCCAGATGCGGGCACATGTGCAGCGTGGTCGAGCCGCCGTCTATGATGATCGCCTCGCCCGGACGGCACAGTGCGGCGGCGGCCTTGCAGATGGCTTCCTTCGCCGTGCGGTTCCGGTTGATGTTCTCGTTGAAAGGCACGCCCTTCAGATGGTGTCCGCTCCCGGAATCGATGCCGCCGGTCGGCTGCACGCCGCCTCGCACCCGCACCAGCTTGCCGTCTGTCTGAAGCCGTTCCAGGTCGCGCCGCAGTGTCGCCGGAGAAGCGGTGACCCGCCTCGACAGCTCGCGAAAAGATAAGAATCCCTGCTCGCCAAGGAGGTTCAGAATGAGACGATCTCTCTCAGCCGCATGCATTTTCACACTCGTGCGCGCCGGAAACAGGACATGGAAGAGGGCTTGTCAAGTTGCGCGCCGCTCCTCTTCGCAAGAATCATACAATACCGTAGCCCGTTCTCGTAGCCTTACCGTCTCGCCGGCGAAAAGGCAGCGCGACATTACGGACTCCGCATCCCGGCGCTTTCGAGTCTCCTCTTCAACGCATTGATGAAGCGCGCCGCGGCGGCGCCGTCGATCAGGCGATGATCCGAAGACAGCGTCATCTTCATCATTGGGCGCACCACGATCCGGTCGTCGCGCACCACCGGCGTCTTGATGATGCTCGACACCGCCAGGATGGCGGCTTCTCCGAGATTGATGATCGCCGCGAAGTTCTCCACATCCATCATCCCCAGATTGGAAATGGTGAAGGTCGAGCCGCTCGTTTCGTCCGGCGCCAGCTTGCCCGCGCGCGCCTTGGCGGCGAGTTCGGCCGACCGCGCAGCGATTTCCGCCAACGTCATCTCTCCGGCGTTGCGGATCACCGGCACCACCAGGCCGTCCTCCAGCGACACCGCCACGCCCAGATGGACTTGGGAATGCCAGCGCAAAGACTTGCCGTCGGTCGAGCTGTTGAATTGGGGGAACTCCTTCAGCGTCGCCACCGTGGCATGGGCGATGAAGTCGTTGATGGAAACCGTCAAGCCCTCTTTCTTGAGCTGCGTGCGAAGGGCGATCACTTCGCTCATGTCCGCCGAGACGGAGGCGTACCAATGCGGGGCGGTGGCCATGCTCGTCGCCAGGCGCTGGGCGATGACCTGCCGCATCCGGCTCATCGTCACCGGCTTCTCGGCCACGGCGCGCTGCACTTCTTCGAGACCGATGCGCCCGTCCGCCGTGGCGACCGACAACAGGTCGATGCCTTCCTTGACGGCGAGCCGCTTGGCCGCGGGCGTGATGCGGAGTTTGTCGTAGCCTCTGGCTTCGAGATAGGCCTTCACGTCGCGTTCGACGACGCGCCCGCCTTCGCCCGTGCCTTTGACGGGGGAGGGATCGATGGCGCAATCGCGCGCCAAGGCTCTGGCGCGCGGACTGACGGGCGCCTTGCGCGGTTCCGCCAACGGCTGCGCCATAACGACCGGCGCCGCAACGACCGGAGCGGCAACTTGCACAGATGCTGCCGGAGCCTTCGCAGCGATCGGTGCTGGCGTGGGCGCCGTTATCTCGGGAATCGCCTCGCCGGGATTGCCCAGGAAGCCGACCACGCTCTGCACCGGCACGCTAACGCCCGGCTTCACCGCGATCTTCAGCAGCGTGCCTTCCTGGAAGCTCTCGACCTCCATCACCGACTTGTCGGTCTCGACGGCGAACAACATGTCGCCCTTGGCAACCTTGTCGCCTTCCTTCTTGAACCATTCGACGATGGTGCTCTCTTCGGTCATCTGACCGAATTTGGGCATGATGATGGGGGTCGTCATGTCGTCCCCTTACAGGATGGCTTCGGCAGCGGCGAGGATGTCGTCCACGTTCGGCAGGAACGCCGCCTCCAGAATGTGCGACTGCGGCGCGATGCCGTTCTTGGCGCCGACGCGCTTGACCGGCGCGTCGAGGTAATCGAACGCCTTGTCCTGTATGGTCGAGGCGATCTCGGCGGTGTAGCTGCCGATGTGGATTGCCTGGCTGGCGACAACGCAGCGGCCGGTCTTCTGCACCGAGCGCAGCACCGTGTCGATGTCGAGCGGCACCAGACTGCGCAGGTCGATGACTTCGGCGCTGACGTTCTTTTCGGCGAGTTTCTCGGCCGCCTTGAGGCAGTCGTGCACCGCCGGGCCCCAGGCGACCAGGGTGATGTCCGTGCCCTCTCGCTTGATGTCGGCGACGCCGAGCGGCGTCAGGTATTCGCCTTCGGGCACCGGGCCCTTCATGGCGTAGAGCGCCTGCGATTCCACGAACAGCACGGGATTGTTGTCGCGGATCGCCGACTTCAGCATGCCTTTCGCCTCGGCGGGGGTGGCGGGATAGACCACGTAGAGGCCGGGGATGTGGCAGAACATGGCTTCGAGCGTCTGCGAATGCTGCCCGCCGTAGCCCTTTCCGGCGCCGGTGGAAGCGCGGATGACCAGCGGCACTTCGGTCTGCGCCCCGCTCATGTAGTGCCATTTGGCGGCCTGGTTGCTGATCTGGNNTTCATGGCCGCGCCGCAGCCGGTGCCGCAGATGCAGGCTTCGCTGATCGGGGTGTTGAAGACGCGCTGGCGCCCGAAGGTTTCGAGCAGGCTCTTCGTCACCTTGAAGGCGCCGCCGTATTCGGCCACGTCCTCGCCGTAGAGCACGACGCGGTTGTCGCGCGCCATTTCTTCGACGAGCGCTTCCTTGATGGCGTCTTTGTAGGACAGCTCGCCCTTGGTGCGCACGATCTGCGGCAGCGGTGCATAAAGTTCGACGCGGGCGAACTCGGCCGGCACGCTGTCGCACTTCGTGTCGGTATACATGAAGGTCAGCACGTCCTTGGCTTCGGGATCGGCAGCGGCGACGGCGCGCACGGCGGCGCGGGCGTTGCGTTCTATGACGCGCGTCTCGACTTCGCGGATGCCGCTCTCGTCGAGCACGCCGGCCTCGAGCAGTTGCTTCTTGTAGGTCTCGATGGGGTCGACCGCCTTCCAGGCGGCTTCTTCTTCTTTGGTGCGGTATTCGTTGCGCGGATCGCTCAGCGAATGCCCCCAGTAGCGGTAGCAGTCGGCCTCGATGAACACCGGCCCCTTGCCTTCGCGGCAGAGAAGCGCCGCGCGCCGGACGGCGTCGCGCACGGCCAGCACGTCCATGCCGTTGACGATCTCGGCATGCATGTTGCTGTCGGCGAAACCGGCGGCACGGCGCGCCAGATGCTCTACGCCCATCACCTCGTCGTCGGTGCGGTGGGTCATGCCGTAATGGTTGTTGCAGGCCAGGAAGATCACCGGCAGGCCGAAGGCGCGGCCGTCGGCATAATGGTTGGTGAACTGCGCCTGGGCCGCGAAGTTCATGGATTCCAGCACCACGCCGTTGGCATAGGCGCCGTCGCCTGCAAAGCAGCAGACCACGTTGCCGCGGTCGAAATAGCGGTTGGCCAGCGCCGCACCCGTGGCGATCGGCACGCCGCCGCCGNNCGGCAATAGCCGTCGTCCTTGCCGAACAGCTCGCAGATGGTGCGGTAGACGTGTTCTTCCAGCGCCGCTTCGATCAGGTCGTTGCGTCTCGACTTATGGCTGCCGGGCACGCGCTTCGCCAGCACTTCGTCCGTCATCTGACGGATGGCGACGGTGCCTTTCGCCAGGCTCTCGCCGTGGCCGCGATGCGTGCTGGTGATGTTGTCCTTGAGAATGAGGCCGCTGCATGCGCCGGCCGCCGTG
Organism: Alphaproteobacteria bacterium; assembly: GCA_003158585.1. Lineage (GTDB taxonomy): Bacteria > Pseudomonadota > Alphaproteobacteria > Micropepsales > Micropepsaceae > Rhizomicrobium. The sequence continues at coordinate 14,627 of PMKE01000104.1, forward strand.
CCCTCCTGGCCGACGGAGACATGGGTCGGGCCGCGGTAGTTGTACTCGCGGATCGGCTGGTAGGCGCCGGAGCGCAGCTTGACGATCATCTCCTCGAACTCGCGAATGACCAGCATGTCTTCGAGGATCGCCACGGCCTCGGCGGGCGTGAGCGTTTTGGCTTTAAGCTCGGAGCGGAGATCGCCTTTGTAGGTATAGGCGGCGATTTTGCCGCAATCGATTTCGAAGGGTTCGAACCGCGGCCGCATATCGCTCAAATAATTGTGTAATTGCTTCATTTTTCTCAGTTTCCGCCTTCCGCTCCGGCCGGTCGATCATACCTGCCGAAGCCGTTTTTCCGGATCGCCGAAGGTTCGCCCCGACCGATCAACCGCTTGTGTTGTCGCTTGACTAATTCAATCATATTCGAGCAAAATCGGTCAAAAGAAATAAAGGGGAGGAAGTGCGACACGGTTGCGTTATTCCCCTGGAATGCGGGAAATGCAAGCAATAACAGACACTCCGGCCGTCTGCGCACTTGCTCCCGATCTGCGACGTAAGCGTGAACTCTCATTTGCGTCGTAGGTGAATATGATTCTCAACTTGGCCGGAGCTAGCCGGCTGGTAGCCGCTGGGCTCGTACACAGCGCTCGCTTTGGTCCAGACAGGGAATGGCTTTGACCGAACTATTGGAACGCCAGCTCGACAGTTTCGATCCGCGCCTACGGAAGGAAGCTCTGTCCGTTCTGTGGCGTGAATCGCAAGCAAACGGCGGGGTGCTTCCGCAGCCGAACGGTGAGGTTAATCTCCACGCCCACACCTTCTTCTCTTACAACGTCTACGGCTACTCGCCGTCTAAATACGCCTGGCTGGCGCGCAAGGCGGGATTGGGCGTCGCCGGGATCGTCGACTTCGACGCTCTGGACGGCCTGGATGAATTCCTCGAGGCGGGGCGGCTGATCGGGCTCAAGACCTGCGTCAGCATGGAAAGCCGCGTTTTCGTACCCGAATTCGCCGGACGCGTAATCAACTCGCCCGGAGAGCCGGGCATCGCCTATTTCATGGGCGTGGGTTTCACGAAGTCCGTCCGGCATCCCTTCTTGACCAAGGTACGCAGCGCGGCGCAGCAGCGAATCCGCAATACGATCGCTCTCGTCAATGCCTATCTGCGGCCCGTTCAACTCGATTTCGAGAATGACGTCGCGCCGCTGACGCCCAACGGCAATGCCACCGAGCGTCATCTGTGCGAGGCCTATGAGCGCAAGGCCGCAGAGATGTTTCCCGATCCCGCCAAGCTGGCCGCCTATTGGGGGGAAAAGCTCGGTTCTGCTCCGCCGTCCGGGCTCCAGCTTCAGGCGCTGATCCGCGCCAAGACGATGAAGCAGGGCGGCGTCGGCTACGTGCAGCCCGACGGCGGTTCGTTCCCGACGATGGCCGAGATGTGCCGCTTCGTGTTGGAGCAAGGCGCCATTCCGACGTATGCGTGGCTCGACGGCACCAGCGAAGGCGAGAAGAGCATCGAAGAGCTGCTCGATGTCGCCGCCGCCGCCGGCACCGCGGCGCTCAACATCATTCCGGACCGCAACTACCGCCTCGGCGTGAAGGACCGGAAGCTCCAGAATCTCTACGATGTGGTGGAACTGGCCGAAAAGCGCGATTTTCCCGTCATCGTCGGCACGGAGATGAACGCGCCGGGCAACAAGTTCGTGGACTCCTTCGAAGCCGCCGAACTTCGTCCGATCATTCCGGCATTCCTCAAGGGCGCCGACATCTTCTATGGACACTCGGCGCTTCAGCGCCAGGCCGGCATGGGTTATTTGAGTCCGTGGGCCGGCAGGGCATTTGCCGCCGTCGCCGAGAAGAACGAGTTCTTCGCGCGTCTCGGGCGCGAGCTTCATCCCGCGGCCGAAGAGAAATTGCGCGACCTCGCCCGGGAAACGTCACCGGAAGAGATCCTGGCCAAGATAGGTTGATCGGCGCGGCTATGGCGGAGATTCCAAAAAAACAAACGGCCGTGCAGCTTGTCGGGCCCGACAAGCTGAAACTCAATCCGTCGAAACCCGTCTTCGCTCCGGGTCCCCATCAGATTCTGGCGAAAGTGGAAGTCACGGGCCTCTGCTTCTCCGACCTCAAGCTGCTCAAGCAGTTCTCGCAGCACGCGCGCAAGTTGCCAATAGCTTCCGGCATCGCGCCCGAGGCGCTCTCGGAGATGCCGAACTACGTGCCGGGCGACAAACCCGCAGTGCCCGGACACGAGACCGTCGTGCGCATCGTAGCGGTCGGTCCCGACGTCACCCGCCACAAGCCGGGCGAGCGCGCCTTGGTGCAGACGGATTACCGCTGGCTGCCCACTGCCACTTCGAATGCCTCCTTCGGCTACAATTTCGAGGGCGCGCTCCAGGAATACGTACTGATGGACGAGCGCGTCGTGATCTCGCCCGCGGGCGAATCCATGCTCATTCCCGTGCCGGAGGACCTTTCGGCGTCCGCCCTGGCGCTGGTGGAACCGTGGGCCTGCGTCGAGCGCGCCTATGTCGAAGAGCAGCGCCGCACGTTGAAGCCCGGCGGGCGCCTGTTCATCGCCGGCGACGGGCCGGTGAACGAGAGTCTCCTGAACGGCATCCGGCAGCCGCATGAAACCGCGGAATTCTACGCCGCCGGAGACATCGCGGCGCTTAAGGACGGGACCTACGACGACATCGTCTATTTCGGATCGACCGCCGATACGGTGGAGAAGCTGTTTTCGAAGCTCGCGCCCGGCGGATTGATGGTGCTGGTGCAGGGCGGCGGCCGCTTCGGACGCCCGGTGGTGACGCCGGTTGGGCGTTTCCATTACGGCGGCATCCGCATCGTCGGCACTGCGGGCGACGATCCCGCGGCGGCACTGGCCTCAATCCCGCGGACGGCGGAAATCCGCGCGGGCGACAAGATCGTCATCGTCGGCGCCGCCGGCCCGATGGGCACGATGCATGTCATCCGCGATCTCTGCCAGGGTGTGCCGGACGTGAAGGTGTTTGCCGGCGACATCAACCCCGGGCGCCTCGCCATGCTGCGCAAGCTGGCCGAACCTTTGGCGCGTAAGAACAAGCTCGATTTGCAGGTCTACGACGCGAAGAAGCAGACGCTCGGCGATGGTTTCGATTACCAGGTGCTGATGGTGCCGCTCCCCGCGCTGGTGGCGCAGGCCGTGACGGCGGCGGCGCCCGGCGCTATCGTCAACATCTTCGCCGGCATTGCCGCGGACAAAACGGCGGAACTCGACCTCGACGCCATGATCGACAAGCGAGTCTATCTCATGGGCACCAGCGGCTCGGTCATCGAGGACATGCGGCTTGTGCTGGCCAAGGTCGTGTCGCGCCGATTGAACACGGACCTGTCGGTCGCGGCGGTTTCCGGGCTCGACGGCGCCATCGACGGGATGCGCGCGGTCGAGCAGAATGCGATGCTGGGCAAGATTCTGGTCTATCCCTCTTGCCGCGGCCTGAAGTTGACGACATTGGCGGAGCTTGACGGCAAGCTGCCGCTCGAGGACGGCGCCTGGAACCGGCGGGCGGAACAAACTCTCTTGAAGCAGTACGAAGGATCATGAGCGGAAATCTCGCGGACAAAGTAGCGATCGTGACGGGCGGCGCCCAGGGCCTCGGCAGGGCGATCTCGCAGCGGCTGGTGCGGGAAGGGTGCAACGTCGTGGTGGCGGACGTGAACCAGCTCGGCATCGCAGAGACGCTGGCCTCGATCGCCGCGGAGCCCGGCCGTAGAGCCATCGGCATGAAGGTGGACGTGACGCAGGAGGCCGAAGTCGAGGCGCTGTTCGCTGGGACCGTGCGCGAATTCGGCCGCGTGGACATCGTCGTGTCGAATGCCGCGATCCTGATCGCCGAACCCATCGCCGAAGCGGACGCCGAGAAATGGCGCGCAGTGATGAACGTCAACCTGTTCGGCTACTTCCTGGTCACCAAGCACGCCTGCCGGGTGATGAAAAGGCAGAAGAGCGGCTCGATCGTCAACATCAATTCCAAGTCCGGCAAGAAGGGCAGCGCCGCCAACTCGGCCTATGCCGCGACCAAGTTCGGCAGCATCGGGCACACCCAGAGCGTTGCGCTGGAGATGGCGCCCTTCGGCGTCCGCTGCAACGCCATCTGCCCGGGCAATCTTCTGGATTCGCCTCTGTGGACGGACCCCGAGACCGGTCTGTTCGTGCAATACCTCAGGGCCGGCAAGGTTGCCGGCGCCGGGAACGTCGACGACATCCGCAAAGCTTATGTCGACATGGTGCCGATGAAGCGCGGTTGTACCTACGACGATGTCTGCAACGCGCTTGTGTTTTTCGCATCCGACCAGTCGTCCTACATCACGGGCATCTCGCTCAGCGTGACCGGCGGCCAGGAAATGAATTGACCGACATGGAAAACTCGATCGTCCGGGACCTTCTGACCCTCTCGCACGAGATCGGCCGCGAGGATCGCGAGCTGACCTTGCTGGCGGAAGGCAACACCTCCGCCCGGTTGTCGGAGGACACCTATCTCGTCAAGGCCAGCGGTACCTGCCTCGGCACGCTGACCGAGGAGGACCTGACGGAGTGCCGGATGTCTCTCATTCTCGCCATGCTCGACGAGGACGAGATGACCGATGAGCAGGTGGAGAACGCGCTGCTCGATGCCCGCGTGAACAAATCGGCCAAGAAGCCCTCGATCGAATCGATATTGCACGCCTGGGCGTTGTCGCTGCCGGGCGTGAAGTTCGTCGGGCACAGCCACCCTACGGTTGTCAACCAGATTCTGTGCTCGCCCCGTGCCGAGGAATTCGCCGAGCATCGCATATTCGCGGACCAGATCGTTTGCGGCGGCATCGCTTCGGTCTACGTGCCGCTGGTCGACCCCGGCCTCAAGCTGGCGCAGGTCATCCGCCGCGAAACCGGCGCCTTCATGCGCAAGCACCAGCGCCGGCCGAGCGTCATCCTGATGCAGAACCACGGCCTCGTCACCCTCGGCCCGACCTGGCAGTCGGTGCTCGCGGCCCAGTTGATGACGAAGAAAGCCGCCGCGATCTTCATCGGTGCGGCACAGCTCGGCGGCCCGGTCTTTTTCTCCGACGAGACCATCGAGCGTATCGCCACGCGCCCCGACGAACTCTACCGGCAGCGTCTATTGAAGGTGTAGACTGCGCCGCGGTGTTCCGGAGGCATTGCTATGGCGACAAGAAGACAGATCCTGACCACGCTCGGCGCAACGACGATGGCGGCTTCGCTGCCCCAGTCCGCGCTCGCGGCTGCAAACAAAACCGGGACCGTCATCCCCAAGCGCACCCTGGGCCGCACCGGCCATATGGTGACGCCTCTGGCGCTGGGCGGGCAGGGGGCCTTGCAGTGGACGCCGCCGAACACCGACCCGGCCGACATCATCGTGCGCGCCGTCGAGCTCGGCGTGAACTACCTCGACACCTCCAACGTCTACGGCGACAGCCAGCTTCATTACGGCGAAGCCTTCCGCCGCATGAATCTGATCCCCGGCAAGAGCAGCTACGACGCCGCCCTGCGCGAAAAACTTTTTCTCGCCACCAAGACGACCCGCCGCCTGGCGCGCAGCGCCGACGCCTCCTACGGCCAGACCGCGGTGGACGATCTCAAACGCTCGCTGACGCAGATTTTCGGCGACGGAAAAGGCGATTTTCCGGAAGACGCCCGGCTCGACTCGATCCAGATGCACGCGGTCACCGCCTTCGAGCAGGTGGACCAGCTCTACCTCGGCATGGAGGCGCGCGGCGGCAAGATGCCCGATCAGATCGGCGCCTTCGCGGCGCTGCTCGATTACCGCGACGGCACCGACTACACCGGCCTCAATCCCCAGAACCGCCGCTGGGTGCGCCATGTCGGCGTCACGAGCCATCTCAGCTCGCCCGTCCTGATGAAGATGCTGCGGCTGGACGAGGGCAACGACCTCGACACGCTGCTCGTCGCCCTTAACGTCGCCGACAAGCAGTATCTGCCGCATCAGACCAACGTGTTGCCGCTGGCGGTGGCGCGCGGCATGGGGGTGATCGCCATGAAGGTGTTCGCCGACGGCGTCTTCTTCGGCAAGCCGTCGCGTTGGACGCGCACACCCGACGATATCATCACCACGGTGGGCAAGCCGGGCGGTCTCAACTACCACGACATGATCCGCTACACGGTTTCGCTTCCCGGCGTTAGCTGCGCCATCATCGGCATCGGGCACATCGACCGCAAGGAGCCGTCCAAGGATCAGCTTGTCGCCAACCTTGCCGCGGCCGTCGACGCACCGATGACGGAAGCCGAGCGCGAGCAGTTGGAGAAACAGGCCGCCGCTATGTACGGCGCCACCACCAACTACTTCCAGGAGCCGGCGAAGGGGCTGATGCAGCCGACGGATGTGAAGCTCGCCAAGGTGGGCGAACGCTTCGTCGTCAGTTGGAACGCCGGTTATGCGGGCGCCAAACCGATCCGCACCTGGCAAATTCGAGCAGGCGGGAAGACACTTCTGACCATCCCGTTCCGTCCGCAGCTCACGATGGCCCCGCTCACGGCCTATCTCACCGCCGCCGAGGCCGCCGCGGGCAACATCGAGGTGCTCGCCTCGGAGACGGAATAGAGAGCGACCTACGGCTTGGCGTTAGCGGCCACCCAGGCGGCGAAGGCCTGCATATAAGATTGCAGGAATTTCCGCGTCTCCTCGCCCGTGAGTTTGCCTTCTGCGTCGAACAGCTTGTCGGCATGGCCGAGATAGGCTTCGGGCTGCTGCATCGTCGGCATATCGAGGAACATGAGCGACTGGCGCAGGTGGTGGTTGGCACCGAAGGCCCCGATTGCACCCGGCGAAGCGCTGACGACCGCCGCGGGTTTGCCGCTCCAGACGCTTTGCCCGTAAGGCCGCGATCCGATGTCGAGTGCGTTCTTCAGCACGCCCGGAACGGAGCGGTTGTATTCCGGAGTCACGAACAGCACCGCGCCGGCCGTGCGGACTTCATCGCGGAATTTCACCCACGGCGCGGGCGGCGCCCCGTCCAGGTCCTGGTTGTATAGCGACAGATCGGCGAATTCGACCAGCCCCGTCACGAGCGAGGCAGGCGCCAGCGCCATCATCGCCCGCGCCAGCTTGCGGTTGATGGAGTCCTTTCGCAGACTTCCCACCAGGACGGCGACTTTGTAGGTCTTGCTCATAAGCTTGTCCTCCTATGCCGGCCCCGCACGGAAGAAACATTCTTATAGCATATCTCTGCGCATAGGGTTTCCGGGTCAAGCCCCGCCCGCAATTGCATCGCTCCGCGGTGCCGGTCAGTATGACCGACGCAGCAAGGAGAAAACCGATGCGCATCGGACGGATTCTGGCGAGTACAGTCCTCGTTCTGGCGGTTTCCGCAGCGGCCGCCGCGGCGCCTAGCTATGACGTGCGCGAAAAGAGCATCGCGCAGCTACAGGCCGACATGGCCGCGGGGCGCGTCACTTCCGAACAGCTGGTGCGCGCCTATCTCTCCCGCATCCGCACCCTCGACCGCCGTCTTCACAGCGTCATCGCCCTCAACCCCGACGCGCTGGCCGAGGCGCGGGCGCTCGATGCCGAGCGCCGCAGCGGCCATCTGCGCGGCGCGCTGCACGGCATTCCGATTCTGCTCAAGGACAATGTCGAGACCCTGGACCCCATGCCGACCACGGCCGGCTCGCTGGCCCTCAGCGCCAACCTCACCCATCGCGATGCGCCGCTGGCGGCGCGGCTGCGTGCGGCGGGCGCGATCATTCTCGGCAAGACCAATCTCAGCGAATGGGCCAACATCCGTTCCTCGCAGTCGATCAGCGGCTGGTCGGCGATCGGCGGGCTGACGCGCAATCCTTATGTGCTGGACCGCAACGCCTGCGGCTCGAGTTCGGGCAGCGCCGTCGCCGTTGCGGCCGGCCTTGCCGCCGCCGCCGTAGGCACCGAAACCGACGGTTCGATCACCTGTCCCGGTTCGGTCGACGGTGTGGTCGGCCTCAAGCCCACGTTGGGGCTGGTATCGCGCCGCTACGTCGTGCCCATCTCGCATAGCCAGGACACTGCGGGCCCGCTGACGCGCAACGTCGCCGACGCAGCGGCGCTGCTCGACGTCATGGCGGGAAGCGACCCCGCCGATCCCGCCACCACACCTGCCGATGCCAACAAGCGCGATTACTCCGCGGCGCTGAAGACCGCTTCGCTGAAGGGCGTGCGGCTCGGCGTGCTGCGCCTCGAAGGCGGCATAGACCCCACAACCGATCCGCTGTTCGCCGCGGCGCTGGCGAAGCTGCGCGCAGCCGGAGCCGAGATCGTGACGCTCGACCCAGTGAAGCCGCCCGCCACGTTGGGCGACGACGAACTGAAGGTTCTCCTCGTCGAACTCAAGGCGGATTTGAACGCCTATCTCGCCGCGACACCGCCGCAGGTGGCGACGCGCTCGCTCTCCGATGTCATCGCCTTCGACAAATCCCATCCGCGCGAGACGGCGCTGTTCGGCCAGGACTTGTTCGAGCAGGCGGAGGCCACCAAGGGTCTCGACGATCCCGATTATCTCAAGGCCCATGACGGAAATCTCCGTTTCGCCCGCACCGCACTCGACACGCTGCTCACACGGAACCACCTCGACGCATTGATCTGCCCGACCGCTACGCCGAGCTGGCGGATCGACGTGGTGCGCGGCGACCGCGCGGGGGGCGACAGCACCACGCTGCCGGCGGTGGCGGGCTATCCCCATCTCACCGTGCCGATGGGTTACTCGGGCGGGCTGCCGGTCGGACTGTCCTTCATCGGCCCGGCGTGGTCGGAGGCGCGGCTGCTCGCCTACGGTTATGTCTTCGAGCAGGCGGTAGAGGCGCGCAAACCACCGCAATTCCTGCCTTCGTTGGAATCGACACCCGACAAGCTCCGCGCCTTTGCGCCGGAACCGCGTTGAAGGGGTTGAGGGAAGCCGCTGCCACATCCGTTTGTTGGCGAACGCGCCCCGGAACGCACTGCACTGAGTAGTTTCCGAAGCTTCCTGGCGTAACTTTATGGAGTTAGGTTCCTTAATTCCCAATTGGATCGCGCCATGTCAGCTTTCACGCTCTATGTTGCAGGTTTCATCGTCTTGCTCGGCGGTCTTGGCTATGGGGCGTATTTGCTCCATGTCCCGCAAACGTGGATCCTCGTCGGCGTTCTCGTCATGGTCGGTCTGGGGATCATGATGGCGGTGTCGCGCACGAAACAGCGGGATGCGCCGAAAGAACCTCCAACTCTGTAAGCCGGGCGGCTTTGATCTGCCGCTGCCGGCTTCCGCTGAAATCTGCCTGCTTCATGCCCTTGATGATCGAGCGGGCGTGAGCGTATTGCCGCATGTCGCGTGAAGTTAGAAACCGGCAAGGCGCATAGTTAATTGTCCCAATCGAAGAATTTGAGACGTATCCGGATGCACCTTCGCGGTGCTTTTCTCCCGGCCATAATAAAAAAGCGGGCATTCCCGCCGTTTCGTCCAAATAATGGATGAATTGTCGCTGCGTCGAAAAAACAGCCGATCGGAAAAAGTCGGGAGACTTCGTTCAGCCGCGGTTCATCGGCACGAACGTAAGCCGTTGCGTTGCACTGGTAGCCGCCGACAATAATTATAAAGAACGAGGTGCCGCCGTGAACCGCATCCTACAGGCTGCGCTTGCCGTCTCCTTGCTGGGAGGCTCGAGCGCGCTTGCTCAATCCGATCCGCCATCTCCGGTTCATCGGGAACTCTCCGATCGGGAGCCTGCCGCTCCGAGTGCGGGCGAGCGGAACAATCTCGCAGTGGTGGGCGAGGAAACGGTGTCGCCGGATTTGAGTGAGGAAGCCGCGCCGCGTCGGAGTGAACCCGCGGCAGGGATGGCAGCCGCGAACCGCCGGGATTCGGCTGATGGCGAGTCCTTCGCCGGTTTGCCGGGCATCGATCAACTTGCCGATAAGAAATTCTCCTCCGTCGACGGTTCCACTTTCGCGCTGGCGCCGGTCGAAGGGGGCTTGCGGCGCGAGATCGTCGCGCCCGATGGCGCCGTGAAAAGAACCCTGTTCGTGTTTTTGAACGACAAGATGGGCGCGGTGTACGAAGGCGACGACAGCAGCAGTGTCGTAGGCGTCTTCCGTATCACCGGCACCGGCGTCGCCGCAGACTATGCCGACGGCCGCTCGGAAACGCTGATGCTGAACGGGGCGGGGGGTGTGTCGATGAGGTTGAACGCGCCGACCGGCGCCGCTACTTGCATGGCCTGGTATCCGGAAGGCCATCGCTTCAGCACACAGGAACGCAAGGCGGCCTTGGCCGAATATGCCGACCGCATCGGTCTTCACGCGCCGAGCGGCAGAAATTCCGGCGCAGCCGCGAAGTCGAGTTGCGTCTTGGCGGCGGCCTGGACCGCGCCGGTTCCGCGTCTCCGCGCGCCTGCGCCAAAGCCCCATTCTCGAGGACACGCCAATGCGGCCGCGCCGTCTGCCGCGACGGCAAACCTCACGGCGCTGTCCGCACCCGATCCCAACGAGCCAATCGTCGTGCGAACCTCGCAGGTGCATTTGATCGATGCCGATGCGAATGCGCCCGAAGAAACGCCGGACCCGAAAGCAACGGCCTCGAACGAGCCTGCTGCAACCGGCGCGAATGCTTCGGCCTGCCTCAGCGTAGAAAGCGACGGCCGGCATTGGGGGTTTCGCAATCGTTGCGCTTATGACGTGCAGTTCGCCTATTGCCTGATGAACGCCGCCGATCCCTTGACCTCGTGCCGCGAGGCAGCGGTGTCGGGCAGCGTCGCGGCGAACGGCTTTGGCACGCTCATCGTCGACCAAGGCCTGCATGACACCAACGCCGATCACGATTTCCGCTGGATCGCGTGCGGCGGGGGCGCCGGCGAGGTTGTCGCGCATCTGGATCGGAGCGATCCGCCGGCAGGCCGCTGCCTTCGGCCGGGGGCGTCTTAGGGGCACAAAATGAATCGTATTCGGTAAAACACACTGCATGGCGCAGTCGGCGCCGAAGGAGAACGAGTTGTGAAAACGGGGTTGAAGACGGGGTTTCCTTTGAGGACGAGTGTTGCTGCGCTGTCGCTTTGCCTGCTGAGCGGCAATGCGTGGGGTGCGCCGGGTTGCGCACAGCCGCGGGATATGACGGCGTTGCAGGTCGCCGCCTTGCAGCAGCAATTGATGGTCGCGGCGCTCACTTGCCATGACGCCGCCGATTACAACCGCTTCGTGCTTTCCCACCGGCGCGAATTGCAGGAATCCGACCGGGCGCTGATGAGCTTCTTCGTCAGGCAGGACGCCCGCAAAGGCAGCGACGACTACAACGCCTACAAGACCAGGCTGGCGAACGACTCGTCGATGCGCAGCGTGCGCGATCCGCGGTTTTGCCGTAGCGCCAATGCCGTCTTCGCCGATGCGCTCGATCGCAGAGGGTCGCTGGCGGAACTGGTGTCGCAGCAGCCGTCGCTTATCGGAACCGATTATGAGAGTTGCACGCCGAGCGGGCGGGAACCCGTTCTGATGGCGGACGCCACGCCCAATCTGCCGGCGCGGCATCGGGCCTTGCCGGACAGCCGGTCTTCCGACCTCGCCCCCGATTTGACCTCGCGCATGGATCGCGCATTGCCGCCCGTATCGCCTCGGCGCGACGAGGCGCGTGTTGTGCCGCCGCGCAGATATCACGAAGACCCTCGATATGCGCGGCAGAACCCGGCGCGCAATGCGCGTGACGCCGATAACCGCAATGCCGATGCCCCGGGTGCCGACGATCCCGACGCCTACGAGCAAGGCGATGGCGACGGTTACGATATGGAAACGCCGGACGATCCCAATTTCGGCGACGACGCGCCGCGTTATGACCCTGAATATGCCGATAACGCGCCGCCACCGCGCGCTTACGGCCGCAACGGCGAGAGCTATGGCGACGGCTATGGCGAAGGCACGGGCGGCAATTACGAAAACCGCGATGGTAATGATTACGGTCCGTCCGCGAACAATGCTCCCGGCGCCGTTCGCGATGCCTATGACGGGCCCAACGTGCCTTATGCCTACCGTCCCGGTGCCCGCTGGCTCAATGCCCACCGGTCTTATGCCCACCGGCCTTACGCGCCCCCGCGCCCGCGTCTGGTTCGCGGACCCGACGGCCGCTGGTATCTGCTGAGACGCTATCGTCGCTAAGCCGGCTGGCAAGCCTGCCCGGTTAATGTACGCGTCGCATCAAGATGTCTGTGGTCCGGCCTGCAGCCCGTCCGGCGACCGCATTTCCGCCCAACACTTCGGGGCGCTGGAATCGAACAGCGTGACCTATGGCGTCCCCCGCGAGAGTTCGAAGTCCCCGACGAGCGCCGGAGACCGGCGCGGCCGGAGACTTCGGCGTAAGCGAAATCAGTGTCTCTGCCAGCCTTGGCCGCTGTAGCGACTGTGATTCCCGTTGCGGTAGTTGCCGCCGTGATGGCTGCGATAATTATCGCGGTCGGTACGGTTGCGCCAGTTGTGCCAGCGATGGCCATTGTCCCAATATCCGTCCTGATAGCCGTAGGCGACATCGCCGAAACTGAATGAAATGCTGGTGCCGGAATGATAGCGGTTATGGTCGGACGTGGTGATCGCAAAGCCCGCGGCACTGGAGGTGCCGGCGGTTGCGAACGTCGTGCCCGCCAGGGCCAGCGCGATCGCTGCGCCTTTCAAAAGCATACGCATGTTGGATTCCTCAAATAGCTGTCACCTGCGCGAAACAAGCGCGACACGACAGCTGTTCGGCGACACTGTCATTGTCCGATCCAATCAGATAGGTACGGAATCTACTCAGTCTGGTGGATTTGACGTGATGTATTAAGTTCTTCACGGATTGATTATCGGACACAATCTTCAACCTCGACACACCTTGAAGCCGGTCGTCCCTCTGGATTGCCGATCACCTTTGGCGTTAAGTCGTTCCGCCGTATTCGCAACATACGGATTGGCGTTATTGACCAGTACGTCAATGCACCGTCCACCAATATGTTTTTCTCTTCCCAGACGCCCGGGCTAGATTATGCATCGCGGACCCACCGGCGCGACGGCTTATATGGAAGCAAATCCACTTCGATTCGCTGAAGCGTCGAAGGCCGGAAAATTGCAGTATGCGTCGGCTGAGTTGTGCTGTTAGTATTCGCCACATCTTCAAGACGGACAGGCAACCTACGTGTCGGGAAACAGAAAGGTAATGGCGGTCACGCTGGCTGCACGGCAAACGATCGAGAAGCTCATTTCTTCGGCGGGCGAGCGTGCCGCGAGAATTCCCGCCCGAACGCGTTACATAGCGGGAGGCGCGGCCGCTCTCGTGGCATTGGCGCTCTGGTACTTTCTGGCGGGCAATAACGACCCGGGCAAGGACCAGCGCTCCGCCGCCGCACCCGTTCGCGTCGCAACGATCGTCCGCCGCGATATGCCCGTGGTCCAGCACGCCCTCGGCACCGTTGTCCCCGAGACTTTGGTCCAGGTGACCGCGCGCGTTCAGGGCATTCTCGATGTAGCAACTTTCAAAGAAGGGCAATTCGTCAGGAAGGGCGATCTGCTATTTCGGATCGATCCGAGGGAATTCGAGGCGGCGCTCGATCAGGCGCGCGCGGTTTTGCGTCGCGATGAGGCGTTGCTGCAGAATGCCATTCGCGACAAGCAGCGCTACCGGCGCCTGTACGATCAAGGCGCAAGCTCCGACCAACTGCTCGATACCTCGGCCGCCAACGCCGACGCCCTGGCTGCCACGGTTGCGATCGACAGGGGCGCCGTCAAGATCGCCGAGCTGAATGTCGGCTATACGCAGATCCGCTCGCCGGTAGACGGCAAGACAGGGCCGCTGCTCGTACAGCCCGGCAATATGGTCGCCGCCAATAACACCTCGCCTTTGGTGACGATCGCCCAGGTCCAGCCGGTCAAGGTCTCCTTTAACCTGCCGCAATCGGACCTTGGGCTTATTCAAGCGCGCCAGCACGCACAGCGCCTGACGGTGGCTCTCGACGTTCTGGACACGCGAGGCAAACCGCTGACGGCTCCGGTGGATTTCGTCAGCAATGCCGTCAGCAACCAAAGCGGCACGATAGAATTGCGAGCGACCTTCGACAACGCGGACCTCTCTCTTGTACCGGGGCAGCTGGTCAACGTCATCGTCGAACTGGACGATCTGCACAATGCACTGGTCATTCCCCGCAACGCAATCAACGACGGTCCAAACGGGCCGTTTATCTATGTCGTCGCGAGCGGCAAGGCGATCGAGCACCGCATCGTGCTGCGGTTCGATGACACTAAGAATGCCGCGATCGAGAGCGATGTGAGGCCCGGCGATCGGATTATCGTCGAGGGGCAATTGCGCGTCGAGTCCGGCGGCGCCGTGCAGATCGTGCCGCCCGCGAATAGCGGCGCTGCCGGGAAGAGCGGTGGCGGTAACGGCAAGCGCAGGACCCGCAGCGTCAAATGAACATCTCCCGTACGTTCATAGACCGGCCGGTCATGACCATTCTCGCAATGGCGGCGTTGGTCATCTTCGGGGTGTTCGGCTATGTGGCGCTTCCGGTCAGCGAACTGCCGAACATCGATTTTCCGACGATCAATGTGAACGCCAGCCTGCCGGGCGCCGATCCGGAGACTATGGCATCCGCCGTCGCGACACCGCTGGAAAGCGCCTTCTCGGCGATCCCGGGCATCGACACGATGACCTCGTCGAGCAGCCAGGGCCGCACCAGCATTACGCTGCAGTTTCGTCTCGACCGCGATATCGACGCCGCGGCACAAGACGTTCAGACTGCCATTTCGGGAGCCTCGCGCCGGCTGCCGCGGGCGATGCCCAATCCGCCCACTTTCCGCAAGAACGATCCGTCGGCGCAACCTATCTTTTTCATCTCGCTGTGGTCGAACGAACTGCCGATTTCGAAGGTCGACGAATACGCGCGCACGGTGCTTAACAACCAATTGTCGACCCTCGACGGCGTGGCGTCGGTCAATATCTATGGTTCGGCGAAATACGCCGTGCGCATCCAGGCCGATCCCGCCGCATTGGCCGCGCGTCATATGTCGATTCAGGACCTCGCCGACGCGGCGAACGCCACCAATTCGAACCAGGCCAGCGGCACGCTGAACGGCCCTTCGCAGACCTCCGTGATCCACGCCGCGGGTCAGCTTCACGATGCGGCGGCGTTCCGCCGGCAGATCGTGGCTTATCGCGACGGCGCCCCGGTGAAGTTCGGGGATGTCGCTAACGTCGTCGACAGTGTCGAAAATGTCCGGTCGCTTGACTGGTACAACGATCAGCGCGCCATCACAGTCGCCATACAACGTCAACCGGGGTCGAACACGATGGCCGTGGTCGACAACATCAAGAAAATATTGCCGCAATTTCAAGCCCAGCTTCCCGCCTCGATCAAGATGCAGGTCTTTTACGATCGCAGCCAGAGCATCAGGGCCGCCGTGAACGATGTGCAGCTCACGCTTTTGATCGCTGGCATCCTCGTCGTCGGCGTAATCTTCGTCTTCCTGCGCCGTGTCAGTGCGACGGCTATTCCGTCCCTCGCCTTGCCGATCACCGTGATCGGCACCTTCGCCGGCATGTACGCGCTGGGTTTCAACCTGGACAATCTTTCGCTGATGGCGCTGACGCTTTCGGTCGGCTTCGTGGTCGACGACGCNNCATGCTGGAGAACATTGTCCGGCATATCGAGGCCGGCGAGACGCCCTTCAAAGCTGCGATGAAAGGCTCCGCCGAAATCGGCTTCACGATCTTGTCGATGACGGTATCGCTGGCGGCTGTGTTCATTCCGATTGTGTTCATGAGCGGCGTCGTGGGGCGTTTGCTTCACGAATTCGCGGTTACCATCATCGTTGCCATTCTGATCTCCGGCGTTGTCTCGCTGACGCTGACGCCGATGCTTTGCAGCCGCGTCTTACGGGACGAAACTGCACGCACGCACCATGCTTTCTATCGCTGGAGCGAGAGGACGTTCGCCTGGATGCAGAGCGCGTACGATCGCAGCTTGCGATGGAGCCTCGGCAACCGCCCGATCATTCTGGGAATCTTCTTCGCCAGCATCGTCGCAAGCTATGGCCTGTTCCAGATCATGCAGCAGGATTTTTTGCCCCTCGACGATTCCGGTCAACTTCGCGGAAATGTCCAAACGGCCACCGGCACCTCGTTCGATCAGAACCTCATTTACGTAAGGCAGGCCGCCGACATTGTCGAAAAAGACCCCAATGTCGCCGGGCTGCAGGCCGATGAGGAAGGCCAACTTTCGATTGCCTTGAAACCCCTGGCAGAACGCAGCCTTACGGCGGACGAGGTGGCAACGAAGCTGAGAGGAAAGCTGCGATCGATCCCCGGTACCAGGATTACCATCGTCAATCCGCCCAGCATTCGTATCGGCGGCCGCGGGGCGCGTTCGAGTTATCAATATACGCTGCAGGGTCTCGATTTGAGCGAACTCCAGAACGTGGCCAACCGGCTGGTGCGCGAGATGGACCGTGATCCGACCTTTGTCGGCGTGAACAGCGATCAAGACGAAGCATCGCCTTCCGTCGAGGTTGCCATCGATCGCGATCGCGCAGCCGCATTGGGCGTTACGCCCGACGTGATACAAAATGCATTGGGTATAGCATTCGGCGGTCAGCAAGTTTCGCAGATCTACGCCGCGGCGGATCAGTATCAAGTCATCCTGGAACTGCTTCCGCAATACCAGCAGGACGCTTCGGCCCTTTCGCGCGTCTATTTGACCGGCACCGCAGGGGCAATGGTTCCCCTGAGCGCCGTCACGACGATCAGCCGAAGCACGATGCCGCAAACCATCAATCACGCGGGTCAGATACCGGCCATCACGATTTCCTTCGACCTCGCGCCCGGCAAAGCCCTGAGCGACGCCGTCACGCGCACGCAGAAGGCCACCGAGGCTGTTGGGATGCCGGCAACCATCCGGGGGAATTTCGCCGGCACGGCGGCGGCGTTCCAAAGTTCGACGGCCAATATGGGCATTCTGCTGCTTCTTGCCATTATTGTCGTCTATCTGATCCTCGGCGTGCTGTATGAAAGTTTCATTCACCCGCTGACGATCTTGTCTGGCCTGCCGTCGGCCGCCGTCGGGGCGTTGCTGACGCTGTATATCTTCGGCCTCCCGCTTACGCTTTATGCGTATGTGGGAATGATCATGCTCATCGGCATCGTGAAGAAG
>PMKE01000050.1 GCA_003158585.1 Alphaproteobacteria bacterium
GCGGCCATCACCGGACGCTTACTGGACGGCAGCGAATATGTCGGTGGACTGGCGGGCGCCAACTCCGGCACTATCACGCAATCCCACGCTACCGGTGCGGTGACGAGCGACGCAGTCATCGACTATGCCTATGTCGGCGGGTTGGTGGGCTCAAACCGGGGGACCATAGACGAATCCTACGCCACCGGAGCGGTGAGCAGCGTCGGCTGGATCGCCGGCGGCCTGGTGGGCCTCAACGAAGACGGCAAGATCACGAATTCGCACGCCGAAGGCGCGGTGAGCGGAACCTATTTTGTCGGCGGCCTCGTCGGCCTGGCGGGAGACAACTACAACGGCTTCTCCGGCCACAGCACGATCACGGATTCGTATGCCACCGGCGCGGTCGGCGGCACTGCGGGCGGTTTCATCGGCGGGCTTGTCGGCTCGAACGGCGATGTCGTCTCGCAATCCTATGCGACCGGCTCGGTGAGCGGCGGCGGCGGTCTGGTGGGAGTCAACTATAACGATGGGGCCATCACAAACTCCACCGCAAGCGGCGATATAACGAGCGGCGGAGGCGGGCTGGTCGGCGAGAATCTCGGCCTGATCGCTCATTCCCATGCCACGGGCACCGTGAGCGGCGGCGGCGGCGGTCTGGTGGGTCAAAACGAAGGCGGCACGATCACCGCATCCTACGCAACCGGCGCGGTCAGCGGCGAGGGTGACAATCGCGCCGGCGGTCTGGTCGGCATCAACACGGGCACGATCGAACTGTCCTATGCCACCGGCGCGGTCGACGGCGGCGACGAGTACACAGGCGGGCTGACGGGCGTCAATTCCGGCACGATCACGCAATCCCACGCGTCGGGCGACGTGAACGGCGCAAAATATGTCGGCGGATTGGTGGGCTGGAACAGCGGCACGGTCGCGCAATCATACGCGACGGGCGCCGTGGACGGCGAATGGGCCGTCGGCGGACTGGCGGGCGAAAGCTGGAATGCGAGCATCGCGGATTCCTATGCGACCGGCGCGGTGAGCAGCCCCGGCGGCTATTATATCGGCGGGTTGGTGGGGTTGAACGATCACGCGACGATCGTGGATTCCTTTGCCTCAGGCGCTGTCAGCGGGTTGGACTGGGTCGGCGGACTTGTGGGCTGGAACAACGACGCGATCTCCGGCTCGCACGCGACCGGCGCGGTGAGCGGAAGAAACTCCGTCGGCGGGTTAGTGGGCACGAATGACGCCGGCTCGATTTCGCAATCCTATGCGACTGGCGCCGCGCATGGCTCGAATAGCGTTGGCGGATTGGCAGGTTTGAATGACGGCATGATCGCACAATCCTATGCAACAGGAGCAGCGAGCAGCGTTTGGATCGGCGCGGGCGGGCTGGTGGGCTGGAACAATGGCACAATTACACAGTCGTATGCGGTCGGCACGGCAACCGGCGACGATGCGGTTGGCGGCCTTGCCGGTGGGAATAGCGACAGCGGAACGATTGTACAATCCTATGCGACGGGCGCCGCCAGCGGCAACTCAAGCATAGGCGGACTGGTGGGTTTGAATGACCCGTTCGGCTCCATCACGCAGTCCTACTGGGACATCGAGACCTCAGGCCAGATCAATGGTGTCGGCTATGGCAGCGAAGGCGGTGTTACCGGGCTGACGAGCGCGCAGGCGAGAACACAGTCAAGCTATGTCGGATGGGACTTCGCCGGTACGTGGTTCATGATCGACGGCGAGACGCGGCCCTTCTTGCGCTCGGAATACTCCACCACCATCGTCAACGCCCATCAGCTTCAGTTGATGGCGATGGATTTGTCGGCGACGTATACGCTCGCCAACAATATCGACCTCGGCCCGGCCCTCGCCGCCGATGCAAACGGCAACTACCCCGGCATGTGGAGCGCGAGCGGGTTTGTGCCGGTTGGGGATTACTCGTCGTCATTCACCGGCACGTTCGACGGCGAAAACCACACGATCGACAATCTGACGATCAATCGTCCGTCCACCGATTATGTCGGCCTGTTCGGCTATATCGGGACCGGCGGAACGGCGCGCAATCTCGGCCTCCTCGGCGGCAGCGTAACGGGGAACCGTTTTGTCGGCGCGCTTGCGGGCAGGAATGATGGCACGATCACGCAGTCTTACGCCACCAGCGCGGTGACGAGCAACTCCGCCGAAGTCGGCGGGCTGGTGGGCGAGAATTGGGGAACGATCCGGCAATCCTATGCGACCGGTGCAGTGAGCGGCATCTACTATGTCGGCGGACTGGTAGGCTGGAATTGGAACGGCACGATTACGCAATCCTACGCCACTGGTGTAGTGAGCGGCACGTTTCACTTCGGCGGGCTGGTAGGCTGGAATGGCGGCACGATTACGCAATCCTATTGGGATATCGAGACCACGGGCCAAAGCAAAGCGGGCAACGGTGACACGAGCGGTGCAACCGGCCTGACGAGCGCCGAAGCGCGGACGCAATCGAGTTACGTCGGCTGGGACTTCGCGGGCGACTGGTTCATGATCGACGGCGAGACGCGGCCATTCGGGCGTTGGGAATATTCCACCACCATCACCAACGCGCACCAGCTTCAGCTGATGGCGATGAATTTGTCGGCCACTTACACGCTTGCCAACGACATCGACATGGGGCCAGCGCTCGCTGCCGATGCTAACGGCAACTACTCCGGCATGTGGGGCTCCTCGGGCTTCGTGCCGATTGGGAACAGTCATGTCAAATTCAAGGGTACGTTCGACGGCGAAGGCCATGTCATCAACGATCTGACGATCAATCGTCCGTCGAGCGATTACGTCGGCCTGTTCGGCTATGTCGGTCCGGCGGGAAGCATCCGCGACGTTGATCTCGTCGACGTGGCCGTGACGGGCGCCAGCAATGTCGGCGGACTGGCGGGTAGGAATGACGGAACAATTCGGACGTCCTCTGCGACCGGCTCGGTGAGCGGCAGCAACTCCCAGATCGGGGGGCTGGTGGGCTATAACAAAGGCACGATCGAGCAATCCCATGCGGACGGCACGGTGAGCGGCTTGAAGAGAGTGGGCGGGCTTGTGGGCTACAGCTCCACAGGCGCCATCTCTCAGTCCTACGCCACCGGCGCCGTGAATGGGGTCACCTACATCGGCGGCTTGGTGGGCTTGAGCAACAGCACGATCGAGGCATCCTATGCGACCGGCACCGTGGGCGGCAGCAATTATATCGGCGGATTGGTCGGCTGGAACAACAGCACGATCGAGGCGTCCTATGCGACCGGCGCGGTGAATGGCAGCAATGCTCAGGTCGGCGGCCTGGTAGGCAGGAACGCCGGCACGATCGCGCAATCCCATGCGGGGGGTGCAGTACACGGCACAACATATGTCGGCGGACTGGCGGGCTTCAGCTCTGCTGGCACAATCGACAATTCTTATGCGACCGGCATGGTGAGCGGCAGCGACTTTGTCGGAGGGCTGGTAGGATTGAACAAAGTGACGGTCGAGGCGTCCTATGCGACCGGCACAGTGACGGGTACCGGCTCGCAGGTCGGCGGCCTGGCAGGCAGGAACATCGGCACGATCGAACAATCCTATGCGACCGGCGCGGTGAATGGTTCGAAAAAAGTGGGCGGGCTTGTGGGTTACAGCTCTTCGGGCACGATCTCCCGGTCTTACGCAACCGGTGCAGTAGACGGTGTCACCTATATCGGCGGCCTGGTTGGCTTTAATAACGGCGCTGTCGAGACATCCTATGCTACGGGTGCAGTAAGCGGCAGCGTTTCCCAGATCGGCGGCCTGGTCGGCAGAAACACCGGCACAATCACGCAAACCTATGCAATGGGCGAGGTAAATGGACTTGCTGCGGCAGGTGGGCTTGTCGGTTCGAATAAGAGTGGAGGCGTGATTACCCTGTCCTACTGGGACATCGGCACGAGTGGCAAACATAACAGCGCGGGCGGCACGGGGCTGACGACCGAACAGGCCATGATGCAGGCGAACTACGAGGAATGGGATTTCGCCGGCACGTGGTTCATGACGGAAGGCCACACCCGTCCGCATCTTCAGTGGGAGCATTGAACGGAACAGGGCCGCGGCGAACGGCTGCGTAACAAGGAGGCGTGCATGGGCAGGGTAATACTGGCCACGGTCGGAGGATTTCTATTGGGCACCGCCGCGCTGCTGGGGGCGACGAACCTCCTGCATGGCAGCAAAGAAACGACCGCCAGGGTCTATGACGATTGGCGGCTCAATTGCCCACCGGCTGCCGCCAAGGCCTCGGCCTGCACGCTGACGCAGGATCTGGTGCAGAACGGCACCGGAACCACGATGATCCACATCGAGTTCGGCGTGGCGAGCGGCGAGAAACGTCTGGCCGTCGTTGTGCCGCACGGTGTTCTGCTCCAGCCCGGATTGGGCCTCGGCATCGGGTCGGCTCCGTTGCGCGTTCTGAAATACCAGACCTGCGACCAAGTCGGCTGCGTTGTCGTTTTGCCGCTGGATGAAGAGACGCTCGATGCGTTCGGGGAAGCCGACGACGGGCGAATCGCCATCGTTGCAGGCAACGGGGAACAGGTCAGCTTTCCCTATTCCCTGCGCGGTTTCAAAGGCGGCATGAGGATGCTCGGCTGGGAGGCCTTCAGGCGCAGCTCATGGTTCGGTCGGCAACTTCCGTAGCCCCCGTATAAATGGAGTACGGACATGTGCAACAGAAATGGCAGCGCATTGTTCTGTGTCGTATTGCTCGGTTTTGCAGCCGCACTGCCCACCGGCGCAGCGCCGGCTCCCCGGCCTGAACTGCCGGCAGCGCCTGCCGCCAATGCCGCGGGCCCGACCGACGTCAAGGCATACGGTGACTGGGTCGTGCGGTGCTTCCCCGTCAAGGCACCCGCGCAATGCGACATGTTCCAGGCGACGGTGGAGCGGGCCACGCAGCGACGCATCGTCAGCATCTCCATCGCTTATGCGCCCGGCTCGAACCTTTACGTCGCCAAGTTCGTCGTTCCCCTGGGAGCCAAATTGCAGGACGGATTGACCGTCACGTCCGACAAGAACGCCGGCGCGCCTTTGGCCTATTCGCGTTGCGAGAACGACGGCTGCACCTCCGAGGGCCCGCTGGACGGAAAGCTCGTCGAGCGGCTGGCCCATGCGAAAACCGCCGGCATCGTCATGACGATGTACTCCGGCGGCAAAGCGACTTTGCCGCTCTCGCTGCGTGGGTTCTCCGAGGCGCTCGCGGCGATGAAGGCGCTGTCGATCCAGAAGGGGCAGACACCGCTGTCAGGAAGCGTCGGACGGTAAGCGGCTCTCATAGGCTGGCTACCGCACCCGGAACGCCCGCCGCGCCGCGATGGCCAGCACGAACACCGCGACGACGGCGGCGGCGAGCGCGATCAGTTTCTGCTGCATCGTCCAATTGCTGGCGAAGGCGAGGCTCAAAAGATAGCCGGAGAACAGCAGCGCGGGCGCCCAGACGGCAGCCGACAGGATGCTGGCCGCCAGGAACGGCACGACCCCCATGCGGAACATCCCGGCCACCAGCGTCACGAAGGCCCGAAGCGGACCGAAGAAGCGCCCGATGAAGACGCTTGCCCAGCCATAGCGCTTGAAGAAGCCCACGCCGCGTTCCAGCGCCTGCGGGTGTTTGCGGAACGGCCATCTCTTGGGCAGGGCCGCACCGAACTTGCGTCCGATCGCATAGGAGAAAATGTCGCCGAGCACCGCGCCGATACCCGCCGCAGAGGCGGCGGATACCGGGTCCAGAACTCCCGTCTGCACCAGCGTGCCGGCGGCCACCAGAACCGCGCTGCCCGGAAAGAAGAAGCTGACGAAGGCGAAGGACTCGCCGAACGCCACCGCGCCGATCACGAACACGGCAAGATTGGGATGCGCCGTGATGAAAACGACGATCTGATGAACAAACTCGTCCACGGCGCCCCTCGCTCCGGTTACGGGCGCACTCTACCACGGTTCGCAGAAATTGCCGCCGAACCGTCCCCGCATCTCAAGAGCGCGGTTTCGTGGCGCGGATGAAGGCGCTGACGAACTTGCCCTCGATGAAGGGCCTGACCGTCTCGAAATCGACGCCCAGTTCCTTGAACCACTCGCGCGCCTTCTCGGCTTCGTGCACCTGGGTGGGCTCGATGCCGATGTCCGCGAAGCCCGCGGCCTTCAGCTTGGCCTGGTATTCGCTGTCCTGAAGTGCGCCAGCGACGCAGCCCGCCCACAGCAGCACATTCTTGCGGATCTGTTCCGGCACTTCGCCGCGCACCACGATGTCGGAGACGGCAAAGCGCCCGCCCGGCTTGAGCACGCGGAATGCCTCGCGCAGCACCTTGTCCTTGTCGCCGGAGAGATTGATGACGCAGTTGGAGATGANNCGCCCGAGCCGAGATCGAGCACGATCTCGCCCGGCTTCAGTTCGGCCAGCGCCGTCGGGTTGCCGCAGCCGAGCGATGCGAGAACCGCCGTATCCGGCAAAGAGCCGATTTGCGCGGCATCGTAGAGTTTCGACGAGATGTCGTCGCTGCACTCGCATTTCTTCTTGCCGCCGCAGCACGATGCCTTCTCGGCCGCGCTGACGCGCAGTGCGGCTTCGGCATATTTCTCGCGGACGGTTTCTTTCAGGTCGGTCATTGACGATCTCCAATCAGCAACAGGTGACTTTTCCGGGCTCGACGACTTTGTTCTTCGTGCAGCATTCCGCGTAGAGGAAGGCCAGCAGCTCCTGGAGGACTTCGTGGTTTGCGCTGTAGCGCAAAAAGGTGCTCTCGCGGCGCACGGTCACGAGGTTCTCGTTCTTCAGCTTGTCGAGATGGTGCGAGAGGGTGGAGAGCGGGATGCCGAGTTCGGCGGCGATCTCGCCCACCACCATGCCCTGCGGATAGGCTGAGAGCAGCAGGCGCACGATGCGCAATCTCGGCTGCGTGCCCATCGCGGCGAGCATGTCGGCGAAGCGGTCGAAGGCGAGGGAATCGTCCATGTCCGTCTCTCAATTCTATATTTCCACATATATCGAAATAGTAGCAGGATCAATGGCCTTTTTGCCGCAGGCGGCACTGCCGACACTCCGGCCGGAGGTGGAAGCCTCCTGCCGCCCGGCGGCGGCGCGGGGCTGCTTGTAGAGCGCGCCCGCAGCGTTTATGTCTGCGCGCCCACCTGGACGCCTTAAGCCGATGCCTCTGCTTCGATTTCTTCCGGAAGCCACCAACATCAACTTCATCGGCGTGCGCTATTACGCGTTCGCGCTGGACGGGCTGTTGCTGCTGATCTCGATCTTCTCGATCTTCTTCCACGGCTTCAACCTGGGCATCGACTTCACCGGCGGCGTGCAGATGCAGGCCAAGGCGGCCTACACGATCACCGACAACGAACTCGGCAGGATCAGGGGCCTGGTCACGGGCCTCGGCTTCAACGACCAGAGAATTACCACCATCGGCGGCGGCACCTGCGACTCGCCGAAGAGTTCCTGCGTGCTGATCCGCGTCCAGCCCAAGCCCAACCAGGACTACAACGCCGCCGCGAAGCTCATCAAGGACACGCTGGGCACGCGCTACGAGATGCGCAACACCGAGGTCATCGGGCCGCAGGTTTCGTCGGAACTTTTCCATGCCGGTATCAACGCCTCGATCCTCGCGGTTATCATGATTGCCGTATGGGTGGCGATCCGCTTCGAGTGGCAATACGGCATCAGTGCGGCCATCGCCACCGGCCATGACGTGTTCGTGACGGCGGGCCTGTTCTCGGTGCTGCATCTCGACTTCACGCTGACGTCGATCGCGGCGTTGCTGACGCTGGCCGGCTATTCGATCAACGACACCGTGGTGGTGTTCGACCGGATCCGCGAGAACCGGCGCAAGTACAAGCGCATGCGGCTCGCCGATCTCATCAACCTCAGCACCAACCAGATGCTGACGCGGACGATTTTGACCTCGGCGGCCACCGCGATCTCGATCATTCCGCTCTATTTCTTCGTGCCGGCGCTCAAGGAATTCACCGGCGCCATCCTGTTCGGCATCGTGGTTGGCACCTTCTCCTCGACCTATGTGGCGGCGGCGCTGCTGCTCTACCTGCCCAAGCCGGCCGGCAGCATCGACACCCCCGTGACGGCGGAGGCCTGAAGCAACAAAGCAAATTTCCTGCCCCCGCGAGCGAAGCGAAGCGGGGGAAGTGTCCGGCGTGGCTCCGAAGGAGCGAAGCCGGACGAAGGGGGCGCGAGCGAAGCTAGCGGCGAGCCGAAGGGGGCTCCCTTCGCCCCTCTCGCTTCGCTCGTTCGGCACTTCCCCCGCTGCGCGGGGGCAGAAACTACAGCGGGAACCAGTCGCGCGTGTCGGTGTATTCCTGATACTGCGCATTGACGCCCGCACGCAGGCCGACGCCGGTGCGCATCGGCGCCAGCGTCACGCCGCCAGAGCGCATGTAGAGCACGCCGATGCCGGCGATGAAGTAATAGGAACCCTCGACGCCCGGGAAGCGCTGGAAGAGCCGCCTCTCGCGCTTCAGGTTGTAGACCAGGGTGAAGACCTTGGAGGCGTTGCCGCCGAAGTCGAAGCCGATCGAGGGTCCGCGCCAATAGACCTTCTTGGGATCTTGCTGCTTGCGGATCAGCCAGCCCGAGCCGTAGCGCAGGCCGACGACGAAGGCGCCCGATCCCTCGTCACCCTTGACGTAGGCGTCCGGCCGGCCCAGGTCGCGGAAGACGCGCTGCACGACCTTGGCAACCGCTTCCGTGGCGATGCCGAAGAAGTCGGCCGCGGACCGCGTGATCTCGTTTTCGGTAAAGGTGAGGTCTTCCTCGTCGGCAAAAGCCGGAACCGATTTGACTGCGAAAACCGAAGCAATCGCGCCCAACAACAAACTGCGCCTGATCATCGACGGCACTCCTCATCGAAAGCCCTGGCGGGCCGAATCGCCCCGCCGGATCATCGCCCAAAATGCACCGCTGCGCCAAGCGCGCCGCAGGGGAAGCTGGCGCTGCGGCAGCGTTTCAAAGGCTTCATCTTCGCGTCATATTGCGCTGCATTCGGGAGCCGGGAGCATGGACGAACCGCCGAAAAACAGTCCCTTGGGGACCGCGGGATGGATCGCGCTGGTCGTGCTTCTGGGATTCCTGGCGGCGGCGGTATGGTACGCGGTGCATGCCTGGCTGGCGCTGTCGGGCGTCGCCATGAGCGGGGCGGGCTGGCTGTTCCTGACGCTGGGCGCCGTCGTCACTGTCGCCCTCGGCGCCGGACTCATGTGGCTGGTGTTTTACTCCAGCCGGCATCGCTACGACCGCTGACGGCGCCGGACGGGCAGAACGCGTCGGCGGCCTTGGTCCCGTCAAATTTGATGGTGATATTGCCGCAAGCGGGCGCAGTCCCGCGAAGAAAGAGGGACATCGTACCATGAAGCTTATTCTTCTGATTGCCGCTGCGGCGATCGGCGTTGCGACGGCGGCCGGAGCCGACCCGTTGGCCGCGACCTATGGCAACACCGTCACGCAGACCCTTCCGGACGGCACCAAGGCGATCGTTTACATCAACGCCGACAAGACCTGGGAGCAGCACGTGACCGACGAAGTGGTCAAAGGCACCTACGCGTGGAAGGACGACACGCATGTGTGCTTCACCGTGACCGATCCCGCGCCGCAGGATCCTTCCACGGCGACGAGCTGCATCGAGATCAAGGGCGAGCGCAACGTAGGCGACAGCTGGACCGAAGCGATAGGGGACGGCAAGGCGATCACCATCTCGATCACCGCCGGGCGCTAGAACCGGGCGGCAGACTCACGTTGCGGCCGTTTTGCTCAGGCCGGCGCCGCTGCGGCGACCGGCGGCGCGCTTCTTGACGTCGAGCGAATAAGGCTTCTCGATCGCCAGATAGAGCGCCGCGGCGAGCAACAGCGTGCCGGCGAACACCGGCAACGCCGTCAGCCATATCGCGCCTGCGGGAAGCTGCTTCGCCAGTAACTGCATGACGCCCGCCACGATGAAGCCGTGCGTCAGGTAATAGGAATAGGACATGTTCCCGAGCCAGCGCAGCGGCGGCAGCGAGAACACGGCGGAGGCGACATTGCCCATCCGGAAGCAGGAGAAGCACAAGGCGAAAAAGGCGGCGGTATGCAACAGCTCGGCGGCGATCACCGGACGGAAGACGGAAAGGTGCAGCACGGCCGTCGCCAGGAACGCCAGCAATGGCGCGGCCAGCCCCGCCACGGCCGGCACCGGCGTCGTCTTGAGGCCGTCTAGCTCGTAAAGCAGCATTCCGGCGAAGAACGGCAGCATCCGCACCGGCACATAAGGTACATGCAGGGCGACCAGCGTCAGCAGCAGCGCCGCCAGGCCGAGGATCGTGGCGATGCGCACGTCGCGCGAACGCCGGTCGAGTCGCGCCGTCACCACCAGCGCCGATACCGAGAGATAGAAGAACATCTCGTAGCTCAGCGTCCAGGCGACGGTAAACACCGGCTTGATCGGGAAGAGGCCGGGCAGCAACAGGATGTTGGCTCCCAGATAGACCGCGGCCTTGCCGAGATCGTGCGGGATTTTCGCGGAATGGGTCAGCAGCCCCCCGACGACGCAGATGAGCAGCACCGCCAGGAACGCCGGATGGATGCGCTGCACGCGCCGCCACATGAATTTCCAGAAGGACGGCCGGCGGATCAGCGCGCCGTAGATCAGATAGCCGCTCAGCACGAAGAACAGCTCGACGCCCAGATTGCCGTAGTTGCGGATCGCCGTCGCCGCCGCCAGCGACAGCCCCGCGGGCGCGGCGAGCGACAGCACCTGCGTCGCGAAATGATGGGCGAACACCAGGACCACGGCGAGGGCCCGCAGGCCCTCCATTGCCAGCATGCGGGCATCGCCCAGCTCGAAATGCGTGCGCAGGAAAGCGCGCACGGGCGAGACGGGCTTGATGACGTCCGCCTTCATGCGCGCTGCGCCCGCCGCCCGAGGCGCCTATCTAGATGCTCTGCATACAGATTAACGCGTTGCGAAATCGCCACCGTTCACCCCATCGCCGGATTTCCCAGTCCGCCAGTGGTAGCCGAAGCGCGCCGCATCCGCAGCAGAATATCTTGCGTTCTATGAAGCTTCCCGAGCGTCGCGCGGTGCGTTCCCTGTCTTCTCGTGGAGCCGATAGCGCCAGCGTATCGGCGGTGAGGGGGAGGGGCGAATGGTGAAGCCGTGTGAAGGAGATTTGGGTCCGAAAACGGTTACCGGCGCTATGGCAAAGAAACGCCACGAATTGTCGTTCAAGCGATTGTCGCCCTGAGTAGATTCCGAGCCTACTTATAGGACTGCTCATTTGTCACTCTCGGGCAGAGCTGCCGCCTTCATCAGTGTTCTGGCCGAATAAAAGAATGTTGAAACTACTGTTTCCCTCACAATGCCAATGGCCGGCAATGGCCGTCGTCCTTGTTGGCTTTGTCAGCGTGGAACGGATGGCGGAGCTAATCCTCGCCAGGCACAATATAGCGCGGTTGAATTCGCACCGGCGCTGTCCTCAGATTATTGCGCCACATGCGGCGTGGCTCAACTCGAAGCCGTTAGGCGGAAGCACGAAAAGAAATAAGAAAGGAGAATAAACATGCCGGTGTTCGGATCGCCATTTTCAGGTTTGGCAAACAACAGGAAGCTCACGCATGATGAGCTCGTCAGAGCAATTCGTTTCA
>PMKE01000041.1 GCA_003158585.1 Alphaproteobacteria bacterium
CACGAATGCGGTATCGGCCGTCACGGTGAACTTGTCGGAACGCACCGTGCGCGCCAGGCGCTTGGGCACGCGGAAGGTCTCCAGCGGGAAGATGCCGCGCCGATCCGGCGACACCCAGAACAGCGAAGGGTCGTCGCGCCGCTGCGCCATCGGGAACAGCCCCTCGGCATAGGCGCGCAGGACGATCTCCGGCGTGATCTTCGGCGCGTGCATGGGGGGAGAGTAGGGCAGGCCGCTTTACTTTTCACCTTCCTTTGAAGGGAGGGTGAAAAGTAAAGCGGGCTACGGTCCTCGGCGACGGACGCTTAATCGTGAGCGGACTTCTTCTGTGCCGAAATACTGCAAGCTCCGGTTAGCCGTGTCCCGAGTATGAGTAGTTTCCGACCCTGCTTCGGGCAATCTCACGTCAGCTATAGTGGAGTCGGCGTCGAGCGTTGCGTCGCCGGATCGGGAGTAAGGAACGATGGATAAGAATCGCGTCAAGGGATCGGCGGACCAAGCGAAGGGCGCCATCAAGGTAGCAGCCGGCAAGCTTACCGGTGACGCCAAGCTCAAGGCAGAAGGCAGGGCCGACAAGCTGAAGGGCAAGTTGGAAAACGCGGTCGGCGGGGCGAAAGACGCCGTCAGGCGCGCGACCGGGAAATTGAACCGCGCGTAGAACCCCGATGCCGTGGCAAGCGCCGGCTCGGCCGTGCGCGCCTAGACGCCCCGGCTTCGTTTATTGAAGATAGCGGGAGTTTGTCATGCTGAAATGGGCATTCGCTTTCCTCGTTTTCGGATTGATCGCCGCCCTGCTGGGGTTCACAAGCGTTGCAGGGGCGTCGCTCGCCATCGCGAAAGTACTGTTCTTCGTCTTTATGGTGATTTTTGTGGTGCTGGTCGTGGCCGGCCTCAGGCTGGCGCGCCGGCCGGGTTGAGCGAACGCCGCAACCTTAACCGGAATCGCGCGTTGTGCCTTTGAGAATTAGGCCCATGTCGTCCAGATCGATGCGAATGGCCTTGTTGATGTCCGCTCTTGCGTTCGTGCCGGCGGCAATGCGGGCGCAGTCCGCACCCGAAGTCGCGTCGCTAACGCAAGCTGCGGTGCCGGAGCCGTCAAATTCCGCGTTGGATGTTCCCATAACCGATATTGCGGCCTCCTCGAGTGGACGCGCCATTCTGGACAAGGATTTTCCCGGGTTACGCACGCACGCGATGTATGACTTCTTCAAGGGCATGACTCTCAATCAGATTGCAGCGATGTCCCACGGAGATATCACCCCGGGCATGCTTGCGCAGGCACGAACCGATTTGTCCGCGCTTACCTTCAAGCCCGTCGCCCAGAGTATCCAGCAAACGGATTTCGATGATGCGGACTCCGTGCCATCCGGCAGCCTGGCGTCGCTCGGCGACAGCTACCCAAAATAGGCGAAGGAACGACGCCCTCTTTCGCCTCGCCGAATACGGGGAGGTTGCCGCGGCGTCGCCGAAGGCAATGCCGGGCGCGCGAAGCAACCCTACAGGTGCCATGCACCGCGGAGTCGTCGGCGCGCGTCAGGCGTTCTTCTTCGCCAGATATTTTTCCAGCCAGTGGTTGTCGTAGTCGCCGTTGAGGATGTCGTGCTCGCGCACCAGTGCCTGGTGGAGGGGAATGGTGGTCTCGATGCCACCGACCACCAGTTCGTCGAGCGCCCTTCTCAGGCGCATCAGGCATTCGTTGCGGCTCTTGGCGTGGACGATCAGTTTGCCCACCAGGCTGTCGTAATAAGGCGGGATGCGATAGCCGGAATAGATGTGGGAATCGAAGCGCACGCCCAGCCCGCCCGGCACGTGGAACTGCGTAATCAGTCCCGGCGAGGGCTGGAAGGTGAAGGGGTTTTCGGCGTTGATGCGGCACTCGATTGCGTGGCCGGAGAAGACGATGTCCTTCTGCTTCAGCTCCAGCGGCGCGCCGCCCGCGATGCGGATCTGTTCGCGCACGATGTCGATGCCGGTGATCGCCTCGGTGATGGGATGCTCCACCTGAAGGCGGGTGTTCATCTCGATGAAATAGAAGCGGCCGTCCTCGTAGAGGAACTCGATAGTGCCCGCGCCGAGATAGCCGAGCTTCTCCAGGGCGCGCGTCACGACGCCGCCAATCTCGTAACGCTGGGCGGAATTGAGTGCCGGGCTGCCGGCTTCCTCCCAGACCTTCTGGTGGCGGCGCTGTAGCGAGCAGTCGCGCTCGCCGAGATGGACGACGTTACCCACACTGTCGGCCAGCACCTGCACTTCGATGTGCCGCGGGTGCTGGAGATATTTCTCCATGTAGACTTCGTCGTTGCCGAAAGCGCTCTTGGCCTCGGTGCGCGCGGTGGAGAGCGCTAGGCTGAGGTCGGCGGGCTTCGCCGCTACCTTCATGCCGCGTCCGCCGCCGCCCGCCGTCGCCTTGATGAGCACGGGATAGCCGATGTTCGCGGCCATCTTGGCGGCTTCCGCATCGGAGCCCACTGCGCCGTCGGAGCCCGGAACGGTCGGGATGCCGACCTCCTTCACCGCCTTGATGGCGGCGATCTTGTCGCCCATCAGGCGGATGTGCTCCGGCGTCGGGCCGATGAAGACGATGCCGTGCTCCTCGACGATCTCGGCGAAGCGCGCGTTCTCCGCCAGGAAGCCGTAGCCGGGATGGATTGCCTCTGCGCCGGTGATCTCGCACGCCGCGATGATGGAGGGCATATTGAGATAGGACTGTGCCGCGGGCGGCGGGCCGATGCACACGCTCTCGTCGGCTAGGCGCACATGCATGGCGTCGGAATCGGCGGTGGAATGCACCGCCACCGTGGCGATACCCAATTCCTTGCAGGCACGGATGATCCTGAGGGCGATCTCGCCGCGGTTCGCGATGAGGATTTTCTCGAACATCAGGAAATGACGAGCAAGGTCTGCCCGAACTCGACCGGTTCGGCGTCGTGGATGGCGATCTCAGTGACCGTGCCGCTCTTCGGTGCCAGGATCGGGTTCATCGTCTTCATAGCCTCGACGATCAAGAGCGTGTCGCCTTCCGACACCTTGTCGCCGACCTTGACGAAGGGCGGCTTGCCGGGCTCGGGCGCGACATACACCGTGCCGACCATCGGCGAGGGGACGGCGCCGGGTGGCGGTCCTTTGGGCGCGGCCGGCTTGTCGGCCGCCGGTGCGGGTGCAGCGGCCATCGGTGCTGCACCGGACGACGCCGTGACGATCGTGCCGCCCACCTGCTTGGCGACGCGCAACCGCAAGCCGCCTTGCTCGATCTCGATCTCGGTGAGGCCGGTCTCGGCCAACAGGTCCGCCAGTTCGCGGATGGCTGCGGAGTCGATGGTCGGAGTGGCCCTCGATTTGCCGCCGGTGGCGATGCGCTCGCCGATGGATTTGACACCCTTCATGCTCATGGGGCGGCACCTTTGAGAAGCGAAGCGACCGCGTCGACGGCCAACAGATATCCTTCGGCGCCGAAGCCGACGATGACGCCCGTGGCGACCGGGCTGATGTGCGATTTGTGCCGGAATTTCTCACGGGCGAAGGTATTGGACAGATGAACCTCCACCACCGGGCAGATCAGCGTGCGCAGGGCGTCGTGCAGGGCGACCGAGGTGTGGGTGTAGGCACCGGCA
Organism: Alphaproteobacteria bacterium; assembly: GCA_003158585.1. Classification (GTDB taxonomy): domain Bacteria; phylum Pseudomonadota; class Alphaproteobacteria; order Micropepsales; family Micropepsaceae; genus Rhizomicrobium. The sequence goes on from PMKE01000041.1 coordinate 3,612, forward strand.
TTGATGATGACGGCGGCGGCCTTGGTGCGCGCCTCCTGGATCCACTCGACCAGTTCGCCCTCGTGATTCGACTGGTGGAACACTGTGGAAAGTCCGTGGGTTTTTGCCCGTTTTGCGGCCATCTTGCCGATGTCCGCCAGCGTGGTGCGACCATAGATGTCCGGTTCCCTCAAACCCAGAAGGTTGAGGTTTGGGCCGTTGAGGACATATATCCGCAGGGTCTTGGCTGGTTTGGGCAAGAAAGGCTCCGTGAAGGCTTCGGGTTAGGCTTTATAATCGGCAATCGGGGCGGCGCAAACATCAAACGGGAACAGGCTTTATGTCCGTGACAGTGACCATCAACGGGGAAGCCCGCCATCTCGGCGGCCCTGTGAGCGTATCCGCGCTTCTGATCGGCATGGGGCTCGACCCCGCCAAGATCGCCGTGGAGCGCAACCACGAGGTGGTGCCGCGCTCGCTATATGGCGATACGACCCTGGCTCAGGGCGACAAGCTGGAAATCGTCCAGTTCATCGGCGGCGGCAACGAACCGGCCGAAAAGCCGTTCACCATCGCCGGGCGGACCTTCCGTTCGCGGCTCATCATCGGCACCGGCAAGTACAAGACCTACGCCCTCAATGCGGCGGCGCTGGAGGCGAGCGGCGCGGAAATCGTCACCGTGGCGGTGCGCCGGGTGAACCTGACCGACCCCACGCAGGAGAAGCTGGTCGATTTCATCGACCCCAAGAAAGTTACCTACCTGCCCAACACGGCGGGCTGCTTCACCGCCGAGGACGCTATCCGCACCCTGCGCCTGGCGCGCGAAGCGGGCGGCTGGACTCTGGTCAAGTTGGAAGTGCTCGGCGACAAAAAGACGCTTTATCCGAACATGATCGAGACGCTGCGCGCCACCGAGCTTCTGCTCAAGGAAGGCTTCCAGGTGATGGTCTATTGCAGCGACGATCCCTTGATGGCGAAGCGCCTGGAGGAGTTGGGCGCATGCGCGATCATGCCGCTCGCGGCGCCCATCGGCTCGGGCCTCGGCGTGCAGAATCCCGTCGGCATCCGCATGATCGTCGAAGAGGCGAAGGTGCCGGTGATCGTCGATGCGGGCGTCGGCACCGCTTCGGATGCTGCCGTCGCGATGGAACTCGGCTGCGACGGTGTGCTGATGAACACTGCCATCGCGGAGGCGAAGGACCCGGTGATGATGGCGCGCGCCATGCGCCATGCGGTGGAGGCGGGCCGTCTTGCTTATCTCGCAGGCCGCATGGCGAAAAAACGCTATGCCGATCCGTCCAGCCCCCTGGCAGGGCTGATCTGATCAGCCCCCGGTCAGCTTTTTGATCTCGGCTTCGGTGATCTCGCCGTCGTGTACCTTACCGTTGACGATGAAGACCGGCGTGCCGCGGAATTTCGCTTCCCGGGCCAGCCGCAGCGCCCCTACGATGGCCTTATCCGTGTCCTTGCCGTACATGTCGGCCGAGAGCTTGTTCAGATCGAGGCCCACGCTCTTGGCGGTCGCGATCAGGATGTTCTGGTCGATCGCCACCTTTCCTTGTCCCATCAGCGCAAAGTGAAGGGGAAGATAGCGGTCGCCCTGAAGGCGCGAAGCAACCGAGACGCGGGCCGCGTTCGTCGAATCCTCTCCGAAGATCGGAAAATTGATGAAGGCGAACCGCGTATCTTTCTTATGCGCCTCGTAATAGGCGCGCACGGCAGGGTAGGTGTTGCGGCAGTGGCCGCAATTATAATCGAACAACTCGACGAAGGTGTTCTTCGCATTCGCCGGGCCGGTCACATAGGCGACGGCCGGATCGAACAATTTCTTGAGGCCCAGCTTATCCACCGCCGCCTGCTCTTCGCTACGCTCCGCATCGGCCTGATCCAGTTCGGCCTTTGCTTGCATCTCGTAGACAAGTCCGGGATGCGCGATCAGATAATCGTGGAGGCGCGCGTCGGTCGCGACGGGGAGGATGCCCATCGCCGTTGCCCCGAAAACAATCGCGAGCGCGACGGCCGCTCCTATGAGGCCGCCCTGAGCGGCTGTGATCCAGCGTTCGTTCATGTGAAGTCAGTCCTGAGAGCCGTGTTGCGGCGTTTGCGATTGAGCGATGGCGATAATGTCATTGGCGCGCACCCAATCCGGAGAACCATTGACGAGCTTCTTGCGGGCGCGGCTTGCGAAAACGGCCGATTGCGGCAGGGCACCGACCGTATAGTAGCGCTCGGCGGTTGCCAGATCGGCCATAGGCTGGTTGCCCAAATCGCTATAGGCCTGCGCCATCTCGTACCAGCCGAAGGGATTGTCGCTGTCTTGCTGCAACGCGATCTTGAGATTGGCGATGGCGGCCTGTTCGATGTCCTTTTTTCCGGTGGCGACTTGCGCGGCCGCGAGCGAGACGCGCAGCTCCGGCGCATCGGGGAGCAGGTTCACGCTTGTCTGATAGGGGCCGATGCCCTTCTCGGGGTGGCTCATCGTCACGTAGATCTGCCCCAGCACTTCGTAGAAGTACGGATTCTTCGGCTCGTCCTTGATGAGGCTGTTGATCTCGGCCAGGGCCTTGGGCAGGTCCGGCAGGCGCATATAGACCATCGCGCGGGCGTAACGTGCCGGCGCGCTGTTGTCCGTCAAAGGATAGCGGTAAAGCACGTCTCTAACCGGCAGCAGATAGCCGATCACCTTGGCCTTCACCATCTCGTAGGCGTGGATCGCCTGCGGACTGTCCGGCACGTCGCGATAAGGCGAGGCGTCGGCTTCTTCCTGCAGCAGCGCCACGCGGTCGCGATCCACAGGATGGTCGGAAGCAAATTGCCTTTCGTCGATTCCTGCGCTGGCGGCTTCGTTTGCCATGCGGTTGAACACATGCACCATGCCGAGGCCCGACTGGTGCGTGGCGCGCAGGTACCTCTGCCCCATTTGGTCGGCGGTTGCTTCCTGGACGCGGCTGAAGCCCAGGTACTGCGCCATAGCCACGTTTTGTCCGATCCCCATCAGGATCATGCCGGCCTCACCGGCGCCTGCAATAGCAGCGGCAAGCCCCACGACCATCGACAACAGCATGGGGATTTCGGCCTTGGCGATGGCGTCCGAGCCGCGGATGAGGTGTCCGCCCGCCATGTGACCCGTCTCGTGCGCCAGGACGCCGATCAGCTCGTTCGGCCCCTTGAGCTGGATGAACAACCCCGCATTAACAAAGATGTTCTGGCCTTCGGCCACGAAGGCGTTCAACGAGGTATCGTTGACGATGTAGATCTTGACGGCTGCCGGATCGATCCCGGCCACATGCAGGATCGGTTCCTCATAGGAGCGCAGCAGTCTTTCCGTCTCGGTGTCCTGGAGTAGCGTGATGGCCTGTGCCGAAGCGGGTGTCGTGTACAGACTGAGGGCACCGAAGAAACCCAGCGAAAAGGCCAATATCCGGCTTCTGGCTGCTGCGGCTACCCTGCGTCTTTGTATTCGCTGCAAAGGGTTGCAAATCGCCAAGGCTTGAATTCTCCTCTTCCCCCCGGAACGGTAGGAGTGCCATGTGCTGGCGTCAACGACGCCTCGCACGGCATTAATCGTCAACATTCAAGGATTACGGCCAATTCATGTTGGGATCACGAGCTTTAGCCGGCGCGGCCGGTCTGATTCTCCTCGCCGGTTGTTCCATAGACGTCGGCAGCCTTGGTGTCGGCAGCACGCTTGGGTTAAGCGGCTCTGAAAAGCCGCAAGCGCTGGTCGTCGGCGACGAGCCGTTCGCCGTCAAGGTCGGTGCTGCCACATTGGCTCAGGGAGGAAGCGCTGCCGATGCCGCGACGGCGATGTATTTCGCGTTGTCCGTCACTTATCCGGTCGCGGCCGGCCTCGGCGGCGGAGGAATCTGCATCGTCCATAATCCCGCACAGAACCAAAGCGAGGAATTCGATTTTCCGGCGCAGGCCCCCGCCGGAGGAGGCGCCTACGCCATTCCGGGGAATGTGCGCGGCTTTGCGCTATTACAGAGCGTCTACGGCGTGTTGCCCTGGCAGAAGGTGGTTTCGCCGGCCGAAGGATACGCGCGGACCGGGTTCCCTATCTCACGCGCGCTCGTCAACCGTCTCACGGATGCCGGAGACGTGATCCGCCTGGACGCGGGGCTTGCACACGAGTTCATGGATGAATCCGGTCAGTTGAAGGCGAGCGGCAGCACGGCGTTCAATCTCGATCTGGCGGAGACCTTATCCGCGATACGTGCGGTGGGACCGGACGCCCTTTATTCGGGTGCCGTAGCCGCGAAGATTGTCGCCTATGCATCGGCGGAGGGCGGCACGATCACCGCGCCCGAACTGGCTGCATACAAGGTGTCGCGCGGCACGCCTCGCGTGATGCAGATGGGCTCCGATTACGTGTTCCTGCCGGCCTCGCGCACGGGCGCGGGCGCCTTTGCCGGTGCGTTGCTCGACAATCTCGTGCGCGCCCAGGCAACACCCGCCGGCGCGAAAGACCTGCAAGCGTCGGTAATGGTCGCCGTCAAACAGACAATACAGAGCTTCCAGTTTACGGAACTCCCGAAGGATCTCGGGGCAACCGGCTTTGCGGTCACCGACGCCAGAGGTCAGGCTGTCGCCTGCGCCGTGACGATGAACGGTCCATTCGGCTCCGGCCATAGCGCGCTCGGCACGGGCGTGACGCTTGGCCGTTCGCCGTCTTCAGGTTCGGCTGGCATGGCCTCCGCTTTCCTCACACCGATGATTGCCAGTCCTGGCGGCGACAGTGCTCCGGTGCTGACCGGTGCGGGCGCGGGCGGTCCCAACGGCTCGGCCGCCATCGCCTACGCGCTCGCACGGATCGCCGACGGTCAAGAGATCATGACGCGCAGCGATTTGATTTCCACAGGCGTAGCGCCATACGACACCGTCAATGCCATCATCTGCTCGGGCGGCATCTGTGCCGCGCTGCCCGATCCGTCAGCCAACGGCCTGGGCGTTGTCGTAACCTCCCAGTAACGTCTCACTCAGTCCGTGCGGAAGGTGCGCTGCCACCAGCCCTTCTTAGTGGGCTGAGTGGAGACTGGCGCGCCGGCCGAATCCGAAGTGGCTTCCCGAAGCGGCTTAGAAGGCTTCGCCTCAACAGGCTCCGCACGCTCGTTCTTAAGCGACCAGACGGGTTTCGAGGAAGCGTTGGGAATTGCCTCGGGACGGGCAGGGATGGGGTTCGGCAAATCCCGCGACGCGTCGCGCGGCGTAGTGTCGATTTCATCGAACTGGCCGAAACGGTCCTCCAAGACGGGAGTCGGCTCCGACGGCGCACTCGTATCGGGGCGCAGTCCGGCGTCTAAGTTTTCGCGGTCGCGGCCCCCGCGGCGCCCACGGCGGCGCCGGCGTTTGCGACGGTGGCCCTCACCGAAGGGACCTGGTTGCCCACTTTGTGGCGCGGTGCCGTTCTGCGATTGCGAGTCGCTCTCCGGGGCAACTTCCACTTCGTGTTCGCGCAGTTCCACGGCGGCGTTCTGACCATTCGCCTCGGATACCTCCGGTTCGGAGGATGAGACGCGGGCGGGTTGGGTGGCCTGCTGGTCCCGCCATTCGCTCCGGTCGCGTCCGCCGCGGCGCCGGCGGCGTCGCTTGCGACGGCCCGCATCCGCCTGCTGGGTCGGCTGCGTTTCATGACCCACTTCTTCGGCCGGCGCCTCTGCCGGGACTTCAGCCTCGACCTCCTCGATAGTCTCCGCAGCTTCTTCCGGTTCGTCCTCCACCGGCACTTCGAGGGCTGCGGCGATCTTCGGACGGCTCGCCGGATCGCGCTGGCCGATGCGGTCTATCTCGAAATCCCCGGCTTTCAGGGTCTCGATGGGATCGAAGGTAATCGAGATGTCGTAGTCGGTCTCCAGCCGGGCCAGTTCGCGCCGCTTCTGATTAAGGGTGTAGATGGCGACCCCGGCTGCGACACGCACGACGAGCCCGTCCGAACGCTGTTTCTGGGCTTCCTCTTCCAGGCCGCGCAGGACGCGCAAGGCGGTGGACTCCACCGAACGCACGATGCCCTGTCCGCCGCAATGGGGGCAGGGGACGGTCGATCCCGCAACGACGCCCGCACGCAGGCGCTGGCGAGACAACTCGAGCAACCCGAACTGGCTGATCTTGCCGATCTGGATACGCGCCCGGTCGTTCTTGACGGCATTGTGCAGCCGCTTCTCGACGGAGCGGTCGTTGCGGCTGTCCTCCATGTCGATGAAGTCGATGACGATGAGCCCCGCCAAGTCGCGCAGGCGCAGCTGACGCCCGATCTCGTCGGATGCTTCCAGATTGGTTTTGGTGGCGGTATCCTCGATCGAATGCTCTCGCGTGGCGCGGCCGGAGTTCACGTCGATCGACACCAGGGCTTCGGTCTGGTTGATGACGATGTAGCCGCCGGACTTCAACGTCACGGTGGGCGAGAACATCGCATCGAGCTGGGCCTCGATGTGGTGACGCTGGAACAGCGGCACCGGCTCCTTGAAGGACTTCACGTTCTTGGCATGCGAAGGCATCAGCATACGCATGAAGTCTTTGGCGTTGCGATAGCCGTCCTCGCCCTCGACGACGACCTCCGTCACGTCCTTGTTATAGAGGTCGCGGATGGCGCGTTTGATGAGGTCGCCTTCCTCGTAGACGCAGGCCGGCGCATTGGATTTGAGGGTCAGCTCGCGGATAGTGTCCCACAGCCGCAGCAGATACTCATAGTCGCGCTTGATCTCGACCTTGGTGCGGTTCTCGCCGGCGGTGCGGATGATGAGGCCCATGCCTTCCGGCAGTTCGAGGGCCTGTGCTGCGGATTTGAGGCGCTTGCGGTCGGTGGCGTTGGTGATCTTGCGTGAAATGCCGCCGCCGCGCGGGGTGTTGGGCATCAGCACGCAATAGCGTCCGGCCAGCGACAGATAGGTGGTCAGCGCCGCACCCTTGTTGCCGCGCTCTTCCTTGACGACCTGTACCAGGATGACCTGGCGCCGCTTGATGACCTCTTGGATCTTATAGTGGCGGCGCTTCATCCAGCGTTGGGTGGGTCGCTTGGACTGGAGCGGTTGGGCCGGTTCGTTCTGCTCTTCCGCAACGGCCGCTTCCCCATTGGTTTGGGCATCGGCCGCGGGCTCGCATTCCGCACGTTCCGCGTCGGTTACCGCCACGCCCTCCGCGACCATTTCGGCGTAGCGCTCACCCTCGGGCTCTTCCTCCTGGTCTTCGGGGACGTACTCCACCTCGGTTTCTTCGGAGCCGTTTTCCGGCGGAAACTCGCCGGAGAACTCTTCATCGGCTGTCGCTGCCGGGGCTTCGGAATCCTCCGGCGGCGCCTCTTCGGGGAGGAGTTCGGCTTCGGCCTTGCGTTTTCCCGAACCGCGCTTGGCGGACGAGTTGATTTCGAAGGACTCGATGTCGTCTTCCTGCCGCTGACGGGCCTCGGCCTGCTGTTCGGCCAGCAGCGCCATGCGGTCGGCAACCGGGATCTGGTAGTAGTCGGGGTGAATTTCCGAGAAAGCCAGGAAGCCCTGCCGGTTGCCGCCGTATTCGACGAAGGCGGCTTGCAGCGAAGGCTCTACGCGCGTGACCTTGGCGAGGTAGATGTTGCCTTTGAGCGGCCGTTTCGAGGCGGCCTCGAAATCGAACTCCTCAACGCGCTGGCCGTCGAGAACGACGACACGGGTTTCTTCCGGGTGGCTTGCATCGATCAACATACGTTTGGGCATTACAATCTCCAGGCGGCGCGCTTGAGCCGTCCGGACGCTTCGGGTCCAGGTTCGGCATGGGCCACCTTGTTGGGGACAAGCGCCGTACCGCCGACGGCGATGCCGCGGGCCGGAAATAGACGAGAGGCGCTAAGTCGTTCATCTGTTCACTTCTACGAGCAGGCGGCCCTTCGCCGCCCGGCGGGTAAGCTGCCGGCTGGCCGTAAAATGGCCGAAGCCGAAAGATTTCCTCATGGAAACCCGCGTCCGATGCTCGAGGAGCAGGCCGCGACGCAGCTTGAAGCACTTGTAGGTGTACTGTGGCACTACGGCAAGAGGAACAAGGCTGTGCCGGTCAAATTCCTCAGGTGCTAACGAGGCGTAAATGGTTTATGTCCAAGGCTGGATGCCGAGGGAATGGCGGTCCAAATCCATGTCCGCATTGAGATATATGGTCTTTGCCGCTGCGGCTTCGGCGCTTTTGGGCACCGCGCTCGCCCAGGACGGTTCTACCCGCGATCCCCGGAATGTCGACGACGTCATCGCGAAGATCCTGAAAGAGACCCCGGACACGGAATCTCCGGCAGCGGCTGTCAGCCCCTCCGCCAAGGAGCCCGTCGTCATGGGGGCCAGGATCGGCGAGCACCCCGACCGGACGCGGTTCGTGGTGGAACTGTCCGATCCCGTCGCGATGCGCACCTTCACCCTCAGCAATCCGAACCGTGTGGTCATCGACATGCCCGCCGTCCGCTGGCACCTGGAGGGCCCGCCGCTCCCGTCCGGGCACGGAGCCGTCAAGAGCTACCGCTACGGGATGTTCCGGCCCGGCACGTCGCGTTTCGTGATCGACCTCAACCGGCCCGTCCTGTTGAGCGACGTTCTCGTCCTGCCGCCCGAGAACGGTTTCGGCTATCGGGTCGTCATCGACTTGTTCCCGACGACGCAAGCGAAGTTCGACAATGGCGCCGGCTGGCCCGCAGATTTGAGAGCGCGCGAGAACGCCGCCGAAATGGCGTCGGTTCCGCCGCGTCCCGCCGGACCGCAACCCTCATCGAAGAAAGTCGTCGTCATCGACCCCGGACACGGCGGCATCGACTCCGGCACGGTCGGCGTCGGCGGATCGATGGAGAAAGATGTCGTACTAGCCGCGGCGCTGCTGCTGCGCAGGAATCTCCAAGCGCGCGGTTATGCGGTGTACATGACGCGCGAGACGGACGTCTTCATTCCATTGCGCGAGCGCGTGAAGATCGCGCGCTCCCGGCATGCGGACCTCTTCATCTCCATGCACGCCGACTCCATCCACGATCCCGAGGTTTCGGGCTTGTCGATCTATACTTTGTCCGAGAGGGGTTCGGACAAGGAGGCCGCGGCTCTAGCTGCGAAAGAAAATCAATCGGACATCATCGCGGGGGTGGACCTGTCAGGCGACAATTCGTCCGTGGCGCCGATCCTCATTGACCTGGCCCAGCGCGATACCATGAACAAATCGTCACATTTCGCGCAAACGGCGATAGCCGAGCTTTCGCGAGCAACGGACATATTGCCACGTCAACCGCACCGTTCGGCAGCCCTGGTTGTGTTAAAAGCGCCGGATGTGCCTGCGGTATTGATAGAACTTGGCTATTTGTCGAATGCCGACGACGCCAGCCAGATGAAATCGGACGCATGGCGCGCTAGAGTTGCCACCGCCATTGCGGCGGCCGTGGATCGCCAGTTTGCGACCCCGGCGGCCGTCGAGCCGGCAGCGGCTCGAAGCATGCAGTAACGGAATTCGATCGAGCGGCCTCAGCGCGAATATGACTGACTATCAAGACGACATTCCCCGGCCGGCCGGCGTCGATCCCGACGCGACATCGCAGCCAATTGCACCTGTCGAAGTACCTCTGCCGACCGCCCTGCCGCCGCAGGCCGGCGAGGGCTGGATCGGGGCCGGCATCGAAGAGCCGCCCGGCGTCCAGGCACAGCATGACGCGCCGGAAGAACGGCCTTGGGATCTGCCCCTTTCGCCGCAAGGTTTCACCAGTCAAGAAGACCCGGGCCCCGACGATCCTCCCCTAGAGGATTCCGGCTCCTCTTCGCCGCCGCCGAGCGGGCCGCGTTGGCGCGGCTTCAACCTTCCCTGGCGATCCTGGAGCGCCCGCGCGATGGTCTATTCGGGACTTGCTGCGCTGGTTCTGCTTGCTCTCTTCGTGCTTTCGGGCGGCGGTTATGTGTGGTGGATCACGCGCGACCTGCCGAGCGTCCAGGCGCTCCAGAATTACACGCCGCCCGTGACCACAAGAGTCTATGCGGGCGACGGCACGCTGCTCGGCGAATACGCACGCGAACGGCGCGTCTTCGTGCCGATCACCTATGTTCCCAAGCTCGTGGTGAACGCGTTCACCTCGGCCGAGGACCGCAACTTCTTCAACCATCCCGGCATCGACCCGAGCGGCATCCTGCGTGCGGCCATCAAGGACATCGGCAAAGTTATAATGGGGCGCCGACCCGAAGGCGCCTCGACCATCACCCAGCAGGTGGTCAAGCAGATGCTGCTCNNTCGACCATCACCCAGCAGGTGGCGCGCAACTTCCTGCTCAATTCCGATGTGAAGATCGCCCGCAAGATCCGCGAAGTCTTTCTCGCCTTGCGTATCGATGCGACCTATTCGAAAGAGAAGATTCTCGAGCTGTATCTGAACGAGATCAATCTCGGCCAGAACTCCTACGGTGTGGCCGCCGCGGCGTTGAACTATTTCGGCAAGTCCCTCGACCAGCTCGATATCTCGGAAGTGGCGTTCCTGGCTTCGCTGCCCAAGGCGCCGAGCCATTACGATCCGCGCTTCCACCTTCAGGCCGCCGTCGACCGCCGCAACTGGGTCATCGGCCAGATGGAGGAAAACGGCTACATCACCGAGAGAGAGGCCGAGGCTGCAATGGCCGAGCCTCTGAATGCCGAGACGCGCGCCCTTGGAAGCCAGACGGAGGACGCCGACTACTTCGTCGAGGAAGTGCGCCGCCAGCTTTATGCGAAGTTCGGCAAAGATGCGCTGTACGACGGCGGACTTCAGGTGCGCTCCACGCTTGATACGCGGCTTCAGAACTACGCGGTGAATGCCCTGCGCACGGGCCTCGTCCGCTACGACCGCCGGCACGGCTGGCGCGGCGCCACAACCAACATCGACGTGGGCGGCAACTGGAAGGTCGCGCTAGCAGGCATCGGCAACCAGTCGGGCATCGACTCCTGGCGCATCGCCGTCGTGCTCGGCTTCGGACGGGACAAGAGCGTCCGCATCGGTCTGGTCAAGGACGGCGAGGGACGCATTCCCTTCAGCGAGCTGCTGTGGGCCCGCAAGGAATTGAAGGACGCGCTGGTCGGCGCCCAGCCGACGAAGCCGCAGGATGTCATGAAAGTCGGCGACGTGATCTACGTCGAGGCGACCGACAAGCACGGCAATTACGGTCTGCGGCAGGTTCCAGAGGTCAATGGCGGCATCGTGGCTCTGGACCCGCATACGGGACGCATACTGGCTCTTTCGGGAGGGTTCTCCTACGCCTCCAGCCAATACGACCGCGCCATGCAGGCCTTGCGCCAGCCCGGTTCCGCCTTCAAGCCGTTCGTCTACGCCGCAGCCCTCGACAACGGCTTCACGCCGGTCGCCAAGGTGCTGGACGCTCCGTTCTGCATGGAGCAGGGAGTGGGCCTGCCGATGTGGTGCCCGGAGAACTTCGAGAATCATTTCATCGGACTCGCCACGCTGCGCCGCGGCATTGTGCTTTCCAAGAACCTGATGACCGTACGTCTGGCCCAGGCCGTCGGCATGGACAAGATCGCGCCCTATGCCGTGCGGTTCGGTCTCTACAACCGCCTCGATCCGCTACTGGCCAATGCGCTCGGTTCGACGGGGACGACGCTACTCAGGGTCACCGCCGGATACGGGGAATTCGTCAACGGCGGAAAAAAGATCACGCCGTCGCTGGTCGATCAGATCCAGGACCGCAACGGCAAGACGATATGGCGCCACGACCAACGCATCTGCGAGGGCTGCAACATCCCCGACTGGAACCGCCAAGCCGAACCGATGCTGCAAGACACGCGCGAGCAGATCATCGATCCGCGCACGGCCTATCAGATCGTCTCGTTTTTGCAGGGCGTCGTGCAATACGGCACCGGCCAATCCGTGCTTCCGGTCGGCAAGCCGGTGGCCGGAAAGACCGGCACGTCCAATGAATCGCGCGACGTGTGGTTCGTCGGATTCTCGCCGGACCTCGTATGCGGCGTCTATGTCGGCTTCGACATTCCCCGCACGCTCGGCCAAATCGAGCAGGGTGCGACCGTGGCGGCGCCGATCTTCCGCGACTTCATGAAAGGTGCCCTGGCGGATGTCCCGCCGACGCCGTTCCGCGTGCCGCCCGGCATCGAGTTCGTCAGCGTCGACCGATTGTCGGGCGCACAGGTGCCGGACGGAACGCCGGGTTCCATCCAGGAGGCCTTCAAATCCGGCACCGCACCGGGCGATCCCGGAGCGCCGCCCACGATCGTCATCGGCGGCGACGAACCGATCGGCGCGACCACGACGACGCCGACCGGAGTCGAGGAAGGCACCGGCGGTTTGTACTGAACAACCTGTCATCCCCGGCCGAGCGAT
>PMKE01000110.1 GCA_003158585.1 Alphaproteobacteria bacterium
CCATTGCCAGAAGAACCAGGCGAAGATCGCCACGGCATAGGCCGCGATGCGGTGATCGAACTGCGCCAAACCGGAGTTCTCGAAGAAACTTAGCCAGCCCTGGGCGAAAGGATTCTCGGGGAACACGCGCCCGTCCATCGACGGCCAGGTATTGTAGACGAGGCCCGCGTGCAATCCCGCCACCAGCGCCCCGAGCATCATTTGGACGAAGACGAGACCGACGAAGGCGTAAGCGGCCACCGGCGAAGCTGTCCCCCTCACCCTAGCCCTCTCCCCCAAGGGGGGAGAGGGGATACCCTCTTCGAAGCCTTCCTCTCCCGCCGGATCGCGCGCGAGCCGCTGGCCTTCATCACCGGCCGCAAGGAGTTCTGGAGCCTTGATTTCGAGGTCGGTCCCGGAGTGCTGGTACCGCGCCCCGAAACCGAGATCATCGTCGAGCAGGCCCTCTTGCGCCTTCCGGATCGTTCCGCGCCGCTCAGGCTGCTCGACTTCGGCACCGGCTCGGGATGCCTGCTCGTTGCGCTCTTGAAGGAGTTTCCTAACTCACGCGGCTTGGGCATTGATTGTTCTGAGGAAGCGCGCGGCTACGCGCGCCGCAATCTCGCCCGCCACGGCCTAGCCGGACGCGGCGAGATCAAGCCCGGCGATTGGGGCGAAGGGATTGAAGGGCCGTTCGATCTGATCGTGGCGAACCCTCCCTACATCCGGTCGGGCGACCTTCCGGGTCTGGCGCCGGAGGTAGCGCGCGAACCCCGTCTGGCCCTCGACGGCGGTGCCGACGGCCTCGACGCGTTAAGGAAACTTGCCCCCGAACTGGTGCGCCTGCTTGCCCCGAACGGCATCGCCCTGGTCGAGATCGGAGCCGGGCAGGAGGCCGCTTCCGTGATGACGCAGGCAGGCCTCTCGGTTGTCCGGACGGCACCCGATCTGGCCGGGATTCCCAGGGTTTTGGTTATCGAACCAAGGGGTTGAGTCGCCGAAAATAGGGGTTGGAAAGCTCCCCGCGAACGGATAGGGTCCGCGCCTGGGGAAAGGCACCCTGACTGCGGCCGGTGGTTGCGGCGGATGGGCGCGTTGTACGCGCCGGGCCTTTTGGACAAAGCGAAAGACGCACTCTGCATGTTTTCAACGCAGGACGGGCCGCGCGCGCGCAGCGGACGTTAGTCTCGACAAGGCGCGAAACGGATAGATCGTCCGAACCCACAAGGGGACCAAGTGAAACGCTCGAGAAGAGGCGGCCGCAGGCCGCAAAATGGACATAACGGCGGCGGCAGCAGTGGCGGCGGTGGAGGCGGCGGCTTCAACCCGAACCGCACTTTCGATTCCAACGGGCCGGAGGTGAAGATCCGCGGCGCGGCCTCGCATGTCTACGAGAAGTACCTCCAGCTGGCACGCGACGCGAACGCCTCGGGCGACCGGATCATGGCGGAGAGCTACCTGCAGCACGCCGAGCACTATTTCCGCATCATGGCGGCGGCCCAGGCCCAGCAGGTGCAGTACCAGCAGCAGAATCCCAATAACAACGGCAACAATCCGCAGCAGCAGTACCGTCCGCCGGGCGGCGCCGGCGACCAGCCCTTCGTCCAGCAGCCGGGTGGTGCTCCTCAGACCAGTGCCCCCTCGTTCTCCCTGACCGAAGGCCAGGATGGCAATCAGGAGGATGACGAGGAAGGCGACGAGTCCGACGCGCAGGATTAGGAGCGTTCGATCTTCTACGGCAAGGCGCCGCCTCGGTCAGGACGTAGTGTCACCTAGCCCAAACGAAAACGGCGGCACGATGGCCGCCGTCCTCACGCTCGGAATTGTGCTCAGACTGTCTTCTTCTTGCGGCGCCGCAGGGCTGCTGTGCCGAGAAGGCCCGCACCGAATAGCGAGAGCGTGATTGGTTCAGGGGCAGGGGTCGCAGGGCTCACCAGGTCATAGAAGAAATAGGAGCCATCCACTGTCGCAGGAGTCGGCAGCGAAGTGATCAACGTGTCATTCGTGAAGGAGTCGAACGTGAATCCGGCATTAGTCGGCGGAAAGTTGGCGGCGTAGCTCGCGAGCTGGCCTGAGGTCGTACTGCCATAGCTGAACGTCGCGACCGGCGAGCCGAGGTCGTAAAACGTGAAAGTACCTGAAACGGCGGTATTCTCTGCGGGGAAAGAACTACCCGTGAAGATCTGAAGGATGTTGGTGTAGCTGATCGACGTCGGGATCGAATAAGCGGTGTCGAGTGTTACCGTCGCATCGATCGTGTCCCCTTGGGAAACCGTGAAGGCGTTGCTTGGGTCGAGCCCGCTCAGAGGCGACAATATAAAGCGGTCATAGTGGTTGCCGCCGAAATCGAAATTGGACGCCGAAAAATTGGAAACCAATCCCGTGAGATTGACGGTGTAGACCGTTGCCTGCGCGGACGTCGCGGCTATGGCAGCGACTGCTACGCCAGCCAGGAATTTGATCGAGTATTTCACCATTGTATATCTCCTGCTCTGAGCTGTCTTACGCACCCACCACGCAAAACCTTCGGGGCTGTGAGGTAAAAGGCAGCAAGAAGTACGCCAACCATCAACCTATTTGAATCATTGGATAAAAGGATTGGTCAGCTTTAATGTTGTAAAGGCCAATTACACTATGAGTGCGGCTAGTACTGGGATTCCGTGCGCCAAGGTGATGACGTTGTGGGCCGATTACCTCAAGAGCTCGGTCTGTGTTCGACAGCAATCCTGTCTCCGGAGATGACGAAGCGTCTGCGCAGAAATTCGCGACAGGGCAAGCCTTGCCGTTTTCTTCTCTCCCAACGGCGCGGGGGCCGGATCACTGGCGGCGATTGGCCGCCGTCCGGCGTTGCGGATTGCTCGGAGATGGGGGTTATATTGGAGTTTATCGAGTTTCGGAGATACGACACCGAAATCACCGTTGGCCTGACGGATAGGGACAAAGCACAATGAAAACACTCCTGACTTCGATCTTGGCGGCTGCCGCGGTCTTGGTGCTGGCGTCCGTGGCCTACGCAGGCAACGGCGATGGAGCGCCCGGCGCGGCGCCGGACTTGGGCGCAAGAACGACGGGAGTCATGCGCGACCTGACGAGCGTCGAGATGTCGAAACAGATGTCGCCGGGATGGAATCTCGGCAACACGTTGGAGGCCTTGCCCGACGAGACGTCGTGGGGCAATCCGCGCGCGACGCAAGAGCTGATGAACGCCGTCAAGGCGGCGGGTTTCAAATCCGTGCGCATCCCCGTGTCGTGGGTCGCGCACGCCGACTCCGATGACACCATCGGCCGGCGCTGGATGGCCCGGGTCACCGAAGTGGTGAACTACGCCCGCAACGCCGGGCTCTATGTCGTCCTCAACGAACATTGGGATGGCGGCTGGCTTGAGCCCACCGCCGCCAAGCAGGCCGAGGCGGGTGCCCGGCTCGCCAAGCTGTGGACGCAGATCGCCGAGAACTTCAAGGATTACGACGACTATCTCCTGTTCGCGGGCACCAACGAGGTGGGCGTTAAGGGCGAATACGGCCCCCCGACGGCGGAAAACGCGGCAACGCAGAACAGCTTCAACCAGACCTTCGTCAATGCCGTGCGTGCCACCGGCGGTAACAACGCCAAACGCGTCCTTGTCGTGCAGGGCTACAACACCAACATCGACGCCACCGTTGCCAATACGGTCGTGCCCACCGACACGGTTCCAAACCGGCTGATGATGGAGGTGCACTACTACGACCCGTATAACTTCGCGATCAACGACAAGAGCCATATCTGGCAGTGGGGCTCGATCGCGACCGATCCCACTGTGACGGAAACCTGGGCAAACGAAGCCTACGCCGATGCGCAATTCGACAAGATGAAAACACACTTCATCGACAAAGGCGTTGCGGTGATCCTCGGCGAATATAGCGCGATGATGCGCGCCGAATACGCGGGCCACGAGCGCTATCGCGTGTATTGGGATATCTACATCACAAAGTCCGCCTACAAACACGGCCTTGTGCCGTTCTACTGGGACAGCGGCTCTACCGGCAACCACGCCGCGGGCCTGTTCAACCGCACGACCGGCGCGCAGCCTTATCCCTATCTCGTCGACGCGATCGTCAAGATGACGCAATGAGCGACATCCGTCACGACACCTGACAAGCAAGCCCGGATTGCTCTCGCGGTCGCCCCATCGAATTTCGACGACCGCCCGCTTCTGCCGCTGTAACAAAACTTGATGCGCGAGCGAGACTTAGTTCGCTTGAACCCGCATTCTCCTTCCCCATTTCAAAGGAAACGCGCCCGCAGCGCTGATGGATTCGACAGGACGCCCCCGCGCGGGGCACTTCGCGCGGAGGGGGAGGGGGGGGTAGGGAGTTGGAAGAGATTCCGGAAATCAATTATCAACGGGAGGTGTGAGCGGGAATTGCAGCGCCGAGATATGGAATGACGGTCCCTCCGGCCACTTGTCACCCGCCAAGTCGGTTCCCATATAGGCAGAGAGGGTACGGCGCCCGTTAAGGGGTTGTGCCCTAAACTTAGACTCGTTTTAGGCTGCCCAGGCGGGGTCTTGACGAGGGCTTGAGAGGCAGAGATGGACTTCGAGAAATTCACCGAGCGGGCGCGCGGGTTTATCCAATCCGCCCAGGGCTTGGCCCTTCGCTCCAACCACCAGTACTTCACCCCCCAGCACGTCCTGAAGGTCCTTATCGACGATGAGGAGGGCCTTGCCGCCCGGCTGATCGCGGCCGGTGGCGGACGGCCGGAAGAGGTGCGCGACGGCGTCGCCCGGGCGCTGGCGAAACTGCCGAAGGTGGAAGGCGCGGGGCAGGTCTATGTCGCCCCGGAGACGGCACGCCTCTTCGACACCGCGGAACAGGCCGCGAAGAAGGCGGGCGACAGCTTCGTCACCGCCGAAGTCCTGCTGCTGGCCCTTTCGATGGCCGCGGGCACCGACACCGCGAAGATTCTGAAGGACTCCGGCGTCACGCCGCAGAGCCTCAACAAGGCAATCTCCGATTTGCGCCAGGGCCGCACCGCCGACAGCGCCACCGCCGAGAACGCCTACGACGCCCTCAAGAAATATGCCCGCGACCTCACGGAGCTGGCGCGCACCGGCAAGCTCGATCCCGTCATCGGCCGCGAGGAGGAAATCCGCCGCACCATCCAGNNNNGAGTTCGAGGAACGGCTGAAGGCCGTGCTCAACGAAATTATCGCTTCGCAAGGCAAGGTCATCCTGTTCATCGACGAGATGCATACGATCATCGGCGCGGGCGCCTCCGAGGGCGCGATGGATGCCTCCAATCTGCTCAAGCCTTCGCTGGCGCGCGGCGAGCTGCATTGCGTCGGCGCCACCACGCTCAACGAATACCGCAAGCACATCGAGA
>PMKE01000138.1 GCA_003158585.1 Alphaproteobacteria bacterium
GAAATCGACGATCTCGGGGAACTGTTGGCGGATCAGCGGCACGAAGATTTCGTTGAGCGCCTCGCCCAGCACCGAGGGTTCGTCGGGCGGCCGCCCGGTATAGGTGGAGAGATAGATCGGCGCGCGCCGCATGGTCATCGCGGTGACGGTGAAGACGGGAAACTTCTCGACCGAATTGTAATAGCCGGTGTGATCGCCATACGGCCCTTCGTCGCGATAATCGGCGAGCGAGACTTCGCCCTCCAGCACGATCTCGGCCTCGGCGGGAATCTTGAGCGGCTGGCTGACGCAATCGGCCAGTTCCACGCGCTCGCCGCGCAACAGGCCCGCGAACTGGTATTCCGACAGCGTGTCGGGGATCGGCGTCACCGCCGCCAGGATCAGTCCCGGATCGGCGCCCAGCACCACGGCGGCGGGCAGGGGCGCGGTCTTCTCCTTCGCCCAGCGGGCATGATGCTGCGCCCCGCCGCGATGGCGCAGCCAGCGCATGATGGTCTGGTTCTTCCCAA
This sequence comes from Alphaproteobacteria bacterium, assembly GCA_003158585.1. Taxonomy (GTDB): domain Bacteria; phylum Pseudomonadota; class Alphaproteobacteria; order Micropepsales; family Micropepsaceae; genus Rhizomicrobium. The sequence goes on from PMKE01000138.1 coordinate 510, forward strand.
TCACCTGCATGCGGTAGATGCCGAGATTGTAATCGTCTTCACGTACTTCGCCGGGGCCTTTGGTGACCACCAGCGGCCAGGTGATGAGCGGCGCTGGCTCGTTCGGCCAGCAGGTCTGGATCGGCAACCGCATCAGGTCGATGTCGTCGCCGGTGAGCACGATTTCCTGGCAGGGCGGACGCGACGACGATTTCGGCCGCATGGTCATGGCGGTCTTCGCCAGCGGCAGAAGCTCGAAGGCCTCGGCGACGCTCCGCGGCGGCTCGGGTTGGCGCAACGTCGCCAGCAGCTCGCCCACTTCGCGCAGTTCACCCGCCGTGGTGCGTTCTTTGCCGCCCAGCGTCACGCCCATCGCCACGCGCTTCACCGTGCCGAAGAGGTTGATCAGGACCGGAATGTCGCTCTTCGATCCGTCTGCCTTCACCGCATGTTCGAACAACACGGCGGGACCGCCCCCAGCCACGAGGCGCGTGCCGATCTCCGTCATTTCGAGCACAGTCGAGACCGGCTCGCGCACGCGGACGAGTTCGCCTGCGGATTCCAGCTTGGCGATGAACTCACGCAGCGAGCGGTAACTCATCGCGATGTCCTCAGGTTTCGTTGGTGACTTTCCACTTCGACGGCGCGGCGTGCCTGATGCCGTAGACAAAATAGATGATGAGGCCGATCGCCGTCCATACGCCCAGCCGCGCCCAGGTGCCGTCGGACAGCGAGTACATCATCACGCCGCAGACGAAGATTCCGGCGGGAGCCGTGAACCATACCCAAGGCGTCTTGAACTTGCGCACGGCCCGGGGAGCCGTGACCCGCAGGATCATGATGCCCGTGCAAACCGCCAGGAAGGCGAGAAGCGTGCCGATGGAAACGAGGTCCGCCAGCACGTCGAACGGGAACAGCGCGGCCAGCAGCGCGGCGACCGCGCCGATGATGATGGTGCCGCGATGCGGCGTGTGGAAGCGCTTGTGGACCGCCGAGAAGGCGGGCGGCAGGAAGCCGTCGCGCGCCATCGAGTAGAACACGCGCGTCTGGCCGTAGAGCGAGGTGAATACGACAGTCCCCAGCCCCGCCATCGCTGCGACGTTCACCCATTGCACCAGCCATTTCAGCGCCGGGATCTTGCCGACCGCGAAGGAAACGGGATCGGGAACGTCCAGCGTACGCCAGTCGGCAATGCCGATCAGCACTATGGCGATCAGGATGTAGAGCACCGAGCAGATCACCAGCGAGCCCAGGATGCCGATGGGCAGGTCGCGGCGGGCGTTCTTGCACTCCTGCGCGGCGACCGACACCGCCTCGAAGCCGATGAAGGCGAAGAACACGATGCCCGCTCCGGCCAGAATGCCGGTAATGCCGAAATGCCCGTACTGGCCCGTATTCGGTGGAATGAAGGGCGTGAAATGTGCCTGGGTGACGAAGGGCAGGCCGAACAGGATGACGAGCAGCACGATGCCGACCTTCACCAGCACCATGACGTTGTTGAAGCGCGCGGACTCGCTGACGCCCACCACCAACAGCGTGGTCAGTCCGACGATCAACGCGACCGCGGGCATGTTGACGATGGCTCCCGTCCAATGCAGGTCGTGGATGCCGTGACCGGTGATCGGCGCGTTGGCGAAGGCGGCGGGAAAGTCGATGCCCATGTGCTGCAGGAAGCTGACGAAGTATCCCGACCAGCCCGCCGCTACGCCCGAGGCGGAGACGCCGTATTCCAGCACCATGTTCCAGCCGATNNGAAGCGGCCCATGGTGGCGTAGGCGTAGGTGTAGCTCGAGCCGGACTCCGGAATCATCGAGGCGAATTCGGCATAACACAGGCCCGCGAACAAACAGCCGGTGCCGGCGATGGCGAAAGAAATCAGCACCGCCGGTCCCGCGTGGACCGCCGCCGCCGTCCCGGCATAGACGAAGATGCCCGCCCCGATGATCGAGCCAATGCCGATCATGATGAGGCTGACCGGCCCGAGCGTCTTGTTGAGATGATGCTCGCTCGCGAGAACGGGATTGGGCTGCGTCAGTTCGGCGTCCGGTTCGGCCATGCGTCGGTTCTTTTTGGCGCGTGCCACTATGCAGGGTATCCCCCGACAGCGCCAGCGCGGCGTGGCAACGAAGGCGTGCAAGGAACGAGTGCTCGCGGCGCCGCGCCGTAAAGCAGGCCTTCAGCGAAATTGCCGCCGGTCCGACGGCTTGCCGCCGGGCAGGACGGCCTCTAGGCTCCCTCCATCCGATGAAACGGATTCCGGGGAGCAGAATATGGTCGGCATTTTTGTGCGCAAGCCTGTGTCGCACGTACAAGACGATTTCAAAAAAAGCGAACTGAAGCGGACGTTGGGGCCGTTCAACCTCGTCACCTTGGGCATAGGCTGCATCATCGGTGCGGGCATTTTCGTGCTCACCGGCCACGCCGCCGCCACGATGGCGGGCCCCGCCGTGATCTACGCCTTCATCATCTCCGGTCTTGCCTGCGCTTTTGCCGGCCTGTGCTACGCCGAACTCGCCTCGACCATGCCGGTCTCGGGCTCGGCCTATTCCTATTCCTACGTCACCCTGGGCGAAGTGTTCGCCTGGACGATGGGGTGGCTGCTGCTCTTGGAATACGGCATCGCCGCTTCCACCGTCGCGGCGGGCTGGACGGGCTATGTCGTCAGCCTGGCGCACGATTTCGGCATTTTCATCCCCGACTTCGTTTCGCACTCGACCATGCAGTATCTCGTTCCCGATCCGAACAACCCCGCCGCGCACGGCGCGCTGCAGACGACGGGTGCCGTCAATCTCGTCGGCGCACTGGGCATCCTCTTTGTCACGTCATTGCTCGTGATCGGCGTGAAGGAATCGGCGAACGTGAACAACGTCATCGTCGTGACCAAGGTCAGCGTGCTCTTGGCCTTCGTCGTGATCGGTTACACCTACATCAATCCGGCCAACTGGCATCCCTTCATTCCGCCGAACGAAGGCAGCTTCCACTATGGCTGGCCGGGTATTCTGCGCGCCGCTTCCTATGTCTTCTTCGCCTATATCGGCTTCGAAGCGGTATCGACTGCGGCAGGGGAGGCCAAGAATCCGCAGAAGGATTTGCCGATCGGCATCCTGGGATCGCTGGTCATCTGCACGATCATCTATATGGCGGTCGCCGCCGTGCTGACGGGCGTGGTTCCGTTCAGGACGCTCAACGTGCCCGATCCGATCGCGGTCGCGGTGGACCGGATGAACCCGGCCTGGGCCATCGTTACCTGGCCGCTCACCGAGAGCCACAAGCTCAATCTCTTCTCCCTCATCATCAAGATCGGCGCCTTCACGGGCCTCACCTCGGTGATGCTGGTGCTGTGCTACGCGCAGACGCGTGTGTTCTATCAGATGGCAAAAGACGGCCTGATCGCCAGGATCTTCAGCCGCGTCAACAAGACGTTCCACACCCCGGCGGCGGGCACGATCCTGTTGGGTGCGATCATCGCGATGGCCGCGGCGGTGCTGCCGCTCGATGTCATGGGCAATCTCGTCAGCCTCGGCACGGCGCTCGCCTTCGCCATCGTCTGCATCAGCGTGATTTATCTGCGCCGGGCCGAGCCCGATCTGAAACGCCCCTTCAAGGTGCCGTTCTATCCCTGGACGCCGATACTCGGCGCCTTCTTCTGCCTCGTCCTGATGATCGGCCCGATCCTGCTCGATATCACCGGCGCGGCGATGGGCAAGGATTTGATCGGGATGCTGTTCGCTTCGCTCAGTCCGCCCCCGGTCGGAGTGCCGCTGCCCACTTATGACGCGCCGAAGGATCCCGTCGCGCTCTACATCCTGGTTGCCTACGCGGTGATCGGCGCCTTGCTCTACATCGGCTACGGCTATCGCCATTCCAATCTGCGCAAGGGCATTGCAGCGTACGGCCACGAACCGCCGTCATCGGAACTGCCGCACTAAAGCTTGGTCCAGACGGCGATTTCGTTGCCGTTGGGGTCCCGGAAGTGGAACCGGCGGCCGCCTTCGAAGCTCTCGCGGCTGACGATCTCGGCGCCCGCGGCGCGCACCTTGGCCTCCATCGCGTCGAGATCGGCGGCGTAGAGCACGAGCAGCGGTCCGCCGGTGGAAACCACCTTGCGCGCAGCGTTGAAGCCGCCGTCCCGCCCCGCCGCCTTGAAGGCCGCATAGTCCGGCCCGTAATCCGTGAAGCTCCAGCCGAAAACGCTGCTGTAGAAGGCTTTCGTCGCCGGGATGTCCGATCCCGGCAGCTCGATATAGTCCAACGATCCGTCAGCGGGCATGGTAATGTTCCTCATTTGTTCTAAAGTGCCTCACGGCAGCGCCGGAGTCAACCCGTGTAGCGATAGACGCTGGTCTCTCTGATCTCCCGGTCTTCCAGTTCGCGGGATGTCGGCACGCTGTAGGTGGCGAGTTTCTCGATGCCGGATTGCGGAAAATAGCTGCGTCCAGGATCACCAAGATATATCGCCGCTCCCGCGCGCGCCCGTACTTCGAGCCATGCAACCAACCGTTCGGCCAGCGGCCGCTCGTAGCACATGTCGCCGACGAGGATGGTGTCCCAGCCGCCGTCGCGTCCGATCAAATCGTCGGTGGTGATTTCCACCTCGACGCCGTTGGCCTCGGCGTTGAGCGCGATAGCGGCGGCGGCGAAGCGGTCGATGTCGGCGGCCAGCACCTTTGACGCACCGGCTTTCGCGGCGGCGATGGCGACCAGCCCCGATCCAGATCCGAAATCGAGTACCGAACCCAAACGCATCGGCCGGTCCAGGATGTAACGCGCCAGCGCCAGTCCGCCCGCCCAGGCGAAGGCCCAGTAGGGCGGGGGAACGCCCTCCCGCTCGAGCTCCACTTCCGTCTTGCGCCACAGGGGCACGACTTCGCCGGCGAGATGCAGGCGGATTTCCGGCACCAGGGGCGGCGACATCAGTGCCGTGGATGTTCTGACGAAATGCTCTGTCATGTTCGGGCCATCCGGCTGCTGTATCATCCCCGGCGAACAATCAGAAGCGGCGGGGCAGAAACGCCGGAAATCCTTGCGTAAAACCGGTCATGCGCGAACCGGCAAATTCGTATATGATGTGACCAAAGGTAGTTGGGGGGTAACAAAATGCCGACACGGTTCACGGGCATAAGACTGCTGCTGCTTTTCGTCGGCATCAATTTCGTGATGATCCTGATGCTCGTCACCAGCATGACGAGCGCGCATCCCTGGTTGGCGCGGGTGCTGCCGGGGCATTTCGAGACGGGCGTGGATTCGTCCGGCTACTGGGTGTTCTTCGCCCTGGTGCTGCTGGTCGATGCGGTGACGGTGTTCGTCGCCGGCCTGATGCTGATGCTGCCCGCCTTGCGGGACGGCGCATCTACCAATGAGCGTCGCCTGACGAGCCATCTGGTCGACCGCGGCGGCGTTTCCGAGGACGCCAAAGAGGCGATCTTCGTCGCGCTGCGCGAGGACGCGGTGACCGCGTATTACCAGCTCATGGTCGGACGCTGGATCCTGCTCGTGGGCGCCGCGATTCTGGTGTTGGCTTTCTACGCCGTCTCTGTCACCTTCGCGCGGGCCACGCCTGAGGGCCGGATGTTCGCTAGGTCGAACATCACCGTAACGGTGGCGACGGAGAAAAATATACGCCTCGCCTCTAATGCGATGACGGTCAGGAACGCCGAGGTCAAGGGCCGCGAGATCGCCGAATTCACGACCGACCAGGTCGCTGCCGCGGTGGTGCTGAACGCGCCCGAGATCTACGGCGTGCGCTTCACCTCGCTGACCAACAATCCGGCCTATCCGCTGTTCACGCATTTCATCTTCGCCTTCCGCACCATCCTCGGCTTCACGCTGGTGCTGACGATCATCAGCTTCCTGCGCCGGGTGCAGCGGCCGAAGCGCGAGAAGAAGACCATCGAGAGCGTGGAAGCCAAGCTGGAAGAGAAGAAGGCGTAGCGCCCGTCAACCTGCGACAGCCTTGATCAGAAAAACGACGCCCAGCACGGCGAACAGCGCCGCCGGCGCCTCGGCGCACAAACCGGCAAGACGCAGGCATGTCCTTGGAATAGGATCGGGGCCAAAGACTCGACACAGTCTCGGGAGGGGAGCCATGTATTTCGGGTATTCGTGCGCCGCCGTGTTGTTTGCCGTTGCAGTCTTCGCCGGAAACGGCGCCTGGGCGCAAACCGCCGGGACGCCCCCCTGGATGAACACGGCGCTGACGCCGGACCAGCGGGCCGATCTCGTTCAAGCCCAGATGACACGCGAGGAGGAACTCACGCTGGTCCACGGCTGGTTCGGAAAAGACGAACAGATCAATCCGAACTCTCCGCCGCCGCCGGACGAAATCCGCAAGGCCCTGCCGAGCTCGGCAGGCTACATCCCCGGCATCCCGCGCCTCGGCATTCCGGCACAGCTCGAGACAGATGCCAGCCTCGGCGTCGCCAACGGCCGGCACATGCGCCTCGGCGATCAGGCGACGGCGCTGCCCGCCAGCCTGCTTACCGCCTCCTCCTTCAATCCCGCGCTGGCCTACGAGGTCGGCGCCGTGCTCGGCCAGGAAACTCGCGACAAGGGCTTCAACGTTTTGCTCAATGGCGGCGTCGATCTGGCGCGCGATCCGCGCAACGGCCGCAATTTCGAATATGCGGGCGAGGACCCGCTGCTCGCCGGCACCATCGTCGGCGAGACCATCCGCGGCGCGCAGGACCGGCACATTATCTCGACGGCCAAGCACTATGCGGTGAACGACCAGGAGATCGGCCGCGACTGGCTGAGCGCCAATCTCGACGAGAAGGCGATGCGCGAGAGCGATCTTCTTGCTTTCGAAATAGCCATAGAGCGCGGCGATCCCGGTTCGATCATGTGCGCCTACAACCGGGTGGGCGGTGTCTATTCCTGCGAGAACGACTTCCTGCTCAACAAGGTGCTGAAGGGCGACTGGAAGTTTCCCGGCTATGTGATGAGCGACTGGGGCGGCGTGCATTCCACCGCTAACGCCGCGAATAACGGTCTCGATCAGGAATCCGCCTGGGTCTTCGACCGGGAGGACTTCTTCGGCGAGGCGCTGAACAAGGCCCTCGCGGACGGCTCGGTTTCCGAAGCGCGCTTCCACGATATGGTGCATCGCATCCTGCGCAGCATGTTCGCCAAGGGTCTGTTCGATCATCCGCTCAAGCCCAAGCCCATCGACGTCAAGAAGGGCGCCGAGGTGGCGCAGCGTGCCGCCGAGGAAGGCATCGTGCTTCTGAAGAACGACGGGAACCTCCTGCCGCTCGGTGCCAAGGCACGGCGCATCGCGGTGATCGGCGGGCACGCCGATGTGGGGGTGCTGTCGGGCGGCGGTTCTTCCCAGGTGATCCCCATAGGAAACAATCCGGCCACAGACGAAATCCTGGTCGGCGGTGCGGTGAGCGGGGGCGGCCGCATTCCGATGGAGACGATGGTCTACGATCCGCCGTCACCACTCTCAACCATCAAGGCCGAAGCGCGCGGCGCCGTCGTGAAGTTCGACGACGGCGGCGACATCGCGTCGGCCGTCGCGCTGGCACGCGCCAGTGACATCGCGGTGGTTTTCGTCCAGCAATGGCAGCGCGAGGGCATCGACTCGCCGGACATTTCCCTGCCGGGCAACCAGGACGCGCTGGTGGAGGCCGTCGCCGCCGCCAATCCGCATACCATCGTCGTGCTGGAGACGGGCAATCCGGTGGCGATGCCGTGGCTCGACAAGGCGGGTGCAGTGCTGGAAGCCTGGTACCCCGGCCAGCGCGGGGCGCACGCCATCGCGCGCATCCTGTTCGGCAAAGTAAATCCCTCGGGCCGTCTGCCCATCACCTTCCCGCAGAGCGAAAGCCAGTTGCCGCGTCCGGTCATTCCGGGCAAGGACCTCATCCAGCCGTCGAACCGCTTGACCCCGACCGAAACGCTGTTCGACGTGGACTACAACATCGAAGGCGCCGATGTCGGCTATAAATGGTTCGCGGCGAAGAACCTCAAGCCGCTGTTCCCCTTCGGTTACGGGCTTTCCTACACCACCTTCGGCTACAGCGGCCTCGCCGCGGCGGCAACGCCGCTCAGCGTGAGCTTCGATGTGACGAACACGGGCAAGCGCAAGGGCAAGGCGACGGCACAGGTCTATGCCACGCCTCCGGGTGCGTCGGTGCGTCTGGTGGCGTTCCAGAAGGTGGAATTGAAGCCGGGCGAGACGCGGCACATGACGCTGACGCTCGATCCGCGCCTGCTTGCTTCCTTCGACACTGCCGCGCAGCTGTGGCGCGTAGCGGCCGGCGATTACGCGCTCGGCCTCGGCGGTTCGTCAGCCGACATCGGCGCCACGGCGACGCTTCATCTCGAGGAGAGCACGATCAAGCCTTAAAGGCATACTCTCGCGTCAGCCTATCCAGGTCGGCACGATCATGGCGAGGGCGATCAACAGTCCCGTGTCGCGGTTGGCGCGGAACAGCTTGAGACATCCGGCCGGATCGTCGATGTCGAGCGTCTTCACCTGCCACATCATATGGGCGCCCGCGGCCAGCAGTAGGAAGACGAACGGCCAGCCTTCATGCTCGGCGAAACCCGCCGCCAGGATCAGCGTGAAGGCGACGGCGTAGAAGCCCAAGATCCACTCGCGCGAGCGCGTGCCGAGCAGCCGTGCGGTGGACTTCACGCCGATCAGCGCGTCGTCGTCCTTGTCCTGGTGGGCGTAGATCGTGTCGTAGCCGAGAGTCCAGCAGAACAGCCCCGCATAGAGCATGACATCGGCCGTATCGAGTGTGCCCGTCTGCGCCGCAAAGCCGAGCACGGCGCCCCAGTTGAAGGTCAGCCCCAGCCAGGCCTGCGGCCACCAGGTAATCCGCTTCATGAAAGGGTAGGCGGCGACCAAGAGCAGCGATCCTGCGCCCAGCGCCACGGCGAACAGGTTGAACTGGAGGAGGATCAACAACCCCACGAAGCACAGTCCGAAGGCGAACAGCCACGCCTGCCGCACGCTCACTGCGCCCGAAGGGATCGGGCGTCCGCGCGTGCGCGCCACCTGGGCGTCGAACTCGCGGTCCACGATGTCGTTGTAGGTGCAGCCGGCGCCGCGCATGACGATGGCGCCCAGTGCGAACAAAACGACGTACCAGATGTCGTGCAGCGTGCCGAAGGGGCGGCTCTCGGCGCAGGCGCCCAGCACCAGTCCGAACACGCACGGCCAATAGAGCAGCCAGGTGCCGATCGGCCGGTCGAGGCGCATCAGCCTGAGATAGGGCTGGATGCGGGGCGGGGCGCGGTCCACCAACGCCGCCGCGACGGCGTCGGCGGGCTTGGACAAAGCAGCCGGATTGTGCGTCATAGTACGGGTAGCCTTGGACAGCGGAGTCTATATGCCACCGGCGATGCTGGAACGCACGCTGCTTGTGCTTGCCGCCTCGGCGCTGCTGGCCTGTTGCGGCCCGAGCGAGCGGCGCGAGGCCGAGCTTGCGGCCGCGCCGGTCCGCCGCGTGGTCACAGCATTGTCCGTCCATCCGCAATGGCAGGCCGGACAGTGCCTGTGCGTCGGGCTTTTCCGGGGCGAAACGGTGGAGGATTTTCCCGCGGGAATCCTCGACGTTGAGTACGCCCGGCATCGCTGGGTGCGTCCGTGGTCCGAATGCGCGCCGCTCTACGGCCGGAAGAAAGGCCTCGCCGGTTGCGAGGGCGGCATGACCGATTACATCTGCGGCGTGGCGGAGCGCCACGATTTGCCTCAAGGAACGGCTCGCGTCAGGTGTCACGTCAACGGCAAGAACGAATTGCTGCTGGACGAGTATGATGTGACCGGCGGCGACTCTCTCGCCGTCAAACGTGTCCTCTCGAACGCCTTCGACAGATTGCATGAGCAGTGAACTGAACCATCCCGGCGGCAAGGTCCGCCTTTATGTGGAAGCGCCGCTGGGCGCGGGATTGCGCCTCGATACCGGCGAAGGCCATGCGCATTACCTCCTGCATGTCATGCGGGCCAAGGCGGGCGACCGCGTCGGCCTCTTTAACGGACGCGACGGCGAATGGCTGGCGCGCATCGTCCAAACCTCGAAGCGCGCCTGCGTGCTGGAATGCGAGAAGCAGCTGGCGCAGCAGACCGAAGTGCCGGACCTGTGGCTCGTCTTCGCTCCCGTGAAGAAGACACCCGCCGATTACATCGCGCAGAAAGCGACCGAGCTGGGCGTCCGCGCTCTGCAACCGGTTATCACGCGCCGCACTATCGTGTCTCGCGTCAACATTGTGCGTCTGCGCGCCAATGCCGTGGAGGCGGCCGAGCAGTCCGGACGCCTCACGGTGCCCGAGGTGCGTGCGCCGCTCGCTTTCGACAAGCTGCTGGAAACATGGCCGCGGGAGCGGCGCATCCTGTTTTGCGATGAGGCCGGGGAGGCTCCTCCAACAGCCGAAGCGCTGCGCGCCGCGCCCAAGGGGCCGTGGGCCGTCCTCACGGGGCCGGAAGGGGGCTTCGATCCCGCGGAACGGGCCGCCTTGCGAGAATGCGACTTCGTTGTGCCTGTCTCGTTGGGCGCACGCATCTTGCGCGCCGACACGGCCGCCTTGGCGGCGCTGGCGATTTGGCAGGCGGTTCTGGGCGATTGGTGCTGAAGGGCACCTTGCCGTAAGCTGGCGTCATTCCTACATACGCGGTGCGCATAAGTGCAGCGTTCAAGGGGCAACCGCCCGGAAAAGGTGTCGAGATGTCCATTCCGCAGTCCGCCGGCGGACCGATCGAGTCGCGTGACGACCTCGTGCGCTACCTCGCCGAGGGCTGCAAGCCGAAATCCGAATGGCGCATCGGCACCGAG
>PMKE01000128.1 GCA_003158585.1 Alphaproteobacteria bacterium
CTCGACGTGCCGATGTACTTCGTCTACCGCGACGGCAAATACATCGACGTGGCGGGCAGGAGCTTCCGCGATTTCCTGGAACACAAAATCCCCGAGGTGAAGCATATCGAGCCGCAAATGTCCGACTGGGCGGACCATATGACGACGATCTTCCCCGAAGTGCGCCTCAAGCGGTTCCTCGAAATGCGCGGCGCCGACGGCGGCACCTGGCGGCGCATCTGCGCTCTGCCGGCGCTATGGGTCGGCGTGTTCTACGACCAGACCGCGCTCGACGCCGCCTGGGACCTGGTCAAGGATTGGACGGCGGAAGAGCGCCAGGCGATGCGCGATGCCGTGCCCCATCTCGCCTTCAAGACGCCGTTCCGCAAGACCAGCGTCTGGGAGCTGGCGCACCGCATGCTGGAAATCTCCGCCGAAGGCTTGAAGCGCCGCGCCGCGGAAGACGGCGCAGGAATGACGGAGGATGGCTTCCTCGCACCGCTGCGCGAACTGGTGGCGCGCGGCACCACGCGGGCCGAAGAATTGCTTCAGTACTACCGCACGGATTGGGGCAAGGACCTCTCGCCGCTGTTCACCGAGTATAATTTCCTCTGATCGCGATACTGCGGGCGTGATCCCGCAGCGACTGCTCAGTACACGCTGACGCGCGCCGTGCAGAACAGCTTGGCGTTCTCGGGGGCGATGCGGTGTTGCGTGTCGTTCAGGTACATGACCGAGATCGTCTTCTTCGCCTTGTCCGCGCACACCTCGGAAACCTCGGAGTTGGCCCGCGGCGCCCGCGTGTCGGCCGTGCCGCACACGATATTGCCGTCGTAGTACGACTGCACCAGTTTCTGGGTGTCGTAGGTGCCGTTGTTGTTGGCGACGTGGAAAAAGCCTTTGCCGCCGATGGTCTGGGTGTACTGAACGTCTTGCCCGTAGCATATGGCGATCCAGTCCTCGGCATTCGCGGCGGAGGTCAGGGCCGCAAGCGCGGCGGCCAAGAACAAGATTCGCATTCGGCTCTCCTTCATTCTGTCCCACCGTCTTACCGCAGGATGTACCCCATTCTCCTTCGGGCTGACAGCCGTATCATCGACCCCGGCTACGGCTATTTTGTGCCGGGTTTGCGCCGTTCGTCGTTCTGGCGTTCCACCATCCAGCCGGGATATTCGGGTTTCAGCGCGGAGAGGGCGTCGAGTTTCTCCAGTTCTGCGGCGGTGAAGGTCAGCTCTGCCGCCGCGAGATTGTCGTCTAGTTGTTCCAGCGTCTTCACGCCGACGATCGCGCTGGTGACGAACGGCCTCGACAGCACCCAGGCCAGTGCCACGCGCGCGGGGCTTGCGTTTTTCGCTTTGCCGATCTCGCGCATGGCCTCAACCAGCTTCCAGACTTGCTCCTTTTCCACCGGCGGGAAATCGAAGCTGGTGCGGCGTGCGCCTTGCGGTCCCTCGCTGCCGGGGCCGAACTTGCCCGACAGGATGCCGCCCGCCAACGGGCTCCACACCAGAAGACCCATCTTCTGGTCCTGCAACATGGGAACCAGCTCGCGTTCGAGGTCGCGTCCGGCGATGGAGTAATAGGCCTGCTGGGTTTCGAGGCGTGCCCAGCCGCGTTTGTCGGCGATGCCTTGCGCCTGCATGATCCGCCACGCCTGCCAGTTGGAGACGCCCACGTAACGCACAATGCCGCGCCGCACGAGGTCGTCGAGCGCCTGCATCGTTTCCTCGACCGGCGTTGCGAGGTCCTGCGCATGGATCTGATAGAGGTCGATGTGATCGGTCTGGAGCCGCTCCAGGCTTCTCTCCACCGCGTCCATGATGTGCCCGCGGCTGGCGCCGGTGTCGTTCGGACCGGGCCCCATGCGGCCGTAGGCCTTGGTGGCGATGACGACGTCGGAGCGCTTGACGCCGATGTCCTTGAGCGCCTGGCCGAGGAATGTCTCCGCCATGCCCTCGGAATAGACGTCGGCGGTGTCGATGAAATTGACGCCTGCTTCGAGCGCGCGCGCCACGATCGCCGTCACGTCCTTTTGAGGCACCTGACCCACGGCTGCGAAAAAACCCTTGCCGCCGAAGGTCATGGTGCCGAGGCAGATTTCCGAAACGAAGAATCCCGTATTGCCGAGCATTCTGTAATGCATTGAAGACCTCCGGTGTGGATCAGTGCCTATCTAAGTACTCGATTGCGGATTTTCCAGCCCCGCATCACACGCATTCTTTCGGGATCGCGAAGCTGCCGTCGGGCAGTCGCCTGATGGGCCTCACCCATTTCACGAAACTGAGCGGCAGCGTGCCGTAGAGATGCGGGAACAGCGCGCCGTCCCGCGAGGGCTCGTAGCGCAACGCATGGCCGAGCGTCGCCGGATCGACGGCCACCAGCACCAGATCGCCCGCCTGCGCATAATAACGCGCCAGCGTGCCCGGCACCTGTTCGGCGGCCGAGAAGTGGATGAAGCGGTCTTCGCGGTCTTTGGCCGATCCCGCATAGATGTGCTCGTGCACCGCCTGGGTCCATTCCTTCTTGTGGCAAATCTTGTAGATCAGAGCCACGTTCTGCCGGAGCTCTACGCCGCCGTCCCGCCTACCGTCAGCCCGTCCATTCGCAGTGTCGGCTGGCCGACGCCCACGGGCACGGACTGGCCGTTCTTGCCGCAGGTGCCGATGCCGCTGTCGAGCTGCATGTCGTTACCGATCATGGCGACGCGCGTCAGGGCGTCCGGGCCGTTGCCGATGAGGGTTGCGCCCTTGATCGGCGCGCCCACCTTGCCGTCCTCCACGAGATACGCCTCGGTGCAGGAGAAGACGAACTTGCCGTTGGTGATGTCCACCTGGCCGCCGCCGAAATTCGTCGCATAGACGCCGCGCTTGACGCTGGCGAGGATTTCCTCGCGCGTCTTGTCGCCCGCCAGCATGAAGGTGTTGGTCATGCGCGGCATCACCGGGCTTGCGAAGCTCTCGCGCCGTCCGTTGCCGGTGGGTTTCATGCCCATCAGCCGCGCGTTCTGGCGGTCCTGCATGTAGCCTTTGAGGATGCCGTCCTCGATCAGCACGGTGCGCGAGGTGGGTGTGCCTTCGTCGTCGATGGTGAGCGAGCCGCGCCGCCCGCCGATGGTGCCGTCGTCCACCACCGTCACGCCCTTGGCCGCCACACGCTCGCCGAGCAGTCCCGAAAACGCGCTCGTCTTCTTGCGGTTGAAGTCGCCTTCCAGGCCGTGGCCGATGGCTTCATGCAGCAGGATGCCGGGCCAGCCCGGCCCGAGCACCACCGTCATCTCGCCCGCGGGGGCCGGCACCGACCCAAGATTCACCAGCGCCTGACGCAGCGCTTCGTCGATGGCGCCCTGCCAGTATTCCGTCGTCAGATAAGTTTCATAGCCGCCGCGTCCGCCGCCGCCGAAGCTGCCGGATTCCTGCCGCCCGTTCTCTTCCACCACCACGCCCACATAGAGTCGCACCAGCGGGCGCACGTCGCGATAAGTCTCGCCGCCCGCGCGGATGATCTCGATGCTCTGCCATTCGCCCGTCAGCGAGCACGACACCTGCCGCACGCGCGCATCCTTGCTGCGCGCATAGGCGTTCATGTCTTCCAGCAGCTTCACCTTCTTCTCGAAGATGGCGGTCTGAAGCGGATCGAGGTCGGGATAGAGCTTCACATTGGTGCGGGTAGGGGCTGCCGACGCGACGCCCGAGTGACCCGCCGCCACCGCGCGCACGGTCTTGGCGGCGCGGTCGATGGCCTCTTCCGACAGCTCGTTGGCGTGGGCGTAGCCGGTGGCCTCGCCGCAGACCGAGCGCAGTCCGAAACCTTGCGTGGTGTCGAAATTCGCCGCCTTCAGCCGCCCGTCGTCGAAGGAAAAGGATTCGCTCTGGCAGTATTCCAGGAACAGCTCGCCGTCGTCGGCGCCCTTCAGGGCCTCGTCGATTTTGGTCTGGACGCAGCCCCGGTCCATTCCGGTTCTGGCGAAGAAGAGGTCGGCAGCCATCGGGAACCTTTCTTAAGTGCTTTGACGGGGCGTCAAGATATGAGGCCGCCCGTCCTGGCGTGCAACCGCGCCGCTGCGGCAGCAGCGGCTACAAGTCGCAGTCATTCTAAGACTTAATCGCACATAATATCTCGAATTGGAATTATTAAAGTCTAGCCCCATAGGCACGATTCCAGCGCAAGTCCGTATTACTACGAGGTTCTCGATGTTCCTCCGCAGGTTTGCCACTTCCGCCATCGTGCTGACGGCCTTGGCGGGCTGGGCAGAGGCGGCCGTGCCGCACAACTGGCAACTCGGCCTCCAGCCGGCGGTGACGCCCGTGATGGCGCAGATCGAGGATTTCCACCGCCTGCTTTTGTACGTCATCACGGCAATCTGCCTGTTCGTGGCGGCGCTCCTGGTGTGGGTGATGTTGCGCTACAACAGCCGCGCCAATCCGGTCCCCTCCAAGGTGCATCACAACACGATTTTAGAAGTGGTGTGGACCGGCGTTCCGGTCATCATTCTGGTCTTGATCGCCATCCCGTCCTTCAAGCTGCTCTTTTTCGAGGCTGACATCCCGACCCCAGACCTCACCGTTCAGGTGATCGGACGCCAGTGGTACTGGACCTACGCCTTTCCGAAGGACGGCAACTTCCAGTTCGACTCCAACATGCTGACCGACGCGGCGGCGAAGAAAGCGGGCGAGCCGCGTCTGCTCGGCGTCGACAACCCGCTGGTCGTGCCGGTGAACAAGGTGGTCGAGGTCGTGACCACCGCCTCCGACGTGATCCATTCCTGGGCGGTTCCGGCCTTCGGGGTGAAGATGGACGCCATCCCCGGACACCTCAACCATACCTGGTTCAAGGCGACCAGGCTCGGCACCTATTACGGCCAGTGCTCCGAGCTGTGCGGTGCCAACCACGCTTTCATGCCGATCGAGGTGAAGGTAGTGCCGCAGGCGGAATACGACGCCTGGCTGAAGGCGGCCAAGAAGAAGTACGCGGACATCGACGGCGCCGTGCGCGTCGCTGCGAAATAGCGGGACAACGACATGGCGGACATCGCTCACACGCACGAACACCACCCGCACGGCTGGCGGCGTTACGTCTATTCCACGAACCACAAGGACATCGGCACGATGTACCTGGTGTTCGCGATCTGCGCCGGCGTCGTCGGCGGCATCCTGTCGATGCTGATGCGCGCCGAGCTGATGGAGCCCGGCCTGCAGATATTCTCCAACCCGCACACCTTCAACGTGCTGGTCACCGGCCACGGCGTCATCATGGTGTTCTTCATGATTATGCCGGCGATGATCGGCGGCTTCGGCAACTGGCTGGTGCCGATGATGATCGGCGCGCCGGACATGGCCTTTCCGCGCATGAACAACATTTCGTTCTGGCTGCTGCCGTTTTCCTTCACGCTGCTCATCATGAGCATGTTCGTCGAGGGCGATTCCGGCGGCATGGGTGTGGGCGGCGGCTGGACGTTGTACGCGCCGCTTTCCACCTACGGCTCGCCGGGACCGGCGATGGACCTCGCCATCTTCGCGCTGCATATCGCGGGCGCCTCTTCGATCCTAGGCGCCATCAACTTCATCACCACCATCCTCAATATGCGCGCGCCGGGCATGACGCTGCACAAGATGCCTCTGTTCGTGTGGTCGATCCTGGTGACGGCCTTCCTGCTGCTGCTGTCGCTGCCGGTACTGGCGGGCGCCATCACCATGCTGCTGACAGACCGCCACTTCGGCACCAGCTTCTTCAATGCGGCGGGCGGCGGTGATCCGGTGCTCTACCAGCACCTCTTCTGGTTCTTCGGCCACCCGGAGGTCTACATCCTGATCCTGCCGGGCTTCGGCATGATCAGCCACATCGTCTCGACCTTCTCCAGGAAGCCGGTGTTCGGCTATCTCGGCATGGCCTACGCGATGGTTTCCATCGGTTTCATCGGCTTTCTGGTGTGGGCGCACCACATGTATACGACCGGCCTGTCGGTCGACACGCGGGCCTATTTCGTCTTTGCCACGATGGTCATTGCCGTGCCGACGGGCATCAAGGTGTTCAGTTGGATCGCCACCATGTGGGGCGG
>PMKE01000063.1 GCA_003158585.1 Alphaproteobacteria bacterium
ATCGGGCGATTCGATGCCGATGAACACCCAATTGAAATTGGCGGCGTGCATCAGGCTCATCAAGTCCTCGTCCTGCGCCAGATTGATCGAGGCTTCGGTGCCGAAGGAGAACGGACGGCCGTGATCCTTCTGCCAGCCGGCGATATAAGACAGCAGCTGCTTGGCCGCTTTCTTGTTGCCGATCATGTTGTCGTCGACGAAGAAGACCGAAGACATGCCGAGGCCGTGCAGCGCGTCGAGTTCGCGGCCGATCTGCTCAGGGCTTTTCATGCGCGGCTTGCGGCCGAACATCACGATGATGTCGCAGAACTCGCAGGTATAGGGGCAGCCTCGCGAATATTGCAGCGTGGCGTTGGCATAAAGCGGCAGCTTCAACAGATCGAAGCGCGGCACCGGCGAGTGCTCCAGATCGACGGTTCCGGTTTCCTGGTAGAACGGCTTGGGCTTTCCCGCCGCGAAGTCGCGGCAGAATTCCGGCCAGATGTATTCGGCTTCGCCGGCGACGACGGTGTCGGCCAGGCCTTCGAATTTCTCCGGGCAGAGCGAGGCCGAGGCCCCGCCGACAACCACGTAATGACCGCGCCGGCGATAGTAATCGATCAGCTCGCGTTGGCGCGGCCCCTGCACGCCCATACCGCCGATGCCGATGACGTCGGCCGCGGGATCGAGCGGCACCGGCTCGACGTTCTCGTCGACGATCTCGACCTGCCAGTCATCCGGGCTTAGGGCCGCGACGGTTGCCAGCCCCAGCGGCGGATTGACGGCGCGCTTGCCCGGCAGGATCGAATGGACCGCCCATTTGAAGCTCCAGAAGCTCTCCGGCACTTTCGGATTGATGAGGAGCAGACGCATTCCATTCTCCGGGTGGTCATCGGCGTACCGAAATCCCCCGACCCGCAAGTGTCAAGCTACAAAACAGTGACTCGGTACGATTCAATCTTTCGGCCGGATTTCTCTTTTGCGTGCGCGCGGAATCAAAAGGCGCCATAAGCGCTTGTTGGATACAAACAGTGTTAAAGGAGGCAGTTCAGGCTTCGGCGCAGGCCCGGGCTTGGGCCACGAATTTGTCCCAGCGGCGCGCAACGTCGAAGCGTCCGACGGAGGCAATCAGGTCGGCCGCGCCGTCCGCCGTGCGCAGCGGCCCCGAGAAGAACTCGCCGACGAGATAGGCCTTGCCGAAGGATTCGGCGCGCACCAGCACACGCACTGGTTTGCCATGGGCGAGCATGGCATCGTTCATGGCGTTCCACTTGCGTATGCCCCGGGGCGGCAGGAAACGGTCGTAGGTGTCGCCCGTGGCCGCGCCCGCGATACGCACTATGGCATCACCCATCAGTCGTACGCGATAAAAACGCGAGCCGTCGGACTGCACGACGCGCTCATGCAATGTCAGGTATCTCAGATATGGCTTCAACAACTGCGGCGTCATCTCGCTGCGGTAGGGCAGGCCATATTCGGCCTTGCTGCGCCACAATACGTGGAAGTCCTCGAGCTCCGGCGTCCCGAAACGGCAAGCGGTATCGCAAACGACGCCCCAGCCCTCCCGTTCGGCAAGGGTGTGAAGCTCCGCCAAGCTGGCGACTTCCGGCCGTGAGTATTCCCCGCTCATTCCGAGAGGGTAACAAGCGAACTTTAACCGGCTGTTAATGCCTGCGGCGCGGCGCCCGTCGGATGCTGCCATTGAAGGACGGCAAGGCGCATGGACCTTGGGGAAGGCGATTGCTAGGAAGGCACGCTCACAGGGGTGGAAGCGCATGGCGGAGACATCGGGCGGGCAGCGCGGCGGGCCTTTGCGCGCGCTTTACGGCTGGATGATGAAGAACGCCCAAGGCAAGCACGCCTGGGCGGCGCTGGCCGGCTTTGCCTTCGCGGAAGCCTCGTGCTTCCCCATCCCTCCCGACGTCATGCTGCTGCCCATGATGCTGGCGAACCGCAAGCGGGCCTTCCATCTCGCCGCTTGGTGCGCCCTGTGGTCGGTGATCGGCGGCTGCTTCGGCTATGCCATTGGCGCTTTGTTCTGGGACACACTGGGGGTGTGGATCGTCCATGCCTTCCATTTTCCGGTGGCACGCATCGAAACGCTGCGCGCCGAGTACGGCGCCCACGCCTATCTCATCGCCGTCCAGGGCCTGACGCCGATTCCCTTCAAGCTGGTGACGATCTCGGCGGGCCTCGCCAATGTGCCGTTTGCGGCTTTTGTATTTTATGCGGCGCTGGCCCGTACGGTGCGCTTCGTGGTCATCGAAGGGCTGCTGGTCTACTGGTTCGGCGAGCAGGCCAAGGCCATTCTCGACAAGTACATGGAAGCGGCCCTGATCATTTTCCTTGCCGCCGTTGTGCTCGGAATCGTCGCCGTGGCAACTCTCATGTAAGTTCAAGGCCGCCATGCGTCCCCTGCAAGTCCCCGGTCACGAAAGCGCCCCAACCGGGCGCGATGGATCGGCCCCATGATCCCGCAGATCGCCTCCGTCGCCGCAATCCTGTTCACGACCTTGATCTTCCTGGTCGGCAACGGACTGTTGGGTACGCTGATCCCGGTACGCGCGCATATGGAGGGCTTTTCGACGCTCGCCATCGGCGTCATCGGCTCGGCCTATTTCGCCGGCTTCGTCATCGGCTGCTTCACGGGGCCGCGCTGGCTGGCGCGCGTAGGGCACATCCGCACCTTCGCTGTGTGCGCAGGAATCGCCGCCGCGGCGACGCTGATGCAGTCGATCCTCGTCGGCGTGACCTCCTGGATCGTCATGCGCGCGCTGTTCGGCTTTGCCGCGGCCAACATGTACATGGTGCTGGAGAGTTGGTTGAACGACCGCGCCGGTAACGAGTCGCGCGGCAGCGTTTTTGCCTCCTATCTCAGCGTGAACTTCGCGGGCTTCATGATCGGGCAGCTTCTGTTCGCCACGGCGCGGCCGGGAAGCTTCGTGCTGTTCAGCCTGGCGACGATCTTCTACGCGCTCTGCCTCATTCCGGTGGGGTTGACGCAGCTCAAGCAGCCGGCGCCTGCGCCGGTGCCGGTGTTGCGCCCGCTGCGACTCTACCGCATCTCGCCGGTGGGCGTAGCGGGATGCATCGCGGTCGGGCTTGCCAACAACGCGATCTGGACGATGGGGCCTGTCTATGCCCAGGCCCAGGGACTTTCGAGCGGAGCCATCGCGCTCTTCATGGTGGCCTTCACTCTGGGCGGCACGCTGGTGCAGGTGCCGGTGGGGCGTCTCTCCGACCGCATGGACCGGCGCTATGTCATCGCCGGAACCTGTACGCTTGCCGCCACCGCCGGAATTCTGATCGCGCTGTTCGTCGGCCACGGCCGCGTGTTGCTGCTGTCCTCCATCGGCGTCTTCGGTGTCTTGATGCTGCCGCTCTACGGGCTTTCCGTCGCGCACGCCAACGACCGCATCCCGCGCGAGTCCTTCGTAGAGTCGTCCGCCACGCTGCTGCTGATCAATTCGATCGCCTCGGTTCTGGGGCCGACCTGCGCCGCGAGTGTGATGGATATTTTCGGCGCGCCCGCGCTCTTCTTCTTCACGGCGGCGGTGCACATCGCGCTCGTGGGCTTCACCCTGGTGCGCCTTCGTCAGAAGGAAGCGGCGGGTGCCGAGTTCCGCGAGAAATTCTCCCCGCTACCCCACGAAGGCTCGCCCACCTCCCTCGAACTCGACCCGCGCAAAGGCGACGAGTCCAAGGTGGCGTAAGGTACAATTTGTCCTTTGTTTTCGGGATGATCGCCCCGTTCCGTTACGGCTCTGGACTATGCCTGCCGTTGATATGCGCCCGGCAGAAACATATAATGCACCTTATTAGCAATTAAACTTCTGGAGGGCTTATGAAATCCATACTTTTCGCGGGCGCGATCGCGCTCGCCCTGACAGTACCGGCCGTGGCCAAGCCTTGGGTCGACTGGTCGCCGAAGAAGGGCGTGTGGCAGGTTACTGCCGTCAAGGTCGACCCCAACCACATCGACGACTATCTCACGGGATTGAAGAAGGTCTGGGTGCCCGGCGAGGAATACGCCAAACAGCACGGCCTCATCGACATGTACGACGTCATGGTGAAGGTCAACGCAGCCGACGGCCAAGCCAATGTGCTGCTCGTCGAGCATCTGACCAGCTTCGGCATGCTCGATCCCAACAAGAAGCGCGACCAGGACATGGAAGCCGCCATGACCGCCTTGATGTCCGAAGATCAGCAGAAGGGCATGGTCGAGGGCTTCGACAAGTACCGCACCTTCGTCGGCGACGACATGTGGCAGTCGGTCGAATTCGCGAAATAGAAATCGGCGCACCGGGGCGGCGGTGCCGCCCCGGCGGCGTTCAATTCTCGCCGGCTTCGTCGTCGGCCTGCTCCGGCAAGTCCTCGGCGGTAGCCGGCGTTTCCGCTTCCGGCGTCACCTCCGGCTGAGGTCCCGTTCCCGGAGCATCCTGCACGGGCTTGAGCGTGGCGCCCGCCTTGGCGGCGCG
The DNA here is from genome assembly GCA_003158585.1 of Alphaproteobacteria bacterium. Lineage (GTDB taxonomy): Bacteria > Pseudomonadota > Alphaproteobacteria > Micropepsales > Micropepsaceae > Rhizomicrobium. Next base: position 4,458 of record PMKE01000063.1, read on the forward strand.
TTTCATGGCGCGCTCCTTCTTTGCCGCCGCGCGGCTTACCGCCAGATCGAGTTCGAGCTGCGAACATAAGCCCAGCGTCACCGGATCGACCGCCTTGATGTTGGTGGCGTTCCAGTGCGAGCGCTCGCGGATCTTCTGGATGGTCGCCTTGGTGGTGCCGACCAGCTTGATAATGTCGGCATCGGCGAATTCGGGATGGTTGCGCAACAGCCAGTAGACCGCATCGGGCTTGTCCTGGCGCTTCGAGACGGGCGTGTAGCGCGGGGCCTTCTTCTGCTTGACCACGGGCATCTTGTGTTTGGGCGGTGCCATCTTGAGGCGGACCTTGGGGCTCTTCTCGGCCTCCTCGATCTGCTCGCGCGTCAGCTGGCCGGCGGACACCGGGTCCATGCCCTTGATGCCCTTGGCGACGTCCTCGTCGGCGATGCCCTTCACTTCGAGCGGATGCAAACCGCAGAAATCGGCGATCTGGTCGAAAGTGAGCGAGGTGTTCTCCACCAGCCAGACGGCGGTGGCTTTGGGCATCAAAGGTTTTTGTTCGGCGGCCATAAAACTTCTCCCTATGCCGGGGGAGCGTTCACCGCTCCACCCGACCTCGCAAGGCTTCACCTTTCGAGGAATGGAGGGGTTTTAGCGGGGATCAGCGGAAAGGGGAAGAGGGCATCGTCAGCAATATCTTCCCGATATGCTCATTTTTCGCCATTCGTTCATGGGCGGCGCCGGCTTCGGCGAGTGGGTAGCGCGAGTCGATCACCGGCTTGATCCGGCCCGCCTCGATCAGCGGCCAGACTTCGCGCAGCAGCGCGTCGCGGATGGCGCCCTTCTCAGAATTTGTCCGTGAACGGAGCGTCGTAGCGGCGAAGCTGAGGCGCTTGGCAAGCATCGGGGCGAAGTTCACCGTAGCCGTCGTGCCCCGCTGGAAGGCGATGTTGACGATGCGGCCCCTCAGCGCCGCGGCGCGGAAGTTCTTCTCGATATAGTCGCCGCCCACCATGTCCAGGATCACGTCCACACCCGCCCCGCCGGTCGCCGTCAGGACCGCCTCGACGAAATCCTCGCTGCGGTAGTTGATCGCACGAGCCGCGCCCAGCGACTCGCACGCAGAACATTTCTCAACACTGGCCGCCGTGGCGAACACCGTTAATCCGCGTGCGGCGCACAATTGAATCGCTGCAGTGCCGATGCCGCTTGAGCCGCCGTGGATGAGAACGCTTTCCCCCGGCGCCAGCCGCGCCGTGTCGAACAGGTTGGTCCATACGGTGAAGAAGGCTTCCGGCAGGGCCGCGGCATCGGCGAGCACAACCCCGGAGGGGACGGGCAATACGCATTCCGCGGCAATAACCGCGTATTCCGCATAGCCTCCGCCCGCCAGCAGCCCGCACACCTTGTCGCCTTCTTTCCACCCGGCGACGTCTCGGCCCGTTTCCACAACTTCTCCGGACACTTCGAGGCCAAGCGTTAACGGCGCGCCGGGCGGCGGCGGATAGAGTCCTCGCGCCTGCAACAGATCGGCGCGGTTGAGTCCGGCGGCGGCGGTCTTCACCAGGATTTCGCCCAGCGCAGGCCGCGGCATGGTGGTTTCCCCGAGCGTCAGCTCGTAATCCGGACCGGGATTGTGCACCTCTATGGCGTACATCGTCGAAGCTTGCGTCTCGGTATCATCAGGCGCGAAACTAGCAGCGTTGCGAGGGAATCGAAACAATGGCGATCGATCCGGAAGAACTGCTGCCGAAGAAAAAAGCGCCGGAAATCGTGCTCGGCGAAGACCTTTCGGCCATGTCGGAATTCGAACTCTCGGCACGAATCATGGCGCTCGAATCCGAGATCGCGCGCTGCCGTGAAGCCATCGGCGTACGCAAGACGACCAAATCCGCTGCGGATGCGTTTTTTAAGCGTTGACTCTCGCAGCCGCGAGATGGCGCGTTGCTCCGGTCGTCAATCATTAACGGGCTAACGTTGCGCTACTGCCACCGCGCTCAAGCTTAATCGGCACAAAGTCACTGTCGCATCTTGCGCGCGGCGAATGAGTTGATAGCTTCTGTGCGGGGAACGAAGCGGGGCGGTCTCATGGGGGCTCTCGACACGAGCGACGACAATCTGCGCGATATGACTCTGCAATCCTTCACGGGGTCGGCGCTGTTCCAGCGCACCTTCGACGAGGGCATGTCGCTCGTCGAGGAGACGGCGCGTTATCTCGACGGTCCCGGGCGCGAGGAACAGCGGCACCTGCCGCGCCAGGCGGCGATGCTCTACGCGGGCGAAAGCATGCGCGTCACGACGCGCCTGATGCAGGCGGCAAGCTGGCTATTGGTGCAGCGCGCGGTGCATGAAGGCGACATGCTCGCCGAGGAAGCCTCGAGCGAGCGCTATCGCCTGGGCTCCAAGGAAATCTGCTTCGGAACGGGTGCGGATGGCGTCGATGCCCTGCCCACGACGCTGCAGAACCTCTTGTCGCGCAGCGATAACCTCTATCGCCGTATCGCGCGACTCGACGACGTGCTGTTCGGCAATGCGGGTGCACCGGCCGGTGCGCGCGGCAAGCTTGCGATGCTGGAACAGGCCTTCGGCGGAAACTGAATAAAAGCGAATAGGCAGTAGCGAATAGGGTTTCCCCCATTCGCTATTCGCGATTTTCTTACGACCCCACGAAATCCTTGAACTTCTTGTTGAAGCGCGTCAGACGGCCGCCGCGGTCGAGCAGTTGCTGCTGGCCGCCGGTCCAGGCCGGGTGGGTCGAGGGATCGATGTCGAGCGTCAGCTTCTGGTCGGGCGTCCCCCAGGTGGTGCGCGTGCGATAGGTCGAGCCGTCGTTGAGCTGGACGTTCACAAAATGGTAGTTGGGGTGGATGCCTTTTTTCATGGCCGAGGCCCTTTTTTCCGGAGGCGCGGCTTATAGGGGATCGGCCGGGGGCGCGCAAGAAGCTCAGGCCCGCCCCAAGATTTAAGCTTCGCAGGGCGGTTTTGCCTCCTATATAGGGGGTAGTCCAGCCGGGAATTCACATGTCGCAGTCGGGCGCGGAATACGCCGAACAGATCCAATACGTGGCGCAGGGGAGGGCAAAAAGCCGCTCGCTGCGGCCTTTGCGCGCGCTGGTGCCGTTCCTCAGGCCCTATGTCGGGCGCATCGTTATCGCTGCCGTGGCGCTGCTGGCCTCCTCGGCCATGACGCTGGTCTTGCCCGCGGTGCTGCGCCAGCTGATCGACAAGGGCTTCACGGCGGCGCAGATCGAGGTCATCTCGCACTACTTCCTGCTCTTCCTGATCGCTGCGGGGGTGCTCGGGATCGCCACCGCCATCCGCTACTACTTCGTGACCTGGCTCGGCGAGCGAGTCATCGCCGACATCCGCAAGGCCGTGTTCGACCACGTGCTGGGACTGACCCCCGCCTTCTTCGAAGTGACGCGCACCGGCGAGGTGCTGTCGCGGCTCACCGCCGATACCACCCTGGTGCAAACGGTGGTGGGTTCCTCGGCTTCGGTCGCCCTGCGCAATTTCGTGATGTTCTGGGGCGGGCTGGCGCTGATGTTCGTGACCAGCGTCAAGCTCACCACCCTCGTCATCCTGGGAGTGGTGCTGGTGGTAATCCCGCTCATCCTGTTCGGGCGCTGGGTGCGCAGCCTCAGCCGCAAGAGTCAGGACAAGATCGCTGGCACCAGCGCCCACGCCAGCGAGACCCTCAACGCCGTGAACACGGTGCAGGCCTTCACCCGCGAAGACTACGAACGCGCCCGTTTCGCGCGCGCCGTGGAGGATTCCTTCGACATCGCCGTGCGACGCACCTTCGCGCGCTCCGCCATGACCGCCGTGGCGATCTTCGCCATCTTCGGATGCATCGCCGCCGTCGGCTGGGTGGGGGCGCAGAGCGTCGTCAATCCGGCACCTCAGGGTTTCTTTGCCCATTCCATCAGCGTCGGCCAGCTGGTGCAGTTCATCTTTTATGCCCTCCTCGTCGCCGGCGGGGTCGGGGCCATCAGCGAGACCTGGGGCGATCTCCAGCGCGCCGCAGGCGCTTCCGAGCGTTTGGTCGAGCTTCTGACGGTGCCGCCCGCCATCACCGCCCCCGCCCATCCGAAGAAGTTGCCCGAGCCCGCGCGCGGCGCCGTGCAATTCGACAAAGTGACGTTCCGCTATCCTTTGCGGCCCGATCATGCGGCGCTGAACGGCTTCTCGCTGCGCATCGAGCCGGGAGAGGCCACCGCCCTGGTAGGTCCGTCGGGTGCCGGGAAAACGACCGTGTTCCAGATATTGCTGCGCTTCTACGCGGCACAGCAGGGCACGATTTCCTTCGATGGCGTCGACATCGCCGACCTCGATCCTACCGAGTTGCGCCGTCACATCGCTTTCGTGGCGCAGGACCCGGTGATCTTCTCCGGCACCATTGCCGACAACATCCGTTACGGCCGTCCGGAAGCGAGCGAGGAAGATGTGCAACACGCCGCGGATGCCGCCGCCGCGCTCGAATTCATCGAGCGCTTGCCGCAGGGCTTTGAGACTCCGCTCGGCGAACGCGGCATCACGCTGTCGGGCGGCCAGCGCCAGCGCCTCGCCATCGCGCGGGCCATGCTGCGTGATGCGCCGCTCTTGCTGCTCGACGAGGCCACCAGCGCGCTGGACGCCGAGAACGAAAGGCTGGTGCAGCAGGGCCTCGCCAATCTGATGGCGGGACGCACCACGCTCGTCATCGCCCACCGCTTTGCCACCATCCAGCGGCTGAAGCGCATCGTGGTGATGGACCAGGGCCGCGTGGTGGGCGAGGGCAGCCATGCCGAGCTGGTGGCGGAAGGCGGGCTCTATGCGCGCCTCGCCGGCCTGCAATTCGCCAGCGCCGCAGGGCTGCTCGAACCGGGAGAACCGGCGCAATAGGGAGGGGGCGATGAAGACCAATCCTTGGCTTCGCCTGGGCATTACGGCGGGAGCTGTGCTGTTCGTTTTCGCCGCGGCCGTAACCTATCGTTTCCTCGAATCGCACGGCGTATTCACTGCGGTCGAGCCGGGCTTTGCCGGAACCTGCCGCGCTGTGGCGGGCATTGCGGGACCGGGGGACATCGCCGTCGATGCGCCGGGCAAGACCGCCTTCGTCTCGGCGAAGGACGGCATCTACGCCTACGCCTATGATGTGCCGGGTGCCCATCTCGTCAAACTCGAGGGCACGCCCAAAGATTTCCATCCCGGCGGCATCGGCCTTTACCGCTCGCCGGACGGCGGCCTCACCCTGATCGCGATCAACCGCCAGGGCGACGGCAGCTATGCCATCGATGTCTTCGCCGCCGAGGGGAAAAAGCTTCAGCTCATCGGCAGCATCGGCAGCGACGTGCTTGTCGATCCCAGCGACCTCGCCGTAGTGGACGAGGACCGCTTCTATGTCGTCAACGCGCACACCAGCCGCACGGTTCTGGGACGCTGGCTGGACGACGTTCTCCTCTTGCCGCGCGCCAATGTGCTGTTTTTCGACGGCATGAAATTCGTCACCGCGGCGGAGGAACTCAATTCGCCGCGCGGCGTGGCCGCCAACGGGCAGCGCCTGTTCGTCGCCGAGCAATATCCCCGCACCCTGCTCGCCTTCGAACGCGATTCCTTCTCGGGTCGGCTCAAGGAAGCCGGTGCCTTTCCCATCGCCTCGGGTCTCGACCGGATCGACATCGCTCCCGACGGCAGCCTGTGGATCGCCGGCCAGCCCAAGGCCTTCGCCATGAACGCGTTCCACCTCAATCCGAAAAAACCGGCGCCGTCGCAGGTGTTCCGCGTCGATCTGGAAGGCGGCACGCCGCACGCGTTTTCCCTGGTCTATGCGAACGGCGGGGACGAAATCGGCGGCGCCGGCGTTGCCGCACGGGCCGGAGATCATCTTCTCATCGGCTCGGAACAGGGCGGCAAGATGCTGGATTGTGGGCTGCCGTAGAAACGAAAAGGGCGCCCGAAGGCGCCCTTTACTTACTGCCCCCTGTTATTCGTCAGGCTGCCGCCTCTTCCGCCGGATCGCGCAGCACATAGCCGCGGCCCCAGACGGT
>PMKE01000089.1 GCA_003158585.1 Alphaproteobacteria bacterium
TGGGGCGGCGGCGAGATCAGCCCCACGCCCGGCGTCGAGTGGCGCACCTTGGCGATGGCTTTGTCCACCTTGGGCCCGGGAAGCTGACCGCCCTCGCCCGGCTTGGCGCCTTGCGCCATCTTGNNGTCGGCGTTGACGAGATATTCCGTGGTGACGCCGAAGCGGCCCGAGGCGACCTGCTTGATGGCAGAACGCGTGGAATCGCCGTTCGGCAGGGGCTTGAAGCGCTCGGCCTCTTCGCCGCCCTCGCCGCAATTGGAACGCGCCCCGATGCGGTTCATGGCCGTCGCCAGCGTCACATGCGCCTCGCGCGAGATGGCGCCGAAGCTCATGGCGCCGGTGGCGAAGCGCTTGACGATCTCGGCCGCCGGTTCGACCTTGTCGAGCGGCAAAGGCTTCTCCGCCGTCTTCAGCTTCATCAGCCCGCGCAAAGCGAGCAGCCGCTCGCTCTGCTCGTTGATGGATTCGGCGAAGGCGCGGTATTCGACCGGGTTCTTGCCGCGCACCGCATGCTGCAGCTTGGCGATGCTGTGCGGCGTCCAGGCGTGCTCTTCGCCGCGCAGCCGGTAGGCGTAGTTGCCGCCGACGTCCAGCATGTCGCGATAGATGGGATTGTCGCCGTAGGCGGACTTGTGCCGCGTGACGCATTCCTCGGCGACGTCCATCAGACCGATGCCTTCGATACGCGTCGTGGTGCCGGTGAAGTATTTCTCGATGAAGGCGGATGAGAGGCCCACGGCGTCGAAAATCTGCGCCCCGCAATAGGACTGGTAGGTCGAGATGCCCATCTTGGACATCACCTTGAGGACGCCCTTGTCGATCGCCTTGATGTAATTCTTGCGCACTTCGGAGGGTTTGAGAGAAAGGCCGGAGTCGATCCTGATCTGCTCCAGCGTCTCGAAAGCCATGTAGGGGTTGATCGCCTCGGCGCCGTAGCCCGCCAGCACGCAGAAATGATGCACCTCGCGCGCCTCGCCCGTCTCCACCACCAGGCCGGTCTGCATGCGCAGGCCCTGGCGGATCAAGTGATGATGCACGGCGGCGGTGGCGAGCGCCGCCGGGATCGGGATGCGCTCGGCCGAAACGGCGCGGTCGGACAGGATCAGGATGTTGAAATCGGCCAGCACCGCATCGGTGGCGTCCATGCAGATGCGCATGAGCGCGCCGTCGAGGCCGCGGGCGCCTTCCGAAGCGGGCCAGGTGCAGTCGATGGTGGCGGTGCGGAAGGCCCCGTCCACCAGCTCCTCGATGGAGCGGATTTTCTGCAGGTCGGCGTTCGACAAAACCGGCTGATGCACTTCGAGCCGCTTGTGCGTGCCCGCCTGATGGCCGAGCAGGTTCGGCCGCGGCCCGATCATCGAGACGAGGCTCATCACCAGTTCCTCGCGGATCGGATCGATCGGCGGATTGGTGACCTGGGCGAAATTCTGCTTGAAATAATCGTAGAGCAGCTTGGGCTTCTTCGACAGCACCGCCAGCGGCGTGTCGCAGCCCATCGAGCCGACCGGATCGTCGGCGGTCTTCGCCATCGGTTCCAGGAAGAACTTCAGGTCCTCCTGCGTGTAGCCGAAGGCCTGCTGGCGGTCGAGCAGCTCCGACGCATCCGGCTTCTTGCCGTTCTCGTCGGGCACGTCGGGCAGATCTTCGAGATGGTATTGCGCCGCCTTCAGCCATTCGTCGTAGGGCTTGGCGGAGGCGAGGCGATGCTTGATCTCCTCGTCGCCGATGATGCGGCCCTCTTCCAGGTCGATCAGCAGCATCTTGCCCGGCTGCAGGCGCCATTTGCGCTTGATCTTGTTCTCCGGCACCGGCAGGACGCCCGCCTCGGACGCCATGATGACGAGATCGTCGAGGGTTTCGATGAAGCGCGCGGGCCGCAGCCCGTTGCGGTCGAGGGTGGCGCCGATCTGGCGCCCGTCGGTGAAGGCGATGGCGGCGGGCCCGTCCCAGGGCTCCAAGAGCGCCGCGTGGTATTCGTAGAAGGCGCGCCGTTCGGCATCCATCAGCTTGTTGCCCGACCAAGCCTCCGGAATCAGCATCATGATCGCCTGCGCCAGCGGATAGCCGCCCGCCAGGAGAAGCTCGAGGGCGTTGTCGAGGCTGGCCGTATCCGACTGGCCGTGCGGGATCAGCGGCCACATCTTGTCGAGATCGGCGCCGAGCAATTCGGATTCCATCGTGCGGCGGCGCGCGTTCATCCAGTTGACGTTGCCGCGCAGGGTGTTGATCTCGCCGTTGTGGCAGATGAAGCGGAAGGGATGCGCCAGCTTCCACGACGGGAAGGTGTTNNGTTGGTCGAGAAGCGCTGATGCACCATCGCAAAGGCGCTGGTGGTCAGCGGGTTCTTGAGGTCGAGATAGAAGCGCTCGACGTCCGGCGCCAGGAGCTGGCCCTTGTAGACGAGCGTCCGGGTCGAAAGGCTCGAAATGTAGAAGTTCGTGACGGCCGGGTTCTTGTGTTTCTTGGCCAGGGTCGCCAGAGGATTCTGCGTCTGCTTACGCGCGGCCAGCAGCTTGCGCTCGAAGGCCGCCTCGTCGCGGATGTTGGGACCCCAGCCGATCACCGCCTGGCGGATCAGCGGCATGCCCGCGAGCACCGTCTCGCCGAGGCCAGTGGGGTCTGTCGGCACGTCGCGCCAGCCGAGCAGCACCTGGCCTTCGATCTTGAGAAATTTTTCGAACTGCCCGACCGCGATTTCGCGCGCCGCCTCGTCGCGCGGCAGGAAGCACATCGCCACCGCATAACGGCCCGGCTCGGGCAGCGTCACGCCCGCATTCGCCGCCCAGTCGCGAAACAGCGCATCGGGAATCTGGATCATCACGCCGGCGCCGTCGCCGACCAGCGGGTCCGCCCCCACCGCGCCGCGATGGTCGAGGTTCAAGAGAACCTGGAGTCCCTGCTCTACGATCTCGTGGGACTTGGCGCCCTTGATGTTGACGACAAAGCCGACGCCGCACGAGTCATGCTCGTGTTGCGGGTCGTACAGACCTTGTTCCGGCGGCAGCGCCATTTCCTTTTTCCAACACCGAGGGTTCCGGGGATAAGCCCAAATCCTTGCCAACACATAAGCCGTGTAATGCGGGCATGGCAATTTCGGAAATAACGTTGAAATGACGCAGTTTGCAATAAAATTGTCGCGCCTGGGGCCCTGAAGGCCGTCATCCGACATATTATTGCAGTCTGAGGCGTCCGGTTTCGCATCTTCGGCGCAGCAGCGAAGGGCGGCTTGCCAGCCGAAGCTCGCGGCAACCAGTCCGCCTTCGCCCTGCGGGCTACGGCGGCCGATAGCGCCAGCGTATCGGCGCCTTCGCTCACTTCGCGAGCGAAGGATGGGGGCGCGTTACGCGGCGCGCCGGGGCGACGGTGTCGTTCAAGGGAGGACAGCACGCGACCGATTGATGTTCGCCCGTGCGGGGCAAGAGCCGACAAGACGCATGGGAGCAGCAGGATTACCCGGCACGGCACATCGCGCGCAGCCCCCCGTGCGCTTGCCTGTTATTGTGCAGAATCGGCTATCTGGCCTTCTCTACTGCAAGTTGTTTCATCTCAGCCAGGGCACCTGAGAAACCGCGCAGAGAAAGCGGCAATGTTGCATGACCTCCGGTCGTCAACGTAACGGCAATTCCTGCGGTCTTGCCGGCGGTCAGTTTCTCGATCAGCACGGCATCCAACGGGACCTCGATATAGCATCCGTCGTCTTCGCAGCGGGTGATCGCCAGAACCGCACTCTTGTATTTGTCGACATTGATCGTGATGCCGCCCGCAACCTCCACGCCCAGGGGGATGATGATCTTCCCCATGTAGCCGTTCTGGCTGGGCACGTAGGCGATCGACGTGCTCACGATGCGCCGTTGCGTAGCCTTATCCACCGTCGCCTGGAACAGGTCGCACTGTGCGAGAGACTTGATGGGGAAGCACCTCACCGTCCAGTCGTCAAAGGACTTCACGTCGGTCGGGGCCGGTGCCTGCGTCGCTTGCGGCACGGGCGCCTGAGCCGATTGCGGTTCGGACGCCTGGGCAACTTGCTGCGCGGGCGTCTGAGCCGTTTGCGATGAAGGCAGCCTGACGGCGGCGCCGTTCGTGTTCGCGTGGGCAAAGGATAATCCGCCGGCGCAAAGCAAAGTCGTGGCCAGAATGGCAAGAGACCAATGTATCTGCCTCATGATAAGGTCCTTTCTATAATTGCCGACACTACGGCAGAAGCCTGCCCAGCAAGGAACTGCGTTTGAAGGAAGCCCATCCGTATGCACTGACGCCCTTGGTGAGCCCGCGGAACGAACAGGGATACGCCAGTTCCTTGCCGTCCCGCCAAACGACGACGATTCGCCCGCTGTCGTCTTCGCGCAGGGCATCGAGCGTCGCGGAGTCCAGCGGCAGATACGCAAGACAGCCGACGCTGTCGCAAGTCTTGTATCGCAGCACCTGCAACGGGTTTCTCCCTATCACCAATCCGAGACCGGGCTGGAGCAGGACACCGTGCGGCACGACGATCAGGAGCTGGTTCCCGCTGCTGCTGCCGCCGACCAGTTGCATGTGGACGAGCGTCATGCCCGTGCCGCTCTGCATGATATCCTGGGTGAGAGCGCATTCTGCCGAAGCGGCGTTGCGCGACGGACAACTGAGCTTCCAGTCGCCGTAAGTGGTCGCCGTGCTTTCGTTGCCGTCTCTGGAGAGAGCGAAGCCGCCCAGAGCCACGACGATGCCAAGCGCAAACCCCGCGATCGCCAATACCAGCTTTTTGTCCACCAACCCCTCCATTACTTAACTGTCCGATTATGACATTCGATCAGGTCACCCGCGACGGCGCATAACAGCCCACTGATCGAGAGCCCTTCGACACCGGACTCGCTGCAGTGACCGCAGAACGGGCCGACGGTGCGATAGAAGCAGCCGCACCCGTGACGCTCGCGGGATTCCTTGCAGGCGCAGGCGTGGCAATTACACAAGTGATTCCCGTAGTTTAGATGCAGGGTACTTTCGTCGCATGGGCACGCATGGTGTTGCGGGTCCGTCCCGTCAGGGCAGGTGTCGCAATCGCACGCGTCATTTTTGGAACAGCCCGAGCAATCGTTACAAGCGCAGCCGCTCTTGTTGCAGGTATTAACCGCGTAATTGTAGCAAGTTCCCATGCCGCGTTCGATGCGCAGCGCCGGTATGGTGGTCGGATCCGTCCAGCCGGCGCGCGCGTTGATCGTCAGCGTACCGTCGATCCGCCTGATGATGACATAGTTAGCGGCCGTGCCCCCCGAAGACGTGATGGGGTAATTGCCGACGGGCGAGAATTGCTTTGCCACCGTCGATAGCGTCAGGCCCGACAGCACCGAGGCATCCTGGCCGAAGACAAAACCCGTGATCGTCGCCGAGAACGGCGGATTGGGCTCGCCGTAGTAGCGGCTGGCATCGTTCACTATCACTGTGAGCGGCGCAGGATTGATGGTCAGCGTGCCCGGGGCATAAGTGATCGTGTAGTTGGAATCGACCGCGCCGCCGGCCGTGATCGTGTTGGTGTAGGTTCCGGCATTGGCCGTCGCCGGGGTGGCGGACGCCACCGTTGGCTGTGTCGTCAGGCTGGCCGCCGTGTCG
>PMKE01000018.1 GCA_003158585.1 Alphaproteobacteria bacterium
GCCCAACACCTCCGACGCCGCGGCGGCGAGATCATCCGGCGTCTCGACCACGCTTCCGTTGTCGTCAAGCGTGGCGTGAGTGAGTTTCATATTCGCAAGACCTTCCAGCGCGTTGGCGATGTTCGCGCCTTGTTCCACTGGGTTGACGGTCATCGTCAGCCACGAGATCAGGAGATAGATCGTCACGGCAACTACCAAGAGGGCCAGCGATTGCCTGCTCATCCATTACCCCTGAACCCTCACGGCAGACGCAAACTGTGCTTTCACGCCCTGGATCAAACCGTCGTAGTCCTCGGGCGAGAGTGAGACGTCCGCCGGGTACGCATCCACTGCAAACCAGAGCGTTTGGCCCGGGATGCTCGCGGCAGTCACGGCCGAGCATCGCACGACCAAAAGCAGATCAGTCGCCGCTGCGATTTCCAGATTGTCACCGAGTGGCGCGACTCCATCGGCGCCTGGTGTCGCGTTCGGCCCGATTTCCCGTGACGTGGCGCCATCCACGGCCCGGAGGATCGCGATTCCGCCCTGCGAATCCTCTCCCACCGAATACATCGACCACGTTACCCCGGTTGGATTAGCCGGCGTCACACTGCCCGGCCTTTCGATCCAGAGCCGCGGGACGACCACTAGCCGCGGATCAATCCCCTCAAGGCGAACGGACACGTTTGCCGCGGTTGGGGGATGGGATGAATCGTTCACCCACGCCGCGAGAGGCGCAGCCCTGACGACATTGCGCGATCGTCTTAACATGGCTTCACCCGAGAAGATCGGTGTAGTCCCCCGACGATCCATCGCCCGTGAGGGAATCTAGCTCTCCGAACGCAGCCGCGGAATTGTCCGCGGGCGCGTCGCCCGCCACTGCCGGCGATGAGAACCAACTGCCGACGCTTTCGATAAGGGAACTCACCGCTGGCGCAGCTGCTAGACCCAGTGCGCCCGCCTGGATCAGTGAGCTTCCGGCAATTCCGCCTTGCACGGTGGTTCCTCCAACCGTCACGCTTGACCGGGTCGGCACCACTCCCACGCCACCGGCCACCACGACCTTGCGCCGCTTGAGATACCAGAGAACGGCCAGCGCCAAAACGCCGACAATGATCCATGTTGTTGTGTCGTCTTTCACGGGTGATGTCTCCTATGCATACGCGAGTTTGTTGGTGACGGTTCCNNCCCAGAGCCGGAAGTCCCAGGGCACTGCCTCCCACGTTGAGCAGCGGGACCAGGAAGCCGAGTGAATTCGGATCAGGTTGCAGATCTGCAATCGCGTTCTGTACCGTTGCCGAGTAGTCAGTCAGTAGTTGATCCGATGGGTTGTAATCAAGCGGCATCGGATATGGCCCCTGAATCGCCCAAGCCGCGCGCGTGTCCGCATCCATGGGCGTTTTCAGCCATAGCGCATTGAGGGCCGAGATCCGTTGCACTGTCGCCGCGTCTCGCGACGCCTTCGCGCTCGCAGCCGCTGAGAGATTCGCGGCGCTGGCCGCTTGGTGCGCTGCCAGGGTTTCGTAGTTCAGGCCCGTTCCGTCGTTGTCGTCAAACCATCCCTCTGCCGTAGGGTCGGCGGTGGTTCTGGCGTCCTGTGCCGCCGACCACGAGACCCAGTCATCCGCCGTCATGCCCGCACCCGACGCCGCGTCTTGGGCTTGCTGCTCTGGCGTGGTCATCGTGTAGGCCCTTCCCGTGGCAGCGCTTCCGCGCTTGGCCAGGATGACGGCCACGACCACGGCGAGAACTGCGAGAAGTAACAGCATGGATTTCATTAGCGCTCAACGAAGGGAACCACCCCGACGTTCCCCAATCCTGGTGACATGGGCTGGACGATCGTTGCGTTTTTTACCGCCTGCATTGTATTGGCGAAAGCGTTTATCGCGTCGGCAAGGTGGCTCGCGGCGCTTGGCACGAACGGCGGCAATACCGAGGACGGCGCAGCGGACGACGGTTGCCGGTTCGCCGCCGCGGCGGCCATGCCCGCGGAAATCGCCGCGGAAACCGCGCCCGCCGGTGGCCCTCCCACACTTGCCGATCCTCCAACGGGAGGCTGAACCACCGAAGTCACCGCCACGGACGTCACCCGACGTCGCCTCATCCACAACCACGCGAGCACAAGCAGCGCCACGACGATCGCAACCTTTGCCGGTGTGACCTTGGGGAGGCTCATGTTACTGACTCAGGCTCATAAGATCGTCACCGGGAAAACTTGTCGCGCCAGCCGATGACGGTGCCGCGGACGTGGCGTAGCCGTTTNNACCAGTGAGGCCACCGCGCTCGCCGTGGGCCGGGAGCGCAGGAAAAACCACCACACCAGGAAACCGGCCACGATCCAAAGCAGTGTTGTTCTGTTCATGGGGAAAAGTCCTCTCGACCAAGCCACGGTGCCCGGTGAAGCGGGTCCGGTTGAACGCTATTTCTAGGTCTTCGGCCCCTGAGGCATGCCGGTGTACTGACCCGCCCTGACCTTGCCACTGCGGACTGCTGAATCTGCGTCGTGGTTGACATGCCTGGTGACCGGAGCGCGCACGCCGGCCTGCGCCAGCAACTGCGCTGCATACTTGCCATCGATATCCCGGAGGGTTTCCAGGTACATTGCGTACTGTTTGCCGTTGCCCGAGGGTGGCGTCGGCTGCAACACGTGGACGGACAAGTCGCCCTTGACCCGCGGCAGTTTCGAGATCTTCTGAGCAGTGCCAGGGAGAGCAAACGGGATGCCCAGTAGCTGCGCTGTCAGAATTTCGCCGAAGGTGGTACCGCCAAAAGTCTTTGTGGTGTACGGCCACCCCGACCGGCAGTGAGCAGCGTTGAAACCGCCGTCAAGGGTCATGGTGCTCGTCTGGCGAGTCGTTGGAATCTTCGCCTTGATCCACTGGTCCGGGTTGTAGGTATTGAGCATCCCCAATCCCTGACAACCCATCTCCGTCACCGCCTCGAACGTCCCCGGGCCTGGCAACCCGAGATTGTCGCTCAGAAGGACAGCGGCAACGAGACGCTCTCCGTTGGCCACGTTCGTGTTCTGCGGTCCCGTTGCCGAGACTTGCGGAAAGACGACGTCAAACTGGCCGTTGGCCGGGGTGAGCAGTGTCCGGCGGTATACGAGAGGCGG
>PMKE01000111.1 GCA_003158585.1 Alphaproteobacteria bacterium
TATGCCGGGCAGATCGTCTGCTTCACTTTCCCCCATATCGGCATCGTCGGGGCCAATCACGAGGACATCGAGGCGCTGACCCCGCATGTGCGCGGCCTCATCGTGCGCGCCAACGCCGAGACGCCCTCCAACTACCGCGCCTTGATGGCGCTCGACGCCTGGCTGAAGCGTCACAACATCCCTGCCATCGCCGGGATCGACACGCGCGCGTTGACGGGGCGCATCCGCGAGAAGGGCATGCCGCACGGCGTCGTCTCCCGCAGCGAAGACATTCCGGCGCTGGTCAAGGCGGCACAGGATTTTCCGGGCCTCGTCGGCCTCGATCTGGCGAAAGAGGTGACCTCGCGCCAGAGCTTCAAATGGAACGAGACGCCCTGGGTGTGGAACAAGGGCTATGGCGCGCAGGAGAAGCCGACGTTCCGCGCCGTGGTGATCGACTACGGCGTCAAGCGCAACATCCTGCGCATGCTGGCGGGGCTGGGCGCCGAGGTGACGGTGGTGCCCGCAGAGGCGACCTTCGACGAGGTGATGGCGCACTCCCCGCACGGCGTCGTGCTTTCCAACGGGCCGGGCGATCCGGCGGCGACGGGCGTCTATGCCATTCCGACGATCAAGGCGTTGGTCGAGTCCGGCCTGCCGGTGTTCGGCATCTGCCTCGGCCATCAGATGCTGGGACTGGCGCTGGGCGGGGCGACCAAGAAAATGCCGCAAGGCCATCACGGCGCCAATCATCCGGTGAAGGATTTGGAGACCGGCAAGGTCGAGATCGTCTCAATGAACCACGGCTTCACGGTGGACGCGGCGAGCCTGCCCGCGGGCGTCAAGCAAACGCATGTCTCGCTGTTCGACGGCAGCAATTGCGGCCTGCGCTTGGAAGGCAAGCCGGTGTTCGGCGTGCAGTACCATCCCGAGGCCTCGCCCGGCCCGATGGATTCGCATTACCTGTTCCAGCGCTTCGCCGAAGCGGCCAAAGCAAGGGTGTAATAACTCCTCCTGTCATCCCGGCCAAGCGATGCGAAGCATCGCGCGAGCCGGGACCCACTGTGAAACAAGCGCGCGTTCAGAAGTAGGTCCCGGGTCTCGCATCCTTCGCAAAGCTCAGGACGCTCGCCCAGGATGACAGATGAGTTGAAAAGGCGCTTCGCTCAGAACTGCTTCAACAATCTGTCGATGTAATCCAGCTCTTCCTTGGGACGGCCCTGCTGACCGGCGCGCTTGCGCAGTTCGAGCAGGATGTCGCGGGCGCGTTGCAGCACCGAGGCATCGGGAATCCGCAAGTCGCCGCCCTTGCCGCTGTTGCCCATGGTGCGGCCGAAGGGGTCCTCGCCGGCTTTCTGGCCGCGATTGCCCGCGACGGCCTCAGCGCTCTTGCGCAAGGCGTCGAGCACGTATTTCTGCAAGGTGGCGGCGCGCGGGAAATCTCCCGAGCGCAGCGCCTGCTGCGATTGATCCATCAGCCGCCCCGCCTCGTTGAGATTATCCTGCGGCGGGCCCTTCTTGCCGCCGAACTGCTTGGAGAGATTGCCGAGATCGCCGCGCAACTGACCCTGCTGCTGGGCGAGGCCACCCGCGCCGCCGTCCCTGGGATCGCCCTGGCCCTGGCCTTGGCGGAAGGTCTTGTCGAGCAACAGGCGCTGCTTGCCCATCAAATCGCCGAGGCCGCGCAAAGCTTCGTCGGCGGCCGTGTTGCCTTGCATGCCAGATCCCGGCCCGCCCGCGACCCTCAGATTCTCCATCATGTCCTGTAGCATGGCGAGAAGCTGCATGGCGCGCAGGCGGTCGCCGCTTTGCAGCAGCGCCTCGATGGCTTTGAGCAATTGGTCGAGATCGCCCGAGCCGAGAACCTGCGCGTTAGGAGGCATGTCGGTGCCACTCTGGGGCCCATGCTGCGCCAGCGCCGCGAGGTACTGCTGCATCAGCGCGCGGTAGCGTGCGAGGAGCTGGTCGATCTCGGATTGCGGCGCGCCGCGAGCGATCATCTGGGTGAGCAATTGCTGCATGCGGCGCAACTGCTCGGCCATGTTGAGGATGCCGCCCTGTTCGATCCCCACCGCGGTCTGCCATAAGAGGTCTTCGACGCGCCGGAAATCATCGCGGTTGTCGGCCAATTTAAGCGCCCAGAAGGCGGCGCGCAGCGCCAGATAGACGCCGCCTTGTTCGGCATAGAAATGTTCCGGCCCGATGGTCAGGGCATCGATTGTGCGCAGCACGCGACTGCGCGCTGCGGGCCCGACGCTCGCCAGATTCTGCCGCTGCTCGATGAGGGCGCGGGCCAAAGGATCGGTGAAGATGCGCTGCGGCAGCCGGAAGACCACCGTATTGCTCGCAGTGGTCTGGCCGATGGCGTCGACGGCCTGCAAGGTGATGTCGACGTCTAGCCCGGCATAGGGGTGCTCGGTGAGGTCGCGGAAGGCGATCTGCGCGGCATCCTTGCCCGCGGGCAGCGGCAGGTCGAGCACCAGCGGCTCGCCCGGGCGCCCGTGCGGGCGGATGACGGCGCGCACCGCGGCGATGCCGTAATCGTCGCCGGCCTTGTAGGACAGCTTCAGCGCCTGCCGTTCGGTGGCCTCGGGCTTGCCCGCAAAGGCGATGGTGGGCGCCATATCCGGGATGAGCGCGATCTTCCAGCTGCCGATGGTGTGCCCGCCCGCGCGCACGCGGACGCGCCCGCTCTCCGTAAGTTTGGCGCTCGCCGCATATTCGCCGTCGCCGCCGTCGAAGCGCACCTCGTCGAGCGTCGCCGAAGGCCGATGATCGGCGCCGTGGACGCGCAGATGGATCACCGAGCCTGCGGGCACGGCTAGCTTCATGCCGCGGCTGAGATAGACCGGCACCTCGCCGGTATAGGCGGGCGGATCGATCCAGGCATCGAGGGTGGCGATGGCTCCGGCATTGGGAGCGAAGGCGGATTCCAGACGGCGGCTCCAATCCGAGCCCGCCACCAGCACACCGAACCCAATCAGCACCAGTACGATAAAGCGCAGCGCGCGCGGATCCTTCCGCGGCAGGTCGGAACGTGGCCGCCCCAGATGCAGTCTGCCGAGACGCTTGAGGCGCGCCACGAGATGCGCCCGCCACAATTCCTCGGCTTCGGGATCGCCCGCGCCGAGCACGATCTCGTCGTCGGCTTCGGAAATCGGGCGATGTTCGAGGCCGCTGTCGCGTTCGAGACGCCTGGCGCCTTCCTCCCAGCGCGGCCAGATGAAATGCTCGAGATTGAAATAGAGTGCCAGCGCGATCGCGGTGACGAACGAGGCGAGGATCAGCGCATGCAGCGGCCAAGGCAGCGGCGCGAAGACGTCGAACAGCGCCGCGGCGAGGAAGAGGCCCGCGATGCCGCCGGCGGGCCACAGCCCCGGCCATAGCTTTTCCCAGGCGAGGATGAAGCGCGCGGCCGCGACATGGCCGGCGATCCCGTCAGCGGAGCCAGCCTGGAATTCGCTCGGTTGCGAGGTACGCGTCATCGTCCATCCGCGGCCGCACCACGGCCCATTCACCGCCTTTAACCAAGACTTCGGGCGCCGGCGGACGGGCATTGTAGGCCGATGACATCACCGCGCCATAGGCGCCGGCGGTCAAAATCGCCACCAGGTCGCCCGCTGCAAGCTGTGGCAGATCGCGGTCGGCGGCAAAAATGTCGGAGCTTTCGCACACCGGACCCACCACGTCGTAACGCTCGCGCGGCTCATCGGGGGAAGGCTCGCGCACCGACACGATGTCGTGAAAAGCGTCGTACAGCGCCGGGCGGACGAGATCGTTCATGCCCGCATCGACGATCAGGAAATTCCGCTTCTCGCCCCGTTTGGAATAAATCACCCGGCTCACCAGAATTCCGGCATTGGCGGCGATCAGCCGTCCCGGCTCCATGATGAGGCGCGCGCCCATGCCTTTCGTGAGCTTGGCGGCCAAAGCCCCGTAAGCGGCCGGATCGGGCGGCGGCAAATTGTCGGTGCGGTAGGGTACGCCGAGCCCGCCGCCCAAGTCGATGCGCGAGATCGTGTGCCCGTCGGCGCGCAGCATCCGGGCCAGTTCGACGATGCGCGCGAAAGCCGCCGCAAACGGTTCGAGGTCGGTGATCTGGCTGCCGATGTGAACATCGATGCCGACGATCTCGATATGCTTCAGCTTCGCCGCTGCCGCATAAGCGGCGCGCACGCGGCCGGCCGGAATACCGAACTTGGTTTCGGCAAGGCCGGTGGAAATCTTGGCGTGGGTCTTGGCGTCCACGTCCGGGTTGATGCGGAAAGCAACCGGCGCGCGCTTGCCGAGTTCGGCAGCGACCTTATCGAGCGCCAAAAGCTCGGGCTCGCTCTCCACATTGAACTGGTAGATGCCCGCTTCGAGCGCAGCGATGAGTTCGGCCTTGGTCTTGCCGACGCCCGAGAACACGATCTTGTCGGCCGCAATACCCGCCGCCAGCGCCTTTTTCAACTCGCCGCCGGAGACCACGTCGGCGCCCGCGCCCAGCTTTTGAAGCGTCTTCAGCACCGCCAGATTGCCGTTGGCCTTGACCGAGAAGGCGATCAGCGTGTCCTTCGGAACGGCAGCGGCGAAAATGCGGTAATGGCGTTCGAGGGTAGCCGTCGAATAGCAATAGAACGGCGTGCCGACTTCGGCGGCGAGCTTTGCGAGATCGACGCCTTCGGCATGGAATATTCCGTCCCGGTAAGAAAAATGGTTCATCGGCCGACCGGCGAAGGCGGCTTGGAGTCGTCCTTCTCGCCCTTCTGCGTCGGCTGGGCGTTGGGCTTTTCGAGATCGGACTTCACGCCGCAGCCGGCGACGGAAACCAGGATCGCAAAGGCGACGAGGAGGCGCAGGGTCATTTCAGCTTCTCCTTCCAGAAGGCGATCTGCTCGCGCACGCGGGCGGGCGCCGTGCCGCCCAGACTCATGCGCGAAGCAAGCGAAGCCTCCAAAGTGAGGACGGCATAGACCTCGGTAGTGACCGCAGGCTCGATCTTCTGCATTTCTTCGAGCGGCAGCTTGTCGAGGTCGAGCTTCAGCAGCTCGGCGCGCTTGACGATGGCGCCGGCGCTGTGATGGGCCTCGCGGAACGGTTTCTTCGCCACGCGTACCAGCCAGTCGGCGAGATCGGTGGCGGTGGGATAACCGGCGACGGCCGCGGCGCGCATCTTCGCGGCGTTGACCTGAAGGTCGGCGACCATACCCGCCATCACGGCGAGCGAGGCTTCCAGCGCGTCGGCGGCGTCGAAGACGCGTTCCTTGTCTTCCTGGAGATCGGTGCCGTAGGCCAGCACTAGGCCCTTCACCACCACGGCGAGCGCCACGAAGTCGCCGAGCACGCGCCCGCTCTTGCCGCGCACCAGCTCGGCCGCATCGGGATTGCGCTTCTGCGGCATGATGGACGAGCCGGTGGTGAAGCCATCCGACAGGCGCACGAAGCCGAAGGCGGGCGAGCACCATTGCACCAGCTCGCCGGCCAGCTTGGAGAGATTCGTCGCGGCGATTGCCGCCGCCGCCAGATATTCCAGCGCGAAGTCGCGCGCGGAGACCGCATCGAGCGAGTTGCGCATCGGCCGCGTAAAGCCCAGCGCCCTGGCCGTGACCTCGCGGTCGATGGGGAAGCTGGTTCCCGCCAGCGCCGCGGCACCCAGCGGACATTCGTTGAGACGCTTCTTGGCGTCGGCGAAGCGGCCGCGGTCGCGCTCGAACATCTCGACATAGGCCAGGCAATGATGCCCGAAGCTGATCGGTTGCGCCGCCTGCATGTGGGTGTATCCCGGCATGACGGTGTCGGCATTGGCGGCGGCCTGCCCCACGAGTGCCGCTTGCAGCGCCCTGAGGCCTTCCTCGGCGAGGGTGCAGGCATCGCGCACCCACAGCCGGAAATCGGTCGCCACCTGGTCGTTGCGCGAGCGGGCGGTGTGCAGCCGTCCGGCTGCCGGGCCGGCAAGCTCGACGAGGCGGGATTCGATGTTGAGATGGATGTCCTCCAGGGCGCGCTTGAAGACGAAACGGCCCTCGGCGATCTCCGCCTCGACCTCATCCAACCCTTTCAGGATGGCGCCAAGGTCTTCCCGGGAGATGATCCCCTGGGTGGCCAGCATCCGGGCGTGTACGCGCGAGCCCTGGATATCCTGGCGCGCCAGCCGTTTGTCGAAACCGATGGAGGGCGTAAACTCCTCCATGACCTTGGCGGGACCGCCTTCGAAGCGGCCCCCCCACATCTTGTTCGTATTCATAGGATGCCCGTGACCAAGCCTCGTTTCGCCGCCATCGCGATTGCCGCCGGCGCTGCCGTGCTGCTCCTAGTTCTATATTGGATAGCGCCCGTTTCTGTCCACGCGCCGCCGCCATCGCTCATGCCGCTCAAGCTGACCGAGCCCGCCAAACCGGCGCCGGGCGTGGTTTTCACGGGGGCGGGGGAAAAGCTCCATAGTTTGCGCGAATTCAAGGGGAAGCTGGTGCTTCTCAACCTCTGGGCGCCCTGGTGCGGGCCCTGCGTCAAGGAACTGCCGGAACTGGCGGCGCTCCAAAAAGCCCTGCCGAGGGAGCGTTTCACGGTGGTGGCCGTCGACGTGGGCCGCGAGGGGCAGGGTGAGGCCGCCGCCTTCCTCAAAGCGCAGCACGCGGGGGCGCTCGATGCCTATGTGGATTCCAATGCCTCGCTCTACCGGGCTTTCGGCGGCTACGGCCTGCCGGTCAGCGTCCTGATCGACGCCGAAGGCAACGAGATCGCCCGCGCCGAAGGTCCCGCGGACTGGTCCGCGCCGGACTCCGTGGCCTATCTGAGGCAGCTGGCGAAAGAATGAGCGCCCCGCCGGGGGTCAGCCGCCGCGGATTCCGAGGGAATCCCAGGAGAAGAGAAGCTTGCTCATGTAATCCGTCGAGCACAGCCGTATGTCCTTGCGGCGCAGGATTCCTTGGATGATCCGTTCGGCACCGAAGCCGCAGCCGCTGTGCAGCGGCGTGCGTTCCTGTTCGATCATGTCCACATAGGGTTTGAAGTCGGCATAGGAGCCGCCGCCCGCGACATGGTGCCGGTACATCTCCGATTCCGACAGGCGCTGTTTCAGGCGCGCCCCGTTGCGGATGCGCTGGGCGCCGCCGGCGGCTTCCCCGGCGACCGGCAAGATCAGATCCACCGACAGGACACAGCGCGGATCGGCGGGGTCCGTTTCCATGTTGAAGAACTTGATGGCCGTGGGGAAACGCGTAACGAAAATCGGCGCCTTGCCGCTGGTGGTCATTTCGACGATGGCGCGCTCGTCGGCGGGGCTCAGATCCTCGCCCCAGGTCAGCCTGCCGTCGAGCTTCTCCACGCATTCGGTGTAACTGACGGGGCGCACCTCGGCGTCGCATTGCGAACGAAGGTAATCCTCGTCGCACTCTAGAGTGGTCCGTGCGGCCTTGCCGACATTGGCCAGCACGCTGACATGCAGCTTGCGGTAAATCGCCGCCATTTCGCGGAGCAGCGCCTCGAAGTCGTACGCGCCTTCGATCTCCAGCAGGTGAAACTCCCAGATATGGCGTTCGTCCTGAATGGCTTCCTTGCGGAAGCTCTTGATCACGCAGGCCACCTTGGCGCAGTCGATCAAAGCCCCTTCCAGATATAGTTGGCCGGTCTGGGTGAGATAGCGGAAGATTTCGCTGCCGTTGTCGAGCGTGAACAGGGTTTGCCAATTCTCGCAGGCGCCGATCGTCGAAACGATGCTCGGCGTCGACACCGTCACATAATTGTTTTCGCGAAGATATTCCGCGAATCCGGCCTCGACGGCATGGTAGATTTCGTTGACGCAAGCGAGCCGCTTGCGCAGGCCCTCTCGGTCGATATTACCGCCGGCGATCTCAACCGGCAGAGCCCGGTCGTTGTCTGCGGAGGGCATGAAGCAATGTTCTCCTTCGGGTACGGCAGGCAGCGAACAAAACGCGATCCGGATGAAAATTCGATATCCGCGGGACGCGGTCAAGTAAGCACAACCGGGATTCTTTCGCCAGCCGACCGCCGTCCGGCGATTAGGTCGTATGGCCTTTGCAGAAAAAGTCGGCTTAGATGTTCCTCTGGCAACGCCGGAGGGAGCCTCTCCCTCTCGCGGAGGAGTTCGGGGGGACCGCCATGGCGGATACGCTTGCCACGGGCAAACGCAAGAATCACCGACACAAGCGCCTCACGGCTTATCTCGTCCTGGCGTGCGTGGTCGCGATATTCGGCTTGTCGACCGGTAACTTCCTGATCGACTACGTCGCGGTTCCTCTCGAGGTCCGGTTCGGGATCGATCCGGCATCGCAGCCGGGCTTGCATCTTCAGATCGCCTGTGCGCTCCTGTTCGCCGCGGCGTGTATGGTCGGGGCCATCGTCAGCATCCTTTTGTCCGCGTCGCTGTCTCCGAAGATCAAGCGCCTCTTCCTCGATTCCTTCGGGCATTCCGATCACAAGGTCACCGAGCTCATCCTTCTCTACGCCGCTTACGTTCTGCTCGCACTCTTCGTTCTCTGGCTGCCCGCCAAGAGGGCATTTGCCGATCACGCCGCCATCAACGGCTTCATCACGTTGTTCACGCTTCTCATCTCGATCGGCGCCTTTGCGGTGACGGTCTGGACGCTGCGCGAAAGCAACTACCGCTTCGTCATCACCTCGTTCGAAAGTTTCGCCGAGCGCTTCACGAATCTGTTGAAGGAAACGGACGACGATCACGTCAAGAAGAACTTCGTGCGCATCATCGCCTATACGCCGCTGCCGGGGGCCACGGGCGTCAGCCGATCTTCGGGCAAGCCGAACAACAGATATGAGGGATTGCGCAAGCAGCTGATCGCCGCACGCGGAAGGGTGTCCGTGCTCTGCCTGGACAAGGAATCGCTGTCGGGATGGATGGATTCGTTCCGCGACAAGAAACTGCAAGACGGCACCGCCATCGAGCAGACGGCCTTGAACCAGGCAAAGGCGGATGTCGAGGATTTCGTCGATGAAGTCGTGAAAGCCTTGGAGTCCGCCTCCTATAGAAAAAAAGGCGACAGGAGCGGGGCGGTGGACGACAGCTATCCCAACGAACCAATCCGCGGCAGGATCGAGGAGCTTCCGAAATTCTTCGCCTATTTCTCGAACCACAGGGCGATCGTCATCAACCCGCTGTTCAATCCGCTCGACGGCGTGGACGCGGATTTGCAGCCCGAGTCGCTGAAGGAGAGCGCCGTGAGTTTCGTCGGCTTCGAAACGACGGAAAACTCCGTCATCGAGAAGCTGCGCGAGGTCTACCGGCTGACCGCCGAACGGCTGCTGACGGTGAACAGGGAGCACGCGCAGGGATAGCGGCACAAAGACGCCGCTGCCGGCGGCGCGGTCAGCGCGTCGGTACGGGATGTTCGCTGCGGTAGTCGTAGAAGCCGCGGCCGGTCTTGCGCCCCAGCCAGCCCGCTTCAACGTATTTCACCAAGAGCGGGCAGGGCCGGTATTTGGAATCGGCCAGCCCGTCGTACAGCACCTGCATCACCGACAGGCAGGTATCGAGGCCGATGAAGTCGGCGAGCTGCAACGGTCCCATCGGATGGTTGGCGCCGAGCCGCATGGCGGTGTCGATGGCTTCGACGTTGCCGACGCCTTCGTACAGCGTGTAGACGGCCTCGTTGATCATCGGCAACAGGATGCGGTTGACGATGAAGGCCGGAAAATCCTCGGCATAGGCCGCGGTCTTGCCGGTGCGCTTCACGATCTCGAGCGCCGCCTGATAGGTGGCGTCGTCGGTGGCGATGCCGCGGATCACTTCCACCAGCTGCATCACCGGCACCGGATTCATGAAATGCAGGCCGATGAAGCGCTCCGGCCGGTCGGTGGCCGAAGCCAATCGCGTGATCGAGATCGAAGAGGTATTGGTGGCGATCATCGCGCCCTTGGCGAGATGCGGGCAAAGCTCCTTGAAGATCTTGCGCTTGACGGCTTCGTCTTCGATCGCCGCCTCGATGACGAGATCGCACGCGCCCAACGCTTCCAGGCTCTGTACGGTCCCGATGCGCTTGATCGCCGGTTCGATCTCTTCTTCCTTGATGATACCTTTCGACGCCTGCCGTTGCATGTTCTTGCGGATGATTGCCGTGGCGCCCGTCAGCTGCCCGGGATCGACGTCTTCCAGAAGGACGTCATAGCCCGCCAGCGCCAGCACATGGGCGATGCCGTTGCCCATCTGTCCCGCGCCGATAACCCCGATCCGATCCATGCTCATGCTCTGTCCCATCTATTAAGCGCAATCCGGAAAAGTGTGGTCCATAGCGACAGCGTTTGGACGTTTTCCGTTAGATTGCGCGCCAAACTCTAGTAGCCGCGCTTCTTGAGTTCCTCTTCCATTTCCGGAATCGCCTTGAAAAGGTCGGCCACCAGGCCGTAATCGGCGATCTGGAAGATGGGCGCTTCCTCGTCCTTGTTGATGGCGGCGATGACCTTGGAATCCTTCATGCCCGCCAGATGCTGGATCGCGCCGGAGATGCCGACTGCGATGTAGAGTTCGGGCGCCACCACCTTGCCGGTCTGGCCCACCTGATAATCGTTGGGAACGAAGCCCGCGTCCACCGCGGCGCGGCTGGCGCCGACGGCGGCGTGCAGCCGGTCGGCGATGCGTTCGAGCAGCTGGAAGCTGTCGCTCGACTGCATGCCGCGTCCGCCGGAAACGACGATCTTGGCCGAGGTCAGCTCGGGCCGTTCGGACTTGGAAAGCTCCTCGCCCACGAAGCTCGAAAGGCCGGGATCGGGTCCCGCCGCAATGCCGACCGTGAGCGCCGCTCCTCCGGTCTCCGCCGCCTTGAACGCCGTGGCGCGCACGGTGATGACCTTCTTGCCCGGCGGTGCCTGGACGGTCTGGACGGCACTGCCCGCATAGATCGGCCGCTCGAAAGTGTCGGGGGCGACGACCTTCAGGATTTCGGAAATCTGCGGCACGTCGAGCATGGCGGCGACGCGCGGCAGATAGTTCTTGCCGCCCGTGGTGGCCGGCGCCAGCACGGCGTCGTATTTGTCCGCCAGCGAAAGGATCAGTGCCGCCATCGTTTCGGCGAGGATGTGTTCGTAAAGCGGATCGTCGGCGACCAGGACGGTTTCGACGCCCTTGAGCCGCGAGGCCGCATCGGCGGCACCGCTGCAATCGTGTCCTGCGACCAGCAGATGCACCGGCGCGCCGAGCTGGAGAGCGGCGGTGACCATCTTGGCGGTGGCGTCCTTGAGGGATTTGTTGTCGTGCTCGGCGACGACCAGGGTTGTCATCCGAGGACCCCCGCTTCGTTCTTCAATTTGTCGAGCAGCTCGACGACGGTTTTGACCTTGACGCCGGCCTGGCGCTTGGGCGGCTCGGAGACCTTCAGCACCTTGAGCCGCGGGGTGGCGTCCACGCCGTAATCGGCGGGCGTCTTCTCGGCGATCGGCTTCTTCTTGGCCTTCATGATGCCCGGCAGCGAGGCGTAGCGCGGCTCGTTGAGACGCAGATCGGTGGTCATCACCGCGGGCAGCCTCACTTCGACGGTCTGCAGGCCGCCGTCGATCTCGCGCTCGATGCGCGCCGTGTTCTCGTCAAGCTCGAGCTTGTGGGCGAAGGTGCCCTGCGGCCAGCCGAGGAGGGCGGCCAGCATCTGGCCGGTCTGGCCCGCATCGTCGTCGATGGCCTGCTTGCCGGTGATGACGAGGCGCGGTTTCTCCTCGTCGCAGATCGCCTTCAGGATTTTGGCCACGGCGAGCGGTTCGACCTCGCCTTCCGTCTTGACCAGGATGCCCCGGTCGGCGCCCATCGCCAGCGCGGTGCGGATGGTCTCGGAGGCCTCTCGCGGTCCGATGGATACGGCAATGACCTCGCTGGCCTTGCCCTTCTCCTTCAAGCGGATGGCTTCCTCGACGGCGATCTCGTCGAAGGGGTTCATCGACATTTTGACGTTGGCGAAATCGACGCCCGTCTGGTCCGTCTTGACGCGAACCTTGACGTTGTAATCGATCACCCGCTTGACGGGCACCAGAACCTTCATGGCTTCCCTGACCGGACGGCGCGCAGTCTCTCGCGGCGCCCGCATGGGCGCGTTGTTTTGACCCGCTACGAATTGAGCGGCGCGAACGCTAGGCCCGCCCCCGCGGCCCTGTCAACGAACCGGCTGTTCTGCGTCCGGTGACGCCCTCATGCCGGCTATGGCCTTGAAATCGTTATGTTGA
This sequence comes from Alphaproteobacteria bacterium, assembly GCA_003158585.1. GTDB lineage: Bacteria > Pseudomonadota > Alphaproteobacteria > Micropepsales > Micropepsaceae > Rhizomicrobium. The sequence goes on from PMKE01000111.1 coordinate 12,139, forward strand.
CGCCACGAAATGCGACATTCTGCCACACGTCTGGCGAAGCTGACCCACGCTGCTCTAGGCCGCGCTCCGCCTGCCCAGCCAAAGATCGTAGAGGCTGGCCAGGATCATCAGCCCCAAAGCCCCGATGAACGTCGCGCCCGCACCGATGACCACGTAGACGAATCCTATGTCCACATACTTGGTCAGGAACCAGGACGAGATGTCGATGAGAAAGGCCAGGAACGGCAGCACGGACAAGGATATCCGCAGCCACTTCGGCAGCGTCGAATGGACGAAAATGAATCCGACGATGGAGAACACGGCTATCAGACCGAGAAGATGGATGTGAGCCAGCGAGATCAGGGTGACGGTGCTGACGCCCGGGCCGGTGTAGAGCGCGGCGATGTCGGCAGCGTGTATCCCGTAGTCTGCGTTGGTGCCTTGGTGGGCGGCGACGATGTAGGCGAAACCCATCAGGATAGAAAGTCCGGCAAACACCAGGATCGCCGTGGCGAGGACTTTCAGTTCCACCGGCAAATCCGGCAATCGTTTCATGGCTACCTCGCGGTTACAACTTGGATTTGGACGGCTTTCCGACTTCGATCGGCAGGCTGTCATAGTAGGCGGCAATGTCCTCGATTTGCTCTTGCGTCAGAGGGCGCGCCAACTCGTTCATCAAAGGGCTGATGCGGCTGCGATCCTTGAAGGCTTTCAGCTGTGTGACCAGGTAGACGTAATGCTGGCCCGCAAGGTTCGGAATGCTGGTGTCGACGGACATCCCGTTGCTGCCGTGGCAGGCCGCGCACTGCGCCGAGATGTGTGCCCCGATCTTGGGATCCGGTGAGGCCGCGAACGCAGCTGCCTGGCCTAAAACGAGTGCGATTATTGCCGCAAGAATGCTCTGCCGGACCGGCAAGCGAAAGCGCATTTCACGATCCCGTCATCGGTTGGAGAAGCAGGGCCGGGCGAGTAATACGCTATTTCTTGGTATCGATATAGGCGACCGCATCGTCGGCCTGTTCTGCGTTCGGTGTATGTATGAGCATCATCTTGGTCCCGGGAATCACCTTCTGCGGATTCTGAACCCAGGATTTCAATTTGTCGTCGGCCCAGACGATGCCGGAGTTCCTGATGGCCGGTGAATAGCCGAAATTCGGGGCGCTCGCCGCCTTGCGTCCGGAAACCCCGAACAGATTGGGCCCCAGCGCCCCGTTGCCGGCTCCCTTTTCGATGGTATGGCAGGAGGAGCACATCTTCTTGAAGACGTCCGCGCCTTTCGTTGCGTCGCCGGCATAGGCCGCGCCGAGCAACGCTGCCGCCGCGATGGAGACGGCCAGAGCCGTCGGCCATGTCGCTCTCAAAGTGCGAGCCATGTGAATATCCTCAGAGTGTTGTTGTCGGAAGCGTTACGTCCGGTTCCGTCGTAATTGCTGCCGGCGCCGTTGAAACGGGCGTACATCGTATATTGCAATCCCACGCGCAGAGCCAGCCGTCCGCCGAGAGGCGCGTCGCCCGACCCCCACGGCGTCGCATCGATCTGGAACGTCACGCCGGTGCTGTCGGGGGAGAACGTCCTGCTGTCGGCGTAGAGCAGCTCGTCGCTCGAACCATTCGTGTTGAAGAACTGCACGCTGCCGCCGAGCGTGTTGTGCCAGTAATAGGATACGTCGAACCGGATGTCGTCGAGGCTGTTGTGGAGGTTCGCGGCGGCATCGAGCAGAGCCGAGGCCGCAAGGCTCTGGCTCTCGTGGGTATAACGGAAATTCACCGCGTAGATGTTTTCGCCGTCGCCGATGAACTGGTAGGAGCCGTCGAGCCCGAAATCGGAATACGAATCGGTTTTCCCCGTGCTGAAATCGCCGCCGGGATCGAGGCTCGGGAAGAAACCGAACACGCCGACTTCGAAGTTCTGGTCGCCATAGTCCTTTTGATAGGCGAAGCGGAAATAGGGTGCCACGCCCGAAATCGGTCCGGGGCCGAAATCGGCGCCCATCGCGCTCAAGAACCGGTTCGAGGGCGTCCAATAGAGGCCCACCTCCGTATAGATGTTCGAATTCCAATAGGCATAGGCCGTGGTGCCGAGGACGGTCTGGGCCATGCCGCCGTCGAACAGGGTGCTGGTGGCGGGTGCGGGGGCAAGATCGCTACCTGTGTAGGGGAAGCCCCAGCTGGGCAAGGTGTTCCATACGTCCTGCACGCCGGGAGCGTTGTTGAAACTCAGGCCGAGGAGCACGTCGTTGCCCGCGAGCGTGACGCGGTCGGTCACACGAAAATCCATGTTGTCCCACGAGAAGGCGCGGCCGATGCCGTCATAAGTGAGCTGCAAGAAACCGCCGAAATGATCGCCGATGCCGCCCGCGACGAAGAAACTGGCCTGGTCGAGCGAGAAATTGTTGTTGGTGCCGTAGTGGTCGGCCGGGGGATCTTCCTGCGCCTTGTTGCTGGTGACGAAGGAGGACACCACCATGGCCGAAAGGGGAATCGCATCGTTTCCCGCGTCCATCGTGTAGCCTTCCAGCTTGAACTTGCGCCCGAAAGGCGTGAGCTGGGGACCGAAGCCGCCGACGTGACAGGCGCTGCAAGGCTGATTGGTCTTGGCCGTGAAAGCAGGCACCGCCCACGCGGGAGACGCCGCCAGGGCCGCAATCGCCAAAGCGACGATGGCGCCAATTCGTGCCGTCAAGATCGGTGTGATATTTGTCTTCATCATCGTCTCTCGCCCCCAGAATCGTCTTAGAAGAGTAGATGTGAGTATAGGAATTATCCAAATATGCACAGTAATAGACTGATTGAATTTGAAAATATTATAGAAACTGTAATTATACGAATTATAGACCAAAAACCAATGAAACGCTACGGCACCTGCGGCAGCCGGCCGCAAGGGGGCTTTTCGTCGGAAAACCGGGTCAGCTCCGGCTCATCTCGCCCTTGGCGGTTTCGATCGCGGCGCGGAAGCCCACGGGATCGGCGATGTCGGGTATCTCCACCGCGTCGATGCCGGTGCCTTCGATGCGTAGATGGCCGTAGCCCAGGATGCGGCCCCAGAAATTCTGCGTCACGCGTACACCCTCGATGTTCTGCAGGGAGATCTCGTTGGTGGCGAGGGTGAACAGCCCGTTTTTCTCGACGAAGCGGTGGGTGGTGACGGCAAGCTCGGTCGTCCACTTGCGGATCATCATGGCGAAGAAGATCCAGATGCCGATCAGGCACCACCACAACAGGAGCAGTGCCGCCCAGGCCTTGACGTCGTACCACCAGTGGAAATGCGCTTGGCTGACGATCGTCTCGCCCTCACCCAGGCTCTCTTCGATGTAGGAAGACATGCGCTCACTCCGTCATGGCCACGGCGCGCAGAATGACAGATTCAGGCTCGGGACGTGAGACGAATCTGAGCGGCTACCGCTCATCGTGCTCCGGCAGCAGCACCTCGCGGATGCCCTTATGGTTGGGCTTGGAGATGACGTTCTCCCCCTCCATCCGCTCGATAATGCGGGCGGCGCGGTTGAGGTATTCTGAGCCAATATGGCCAACTTGCGTTTGGCGGTAACAAGACGAAGTATATTAAATACTGTTCGATTCTATGCTGGGGAGCAAATGCACAAAAGAATACTGATTCTTGGGCCGACCGGCACTAAAAAAGATGAACTGTTGCCGAAGATTGCGCGCGACCTAAAGACTACGTCCGGCCAGCAGGCGCATACCTTGCATTTTGAAGATTACCTTGCGGAGGCACCGCTCTATCCTAAGACGTTTCAAAAGTTTCTCCGGCAAGGTCACAAAGTACAAGCCATTATATGGGACCAAGGTTGGAATCTGTTAGCCAAGGAGCTTGCAAAAATTTCCTCGGACGAACTGATTCTCCTTTCCATGCACGGTGCGTACGTGCGTGCAGACCAAGGGACCCGATCGGTTGCCAACCTTAGCAGAATTTGCGAGGGGTTTGAACCAACTCTGATCATCACTGTCTTCGATGATGTCTATCAAATGTGGAACCGAACCGAGGCGTCGGCGCGCGGAGATAACACCCGGATTCGCCCGACCTTACAGGAATTGATCTCCGCACGCAGAGCAGAGATCATGATTGGCGATATGTTGGCAGTGCAGCGTCCGATGAACGAGTGCCGGCATGTCATTATTGCACTCAACCATCCGATCCGTTTCTTCTCTGAGTTGATAATGTCAAACGCTGAAATTTGTTACCTTTCGTTTCCAATCAGCGCGTTTAGAAAGGATGGAGAAGCGGCACAAGCACTTTTCACAATAATTCGCGATCTTCACGCAAAAGCTGTGGCTACTTTCAACAAAAGTGGCTCTTCACGCAGAATATTCATAAGCCCGCTAACGATAGACGAGTTTCCGCTATCGTTCACATATAAGGCATGGAGGGATGGAAATCCCGAGAAAGCGGCAGATCCCGAGGACGAGACTCTGGTTGAGTTTGATGTCCTCGCGCATCGTTTTCCGGTGGAGGATATCTGGCCGGGTGAAGAATTGGCTAATTCGGTGATGACGGATTGTGTTCATATCCCTAGTGATCAGTTGAGACTTGCTACCAGCCTAATGGAGACGGACGTCGGCTGGCGAGATTTCAAGTTAGTGAGCCAAGCTGATGCCCTTGCCGTCAGTTGTCCTAAGCCCTCCAACCGGCAGATGATTACGCGCGGGGTTAAGAATGAGATACTGGCCGCGCTTGCAATGGGCGGGACGCCAGTCTACATATGGGAACCACCTGAGTTTGACCCACAACATGTTGTGGACGGAGAGTTCTTTTCTGACCCTGGCTCGATGGGTTCTGGAGTATGGCAGACTGTTGCACAGAGATGTGAATCTATGGAACAAATGTTGAACTGGTGCGTTCGGAGGGAGACTGGACAATGACGATGATGAGAATATCGATCACGGCGTTGACCACGGATCAGCTTAAAGAAGCTACGGACACGGTAAGTCAAATACTAGATGATCTTATCGATCATCTCGGAGGGGAGCGCCCTGAAGTGGACAGTTGGATCGCTCCGAAACACTTAGACTATCGCGTCGATTTTCCGATCGTCGCACTTCGCAACGGCGAAAAGGACGTTTGGCGGTCATATGGTGCGGAAGACATTCTGTCCTTGAAGGACGCTTATCCTCTAATCGCTGCAATGCGATAATTTCTGACACTATCAGAGAGCACCAAATTCAGCGTTCGTCGTGCTCCGGCAACAGCACCTCACGCACGCCCTTGTGATTGGGCTTGGAGATGACCTGCTCTTCTTCCATCCGCTCGATCAGGCGGGCGGCGCGGTTGTAGCCGATCTGCAGGCGCCTCTGGATGTAGCTGGTGGTGGCCTTGCGTTCCCGCGCCACGATGGCGAGCGCCTTGTCGTAAAGGTCGTCGCCGCTCTCGCCGTTGCCTTCGCCGTAGAGCGAATAGGGATCGTCGCCGTCCTCGTCGGGCTCCTCGGTGACGGCATCGAGATATTCCGGCCGCCCCTGGGTCTTGAGGAATTTGACGACGTCTTCTACTTCGCGGTCGCTGACGAAAGGACCGTGGATGCGTTTGATGCGCCCGCCCGCCATCATGTAGAGCATGTCGCCCTG
>PMKE01000086.1 GCA_003158585.1 Alphaproteobacteria bacterium
AACGCCTGAGGATAGGCGTCGTCAGCGGCTTCATGCTCAGATTGCCGGCGAACACGGCGATAATCAGAAGGCCGGAATGAAAGGCGTCGAGGCCGAAGCCGACTTGGAACATCAGCGGCAGAACGAACGGCACGGCGTTGACGCCCATGCGGAACAGCGAGCCGCCCCAGATGGTGACGGAGAAGGTGGGAATCTTCATTGCCGAAAATTCCACCATCGGATGGACTGCGCGCTTGAGATGCCAGTACGCGACGCCCAGCAGAACCGCGCCCGCGGCGGCAAGCTCCCCCGCCTCGGTCCAGGCGGCCGCCGGCCGGCTGGTTTCGTCGATGGCCCACATCAGGCTGAACAGCGCCGCGCCGGTGAGCAGGAAGCCGATCCAGTCGAACGAGCGCCGGGAGTGGTGGGACCCGCCGGGGATCAGGCGCAAGGCCGCCACCAGCGCCGCTATTCCCAGCGGCAGGTTGAGATAGAAAATCCAACGCCATGAGGCGTAAGTCGTGATGAAACCGCCGATCGGCGGTCCCAGGATCGGCGCCAGCAGAGCCGGCCAGGTCAGCATGGCGATGGCGTGGATCAAGCGGTCCTTGCGGGTGTTTTCCAGCACCACCAGGCGGCCGACCGGCATCATCATCGCGCCGCCGATCCCTTGCAGGACGCGCAAGGCCACGAACTCGTACAGGCCGTCCGACAATCCGCAAAGGACGGACGCCAGTGTGAAAATGCAGGTGGCAATGGCGAAGACCAGGCGCCCGCCGAAGCGGTCGGCCACCCAGCCGCTGATCGGGATGAAAACGCCGAGCGCCAGAAGATAGGCGCTGACGCCGATATTGAGATCGACCGGCGCCACGGCGAAGGTTTTCGCCATGGCCGGCACCGCCGTGGTGATGACCGTGCCGTCGATGAATTCCATGAAGTAGGCGCCGGCAACGAGCAGCGCGATCATCGCGCTGCGACGCTCGGACAACGGCGCCGGTTTCTGGGACTTGATTTCGGCCTCGCTCATGCGGACACCATTCGCCTTCCGGGGAACATCCACAAGCCGCTAATGCTTGAGTGCGGCGGCGATGCTGGTTGCCAACGGAGTTGTCGGACGACCGATCAGTTTCGAGAGTTGACGGCTGTCGTCGAACATCGCCCCTCTCGACGCACCGATGTCCAAACCCGCGTATACCGCAGCGAGATTTTCCGGCAGGCCGACACCGACCAGGACCTTGACGAAATCGGCTTCGCTCAAGTTTTTGTAGGGAATGTTGCGGCCGACCTGTTTGGAAAGTTCCGCGGCGAGATCGGCCAGCGTATAGCCTTCATCGCCTGCCAACTCATAAACTTTGCCGGCGTGCCCTTCGCCGGTAAGTACGGCGGCGGCGGCTTCGGCATAGTCCTCGCGCGGCGCCAAGGAAATCCTGCCGTCGCCCACGCATCCGATGTAGACGCCGCTGGCAAGCGCGCCGCCGATGGAAACCGTGTAATTCTCGGTGTAATAGCCGTTGCGCAGAATGACGNNACGCTGGTATAGACGATCAGCTTCGCGCCGGCATTTTTTGCGGCGGCGATGACATTACGATGCTGCGCGATGCGCTTGCCGACTTCACTGGACGAGATCAGCAAAAGCCTGTCGATGCCGGCAAGAGCCTTCGTCAGAGTTTCCGGCTTCGAGTAATCGGCTTCGCGGACGGCCACGCCGAGATCGGCGGCCTTGGCCGGATTGCGGACCAGCGCGACAATGCCGGTTTCGGGAACATTTTTCTTCAACTTCCGGATCGCGAGACGCCCTAGATGCCCGGCGGCGCCGGTAACGGCAATGGTCATGGCGGCTCCTTGTTTCATCGTGTCGCCGAGCGATAATGCCAGTTCGAGACGCAGGCAACCGCCGCCTCGACGCCGAAACTATTTCGTCACCGTGTCCGACAGGGTCCACACCACCTGCGCCGTCCAGGGGACATCGGTGAGCTTGCCGTCCTTGATCGCCGGGCGGTAATGCCACTTCGCCGCGCAGTCCACCGCGGCATCGTCGAGCCGGTCGGAGCCGCTGGACTGCGCCACCTTCACGCCGTCCACCGTGCCGTCGGCCCGAATCTGAAAGGCAAGGTCGGTTGTTCCTTCCTGGCCCCACAGCCGCGACCAGAAAGGATAGTCGTCGTGGCAATCCGCCGGCTGCGAGGGCGACGGCGGCTGCGAGATTTTCTGCAGCACGGCGACACGCTCCTTGACGATCTTGACCGGCACCGGCTCGGCGGCATGACCCGTCAGCATGATCCCGATATGATAGACGAACAGCAGCGAGGAGGCGGTGGCGAGCACGCCCGCCGTCAGCCACGCATAAAGGTTGTGGCGAAAGCGCTCGCTGCAGAACAGTCCCGAGGAAACGACGAAAACCAGAAATTCGATGAAGATCATGCCGGGTCCGATGCTGCAACCGCTCGCCGAGCCATATTAGCGCGGACATGGGGCGAAAAAACGGCGTCCCAGCGACGCGCGGCATCGCTGCGGCGGCGATCTTGGCCGGGCAAAGGGCGCCGCGACGATGCCGAACGGCGCAAGCGATCCGAGCCGATTATTTCCGAAGCCCGGAATGCTCGGGCAGAATAACCGCCAAGCCCATCATGACCGGGGGCGCGTAGCCATCCCACTTCGTCTTGATCCGCATGGGCTTTAGAAGTTCGATGCGATAACCGGCGAGCGGTTCGACCAGCTCGGCCGGCGGCTGCGGTTGCTTTACGTCCTTGATGTGCCAGACGATCATCACGCCTTCGGAAGTAATTCTTTGTTTCGTTATCCATGGGCTGCGCGCCATCGTACCGTCGATAAGAACCGACGGGCGCGGCTCCATGAACGCCGCGAAACCGCCCCCGGCGTAGACGTTGCCCGCCAAAATCGTCAGCGGCCGCCCGGTGAGGCGCAGCCAAGTCCGTTCGAGCGTGTCCGCCGCCGGCGAGAACGGTATCTGCTCCGTGCCGAGCCGGTGACCGACGAGCGGTCCGAAAATGGGATCGAGGCAATTGCCCAACGGCGGGCCGAGCAGAGTGAGCGCAAAGAGGGCGAGCACCAGCCGGGGACGCGCGATATGAATGACGCGGCCGGCGCAGGCGACCACCGACGGCCCTACGAGCATGAACATGGACCCGAATGCTTCGGAACGCCCCTGCAAGCCCGTAAGATCGTAGAAGACAAGCCCGATGGCGAGCGGCATCGCCGTGCTCGCAATGAGGAGCGACGTGTCGAATAGCGAGCGTTCGGGGAGCGCAACGACAAATGCCCGCGCCCGCTGAAGCACGCCGTACGGGCGCGCGGCGAGCACCAGTATTACCACGGCCGCATGAAAGAAAATCTGCGAACCGAGAAGCTTTAGCGGACCTAAGATGTAGTCGTAGAACGCATGGTAGTGCTCGCGGCCGACGGAGTAATAAGTGAGCGCAGTCCGGTTATTGTGAAGAACGTGGAGAAACTGGGGCACGATCAGCGCCAATGCGACCGCAATGCCCAGCCACGCCTGTGGCGTTCCCAAGACCTTGCGACTCGATTTGAACCAGCACGCATGGGCTGCGAGCGTTCCCAAGAGAAGGACGCCCGTATATTTGGTTTGCAGCAGAAGTTCCGCCACGACGGCGAGCGCGATCCAGTTCCAGGTGGATGGTTTGAGAATGGCGCGGCGATAGCACAGAACGGCGAGCACCCAGAAAGGCAGCTGCGCGATGTTGTGGTTCCAATGCCCGGCGACCGTCATGATGTACCACGAGCCGAGGCTGAGCGCCGTCGCGATGGTCGCGCCCGCCTCCCCGAGGATCGGACGGCACAGCCTGTTGACGAGCCACAGCGCCGCGGCGACCCAAGCGACCGGAAGCACGGCCAGGGCAAACGCATTATGACCGGTGAGGACGAAGACGGCTTCCGCCACCCAGGGCGGCAGGGCCGGATGCTTCCAATAGGCAAGCTGCCACTCGTGCCCCATGAGCAGCATCTCGTAGGTGTCGTACCGCATGCCGGAGAAGGTAAGCCACTGGACCATAACCCACGCCACAAGGACCCAGGCAATGACGTAGGTCGCGATGATGTAAGGAACGCCGGTGGTCAGCTGTTCTTCGAAACTGCGCCGGAAAAATGCGCGGCTGGGATCGCGGCCCGGCTCTGCGGCGTCCTCGGAGTGCATCATTCTCTCCAATGCTCGGCTTTGCGTTCCATTGCCCGCTATTCGGAAGTCTTCGGCGCGTCCTTGAGAAAGGGCTCCACCGTGCCCTTCAGCTTGATCGTCATCGCATCGCCGTGGCGGTCCACCGTCTTGCCCACGGCGACTCTGATCCAGCCTTCGCTGACGCAATATTCCTCGACGTTCGTCTTCTCCGCGCCGTTGAAACGGATGCCGACGCCGCGCTCCAGCAGCGCCTCGTCGTAATAGGGGCTTTTAGGACTGGCGCAGAGGCGGTCGGGCAGCGCGTCGCTCATGGGCGGATGGCCTTTGGGGCATAGAGCTTTCGGCGTGCGTCATAGTCGATTACGGCCTGTATTCCAACGCGCTTTTTCAAGGCTTGATCGGCGGCGGATTCGGGCGTTCATTGCGCCTCGTCAACCCCAACGCACGGAGCCGCCCTTGTCCTTCACCATGTACGACGCGTCCGTCCCGCCGATGGTCCGCACGCTTCAGAATCTTTCCAATATCATCGATAAGGCGGTGGCGCAGGCCGCGGCCGACAAGATCGATCTTGCCACGCTGTTAGATGCGCGCCTGGCGCCGGACATGTTTCCCTTTACGCGCCAGATTCAGATCGCCACCGACGCCGCAAAGGGCACCGCGGCAAGGCTCGCGGGCCATGAGCCGCCGAGCTTCCCCGATACCGAAAAGACCTTCCCCGAACTCAAGGCGCGCATCGCCAA
>PMKE01000042.1:0-164 GCA_003158585.1 Alphaproteobacteria bacterium
CCGCCTTCGGCATGGCTCTCGGCATCGGCCAGACGGTGTGGATGACGCTGCGCAGGCGCCCGATCGGTCCTCTTCAGTGGCTGAGTCTGGTGCTCATCACCGTTTTCGGCATGACGACGATCCTCACCCGCGACGCCCATTTCATCATGGTCAAGCCGTCGCTG
>PMKE01000042.1:228-10881 GCA_003158585.1 Alphaproteobacteria bacterium
CCCTGGCGGCGCCCGCGACCGCGCAGTTCGCCCTGCTCACCGCTCTTTATTTCCTGTTCCGCAAGCGTATCGCGGCCCGCATGCGCGAGCGTCAGGCTGTCCCCACCGATTGAGCGTTTCGTCGGGGAAGCAGCGGGCGCGGTCTTCCGCCGAGAGGACCGAGCGGCTAGGTTCGATCGAACAGCGACGGAGGACGCGATGCGGGAAGCCGTGATCGTTTCGACGGCACGTACGGGACTGGCCAAGTCCATGCGCGGCGGATTCAACATGACGCACGGCGCAGCGATGGCGGGTCACGCCATCAAGCACGCCGTGGAGCGGGCCGGCATCGATCCGGGCGAAGTCGAAGACGTCTATCTCGGCTGCGCCCAGCCGGAAGGCGCCACCGGCATGAACATCGCCCGGCTGTCGGCGATCAGGGCCGGATGCCCGGTGACGACCGCTGGCGTGACGGTGAACCGCTTCTGCTCCTCGGGCCTGCAGGCCATCGCGATGGCGGCGCAGCAGATCATCACCCAAGGCACACCCATCGCGGTCGGCGGCGGCGTCGAGTCGATCTCGCTCGTCCAGATGGGCGGCATGAACACCAACAACCTCTCGGAAGAGTGGCTGATGGAGCATAAGCCCGCCCTCTGGATGTCGATGATCGAGACGGCCGAGATCGTCGCCGAGCGCTACAAAGTCTCGCGGGAAAGCCAGGATCGCTACGCCCTGGAGAGCCAGCGGCGCACCGCCGCCGCCCAGAAGGAGGGCCGCTTCGCGGACGAGATCGTGCCCCTGCCCGCCCGCATGAAGGTGGTCGACAAGGCGACGGGCGCCGAATCCGTGGTGGAGACCGTGGTCACGCGCGACGAATGCAACCGGCCCGACACGACCTATGAGGGGCTGGCGGGGCTGCAGCCGGTCTTCATGGGCGGCATGCAGGTGCGCCAGGGCAAATGCGTCACCGCCGGCAATTCCTCTCAGTTCTCCGACGGGGCGGCGGCCTGCGTCCTGATGGACGGGGAGACGGCGCGGCAGAAGGAGTTGAAGCCGCTGGGCATTTTCCGGGGTTTCGCCGCGGCCGGTTGCGAGCCGGACGAGATGGGGATCGGCCCCGTTTTTGCGGTGCCGCGCCTCTTGGAACGCCACGGCCTCAAGCCTTCGGACATCGACCTCTGGGAGCTGAACGAGGCCTTCGCCAGCCAGACACTTATCTGCGCCGAGCGCCTCGGCATCCCGCCGGACCGGCTGAACGTCGACGGCGGGGCGATTTCCATCGGGCACCCCTATGGCATGTCCGGAGCGCGCATGACCGGTCACATATTATTGGAGGGCCGGCGGCGTAAATTGAGATATGGTGTGGTAACAATGTGTATCGGCGGCGGAATGGGAGCGGCGGGCTTATTCGAGTTCGTACATTGAGATGCATAGAGGCGGGGGAATTATCCGGGTTTTCTTTTGCGTGCTGGTGGCGTTGTCGGCAACCGGATGCACCAGCCTCGGCGACTTGTTCGGCCCATCGCGCCCCGATTTCTCGAAACAGATGCCGGCCATCGAAGCGCGCGTCTTCACCCTGATCGAGGAAGAGCGGCTGAAGATCAATCCCAAGGCGCGACCGCTGACGCTCGATCCCAAGCTGGCGGATGTCGCCCGCAAGCGCAGCGCAGGCATGGCGCAGGCCAGGTCCTTCACCGCCGCCGACCCGCACGCCTCGGCCACCATGTTCATGAAACAGGACGCCAATTTCCAGGGCCTGGTCGGCGAGAACGTCGCCGCCCAGTACTACACGCCGCAGCTCGGCATCGACGTCGAAGCCTTCGCGCACCGCTTCGTCGACGGCTGGCTCGCCAGCAAGCCGCATCAGGAAAACCTCTCCTTCACGGATTACGACCGCACCGGAATCGGCGCGGCGGTGAACGACGACACGGTGTACATCACCCAGCTCTTCACCACCGATCTCGGTCTGCCGCAGCAGGCACCGGCCGCCCCGCAGGTCGAGCCTGTTCCCTCGCCCCAGCAGGGCAAGGACGAGACCGTGCCTTTGCGCGGCGCCATAGTGCCGGCCACGCCCGCCCACTAGCGCCTCTTTGCCATTTCAATTTTCGCATGGCGTTCAGCCGCTTGACCGTCCGACTCGATGAGGACCTGAAGCAGGGGAGCGATCGAGCACCCGGCCTCCAAAGACCCTCCGCGCTAACGAACTGTTAAACCTGTGGGCGGATTCTCACAGTGTGTGCAGGCGGAATGTCTTTGCGTTTGAATTGTATAACATTCCTTTACACCACATATTGGCCTCGGTACTTTCGCTTGGGGGTGCTAGGCCAAGTGAGTCGAGATGCAGCCTGACCTGCCTTGGAACGTCGCCGGGATTCCCGCGGAAGCCCGTGAAGCGGCCCGCGCGGCGGCGCGGCGCGAAGGACTGTCGGTCGGCGAATGGCTTACCCGGCAGATCATGCCGGCCGTTTCCGAGACGAGCGAAGCCCCCACCCGCACCGAATGGACGAGCCGCCCGCCGGAGCCCCGCCCCGAGGTGCGCCAGATGGCGCGGCGCGAGTCCGAGGACATGCTCGATCACGTCTCGCGCAGCGAAACCGAGACCACCGAAATCTATCGCCGTATCGAAGACCAGTTGCGCGGCATGTCGCGCCGTCTCGATTCCTCGGAGCGCAGCCAGACCGAAAGCAACCGGGTGATGAGCAAGGCGGCGGTGGAGATGAACATCGCCGCGCGCGAACAGGCGCAGGCCTTCGATCAGCTCGGCTCGCATGTCGCCAACATCACCGAGCGTCTGGACCGCGTGGAACATCGCGACGGCGGCGAAGGACTGCGCGATGCGGTCAAGGCTCTGCATCAAGGCCTGACGCGGCTCGCCGACCAGATTTCGCAGACCGCCAACCAGTCGGCGGCGCAGATATCGGCCCTGGCCGACAATCTCGAGAACGTGGCGGGCCGCATCGGTCAGGCGCGCCTCGAAGCGCAAAGCTCGGCACAGGCGCTTGAGGGACGCATCGCCGTCCTCGACGAGCGCGTCGGCACCGTGGAGAAAACCGCCGAGGCCAATGCCGGATCGGTGGATCGCGCGCTGGAAGCCCTGGCGCAGAAGAAACCATCCGCAGAGTCGGAAGCCATCGCCCGTCTCGAAGACAGCGTACGCCGGCTGGAGAATCGCGGTCCCGATCCCGCGCTCGACCGCCGCCTCGGCGGCATCGAGCGCGCGCTGGCGGAAGTGGTCGCGCGCAACGGCCAGAAACCCGACGGCGTCGAAGACACTCTGCACAAGATCATGCAGCGGCTCGACGCAATGGAAACCGTGCAGCGCGAGGCCACCAGCGAGCTGCGCAAGGCCGCCGCCGAGAAGGAAAAGCCCGTCGCGGAGATGCAAAAACCCGCTGCGGCTAAGGAAGTACCCGCCGCGGAGCCCCCGCCGGCCGTCGCGGCTTTCAGCCCGCTGCCGGCGATGCCGCCGTTTGCGGATATGCTCGACGTTCCGCCGCCCTTTGCCGGCGAGGCGAGCCCGTCCGAGGCAGCGGCAGCTCCTGCCTTCGATCCCGGACCGCCGCCGCCTTTCGATGCCACCGGTTTCGAGGCCAAGGGCTTTGCAGCCGAGGCCCCGCCCGCTCCCACCGTCGATTCCTATCTCTCGGCCGCACGCCGCTCGGCGCGGGCAGCCGCGGCGCTGGAGGCCGAACGGGCCGGTACGCTGGGCAGCCTGCGTTGGAATGCCCCCGTCAAGCCCGAGAAGCGAGGAAACACGCGTCCGCTGGTGCTCGCCATCGTCGTCCTGGTGGCCATCGCCGTGGTCGCAGGCATAGTCCTGAGCCGCCAAGGTGCCGAAGACCTGTTGCCGACCCCCGCGGTTCACGAAATGCGGCCGGCCAAGCTCGCGCCTGCCAAGCCTGCTCCGGCCGTCGAGCAGCCCGAGTCTGCGCAGATCGTTCCGGCGGCGCCGGAACTGAAACCGGCAGCTGGGGCGAGCACGACTCCGTCAACCGTCGCGCCGGCTCATGTTCCGCCGTCCACAACGCGGCCGGCTCCGGTTCAGTCCGTGCCCTCACAGCCCGTGCCGTCGCAACCGGCCACTACGGCGCCGCAGTCCGCGGTTCGCCCGCCCGCAGCGCCGCTCGACCGCCTCACCACCCTCGCCAATGCGGGCAATCCGAGGGCGGAGCTGATCGTCGGCCTCAAATATCTCGATGGCGACGGCATTCCGGCCAACGACAAGGAAGCCGCCAAGTGGCTTCAGCGCGCCGCCGAAGCGGGCGAGCCCGTGGCGCAGTACCGTCTCGGCACGCTCTACGAGCGCGGCCGCGGCGTGGCCCCCGACGCCGCCAAGGCCGCCCGCTGGTATCTGGCCGCCGCGGGTCAGGGCAGCCGCAAGGCGATGCACAATCTCGCCGTGGCCTATGCCGAAGGCTCCGGCGTGAAGAAGGATTATGCCGAGGCCTCGCGCTGGTTCCTCAAGGCCGCGAGCCTGGGCCTCTCGGATTCGCAGTTCAATCTGGCGGTGCTCTACGAGCGCGGGCTGGGCGTGCCGCAGAACCTCGTCGATGCCTTCAAGTGGTACGCCATCGCGGCGGCCCAGGGCGATGTGGAATCCAAGGCGCGCCTCAATGCGATTTCGAGTCAACTGAGCGCCGACGAACGCGCCGCGGCGCAGCACGCCGCCGACAACTTCCGGCCGGTCCAGCTCAATGCCAGGGCCAACGTCGCCCCCACCGTGGCCGACGTGACGCGGGGATAACTCCTCTCCCACGCCCTTTTTGTTGACCGCTCGCGCCGGCACGCGCACATTGCCTTCTATCCGGCGCTTCGCCTCCCCCGCACGATAAGCAATCGATGGAAATCTACCTCCCCATCGCAGAGATGTCGGTCCATTGGCTGATCGTACTCGCGATGGGGTTCGGCGTGGGCTTCCTGTCGGGCGTGTTCGGCATCGGCGGCGGCTTCCTGATGACGCCGCTGCTCATCTTCTACGGCATTCCGCCCGGCGTGGCGGTGGCGACCACGGCGAGCCAGGTGTCGGGCGTCACCTTTTCCGGCGTGCTGGCGCATTGGAAGCGGGGCAGCCTCGACTTCAAGATGGGCACGGTGATGATGGCCTCGGGCCTCATCGGCACGGCGGCCGGCGTCTTTCTCTTCGGCGTACTGCGGCGGATGGGACAGTCGGAGTTCTCCGTCTCGGCGAGCTACGTGATCCTGCTCGGCTCGGTCGGCGTCATCATGCTGAACGAGTCGATCCGCACCTGGCGCGCGGCGTGGGAAGGACGCTCGGTATCGGGACGCCGCCCCGGACAGCACAACTGGATCCACGGCCTGCCGTTCAAAGTGCGCTTCCGCCAGTCGCGGCTCTACATCAGCGTCATCCCGCCGGTCGTGCTCGGCTTCGTGGTCGGCGTGCTGTCGGCGATCATGGGCGTTGGCGGCGCCTTTTTGATGGTGCCGGTGATGATCTACATGCTCAGGATGCCCACCAACGTCGTGGTGGGCACCTCGATGTTCCAGGTGCTGATCGTCACCTCGGCGGCAACCATCCTGCACGCGGTCAACTACTTCTCGGTCGACATAGTGCTGGCGCTGGTGCTGATCGTCGGAGGCGTGTTCGGGGTGCAGTACGGCGTGCGGGTCGGCGCCAAGCTGCGCGGCGAGCAGCTCCGCTTCTTCCTGGCGCTGCTGGTTCTCGCCGTGGCGGCGCGCCTCTTCTACGAGATGGTGGCGCGCCCCGCCGATCTCTACAGCCTGACGGCGGTGATGCCATGAGGAACCTAGCCCTCGCCGCCCTCGTTCTTTTCGCAGCGCCCGCCTCAGCCGAGGAAAATCTCGTCTCCGGCCTGTCGCAGGACGTGGTGCAGATCACCTCCAACTACACCGGCACGGACCTTACCGTGTTCGGCGCCGTCGAGCAGCCGCCGGCGGGAGGCATCGGCGACATCGTGGTGGTGGTGCGCGGTCCGCAGGCCATGATGACCGTCCGCCGCAAGGACCGCATCGCGGGCATCTGGATCAACGACGCGCGGGCGCGCCTGGTGCTGCCGTCCTATTATTTCATTGCCTCGACGCGCCCGCTGGACGGCATCGCCTCGCACGAGACCCTCGGCCGTTACGAACTGGGCCTTGCCAATCTGCATGCGGACCCCGAAGTGAGCGACGGCGATCCGGCGCCCTACGTGGCGGCCCTGGTGCGGGCTGAAGCGCGCAAGGGCCTTTACCGCCAGAGCTTCGGAAGCGTCGAGATGCTGAGCGCCACGCTGTTCCGCGTGCATGTGCCGGTTCCCGCCACGGTGCCGCGTGGCTCGTACAATGTGGAGGTCTACCTCTTCCGCGACGGGGCGGTGATCAGCGCGCAATCGACGCCGCTGTACGTCGACCAGACCGGCTTCGAGCGGCGCCTGTTCGACTTTGCGCACGGCTGGCCGTTTTTCTACGGCCTTTCCACCGTCTTGATGGCGCTCTTCCTCGGCTGGGCCTCGACGCTCTTCTTCCGCAAGAGGTGAGGCGCGCTTCAACTCAAGCTGTCATCCCGGGCGAACATCCTGAGCAAAGCGAAGGATGCGAGACCCGGGACCCACCACGACACAAGCGCATGCTTCACTGTGGGTCCCGGCCTGCGCAGCGCTTGCGCGCTGCTTGCCGGGATGACAAGCGGGTGAAAGCAGCACCACCCACCGCATAAACCCGCTCCCGCCCTAATGCATAGACGGCGAAGCCGTCCTCGAACAGCGATGCAATCGCCGCCTCGCGCACGTCGAGGTCGCCCGTGTAAGCGCCGAAGGCGGGCAGGATGAGCCGCGTTCCGTCGGAGACGAAGCACCGCCGCCTGACGCGCATGCCGCGGCGGCTGACCGTCGTGGCGGGATGGAGATGGCCCGCAACCTCGCCTTTGCAGGCGCCGGTGTGAGGACGATGGCGGAACAGAAGCCCGCCGATTGCGGCTTCGCGGGTGACGGAGCCGCCGAGCCAGGACGGCGGCTCGGGATCGTGATTGCCTTCGACCCACAGCCATTCGCAGCGTGCCGTCAGTGCCTTCAACCCCGCGCATTCTACCGAATCGAGACGTTCGCCAGCGCCGCCGTCGTGGAAGGAATCGCCCAGCGCTATCACCCGCGCAGGCCGGAACCGCTCCAGCACCGCTTCGACGCGCTTGATCGTGGCGCGCGTGTCGTAAGGCGGCAGCAACTGCCCGCCCTTGGCATAGGCCGAGCCCTTCTCGAAATGCAGATCGGCGAACACCAGCGTCTTTTCCGCCGGCCACCACACCGCGCCGGAATGATCCGGCACCAGCGTTTCGCCGTTCACTTCGATGCAGCAGCCGGAGTGAGTCATGGCGTGAGTGTAACGGCTCTATTCGCTACTCGCCATTCGCTGCTCTCATCCACTCGCATCGCCTCTGCGATCAGGGCCTAATGGGCGTTCTGCAAGAACAGGACGTTCGCTGCATACAGCAATGCGAAATAGAAAAGCGGAGACACCGTGAGTGCGGTCTGGATGATCGCAATCCGGTCCAGCCGGGATTTCCACTTCACCAGGAACGGGGTCGCAACGACGGACGCCAGGGCCAGCGGCCAGAAGAGCACGTTCGTGATCAGCCGAAGCACATAGCGGACGTATCCCACCTTCGGAATCCCCTCGATCAGTACCTCTTCCTCCGCCTCGATCATTTCTTCGTCATCGGCCTTTTCCGGGTTGCGGATGATAGCGACCAGAGTCTGCAAAAAATGCACGTGCGCCCAACGCGAGGCGCGAACCCAGGAGAGACACAGGATAATTCCGACGGACAGGTAGTCCTTCAGAAACGGCGGAATATCGAGCTTTATGTGAAAGACGGACCGGATTAACGCAACAACGGTGGCATCCAACAGCCAGTTCGTGGCGGGCCGGATGTAGAGATCCCAGCCGTCGATCAAGGTGAGCAGGAGCCCTCGCCAACCGACATCGAAGTAGTGTCCGGCGAAAGCCGCCAGGCTGAAGGCGCCAAGTACACCCGCCACTTGCGTATAGAATACATAGCCGAGACTGACGCCGCGCTCGTCGTCGCCGGCAAGTTCGACACTCGACATGACAGCCCCAGTTGTCGTACCGCGCGGCGCAGCAGACCGAACCATCGTGTCGATGTTATGGCCACCGTATGGCCTTACCAGGAAGCCCAATTCCGGTTGATAATCACTAACGACTTTGGTCGCTGCCCTCACTCCACCCGCATCGCATCTGCGATGAGAGCTTCTTCCGCCTCGCGCAGCACGTCTTCGCCTGCCTCGCCCGCCACCATCTCCTTGCCGATCTCGAGCAGCGCGGGCACCGCCAGCGGCGACACGCGGTCCAGCTTGCGCGTCACGATGCGGCCTTTGACGCGCATCAACATGTCGGAAAGCCGCGCCACGTCGAGCAGGCCGGTAGCCGCGTCTTGGTAGGTAGCGCGCAAGAGGATGTGATCGCCCTCGTGCTCGCGCAGCACGTCGTAGATCAGGTCGGTGGAGAAGGTCACTTGGCGGCCGGTCTTCTCTTTGCCGGGCGAGCGCCGCTGGATCAGCCCCGCCACGATGGCGCAATTGCGGAAGGTGCGCTTGTAGAGGTTCGATTCCGACAGCCACGCTTCGAGATCGTCGCCCAGCATGTCCTCGTGGAACAGCTTGCCGAAGTCGAGGCCGGAAAGATCGCGCAGCCCCCACACCGCCAGGGCATATTCATTGGCGGAGAAACCGGTCGGGCGCATGTGCAGCCGCTCCAGCCGCCGCGTCACCAGCATCCCCAGCGTCTGATGCGCGAGGCGCCCCTCGAAGGGATAGCAGACGAGATAGAAGCGGCTCCCGCGCGGGAAGGTCTCCACCAGAAGCTGGCCCGGCTGCGGCAGCACACTGCGCCATTCCTGGATGCGCAGCCACTCGTGCACCAGATCTGGCAACAGGTTCCAAGTCTCGGGCTTCGACACCATCTCGCGCACGCGTTGCGCCAGGAACGTCGAGAGCGGGAACTTGCCGCCGTAGTACGAAGGCACGAAGGCCTCAGGATCGTGGGTGCGCGAGACATAGGCCGCGTCCTCGCGGATGCCCTCGAAGGCCAGCACCTCGCCGGCGAAGACGAAGGTGTCGCCGGGTGAAAGCTGTTCGACGAAATACTCTTCGAGTTGGCCCAGGGTGCGCCCGCCCGCGCCCACCGGCCGGCCCTTCGATTGCAGGCGGATCTCGACCATCGGCTCTTCGACGATGGTGCCCGCATTGAGCCGGTATTGCTGCGCCAGCTTGGGATGGGCGAGGCGCCAGAGCCCTTCGGGCGTTTTGCGCAGCTTGGCGTATTGATCGTAGCGTTTCAGCGCATAGCCGCCGGTGGCGACGAAATCGACCACGCGTCCGAAATCCTCGCGCGCTAGGCCGCGATAGGGCGAGGCCGAAACCACCTCCGCATAGAGATCGTCCTCGTCGAACGGCGCCGAGCAGGCAATGCCGAGCACGTGCTGCGCCAAGACGTCGAGCCCGCCCTCGCGCAGCCGCTCGCCGTCGAGTTCGCCNNGATGCGCTGCACCAGACGCGCGGCCCCTTTGGGCGCGCCGATGCAGATCACCTTGTCCACCGCGCCCCAGTCGATGCCGAGATCGAGGGTGGAGGTGCAGACCACCGCCCGCAGCGTCCCACGCGTCATCGCCGCTTCGACTTTGCGCCGCTGGCCGGGCGCCAACGAGCCGTGATGCAGGGCGATGGCGAGATTGTCGTCGTTGATCCGCCACAGCTCCTGGAAGGTGCGTTCGGCCTGGTTGCGCGTGTTGACGAAGACGAGCGAGGTCTTGGCGGCTTTGATCGCCGCCATCACGTCGGCCATCGCGTGTCGCGCCAGATGCCCGGCCCAGGGCACGTATTCCTCCGAAGCCAGGATGGAGATTTCCGGCACCGCGCCCGGGGCGCCGCGCACCAGCACGGCGCGCGTTTCAGTGTTTGGCTTTTGCGGCACAAGATAGCGCTGCAACGGCGCCGGATCGGCGACCGTCGCCGAGAGGCCGATGCGGCGGTGCGCGGGCGCCAGCTTCTGCAATCGCGCCAAGTCCAGCGCCAGTAGGTCGCCGCGCTTGGTGTTGTGGATGGCGTGCAATTCGTCCAGCACCACTGCCTTCAGGTTCTCGAAAGTGCGTGCCGCATCGCGATGCGACAAGAGCAACGCAAGCTGTTCGGGCGTGGTGAGCAGGATGTCGGGCGGAGCGTAGCGCTGGCGCTGCCGCCGCGAGGCGGGCGTATCGCCGGTGCGGGTTTCCACCCGCACGTCGAGCCCCATCTCCGCCACGGGGATTTCCAGATTGCGCGCCACATCCACCGCCAGCGCCTTCAGCGGCGAGATGTAGAGCGTGTGAAGAGTGCGGGGTTTTTTTCTACCTCCCCCTCGCGGGGATCCGTCCTGAGCTTGCCGAAGGACGGATCGGGTGGGGGGCGACGACAGCTCGATCAACGTCGGCAGAAACCCGGCCAGAGTCTTCCCGCCACCGGTGGGCGCCACCAGCAGAACCGACTCGCCCCGCGCCGCGTGCTCGATCAGCGCGAGCTGATGGTCCCGCGGCGTCCATCCGCGCGCCGCGAACCAGCGCGCGAACAGGTCGGGAAGAAGAACCGGCGATTCCACAACAGCGCTCATGCGAAAAGACTAGCTCAATTCTTCACCTCCCCCGTAAACGCAGGGGAATCGCATATTGGGGGT
>PMKE01000109.1 GCA_003158585.1 Alphaproteobacteria bacterium
GGCCGTCCAGATATGGGTCCCGGCACGCGCAGCGCGCCGAATACGCTGTCGCTATCGGCCGCTGCTTGGCCGGGATGACAAGTTGGCTTGATTCAATCGGGATGCAACAAGCTCTAATACGCCCGTTCGACGCAGAAATCGGCGACGGCGGCCAGCACGTCGCGCATCTCGCACGGCGCCACGGCTTCGAGCGCGCGGCACGCCAGATCGGCATAGGTGCGCGCCCGCGCCATCGTCTCGGAGATCGCGCCGGTCTCTTCCACCAGCGTAATGGCGCGGTCGAGATCGCTTCCCGATTGGGGGCCGGTCTCGATGGCGCGCTTCCAGAATTTGCGCGCCGTTTCGTCGGCGCGGGCATAGGCGAGGATCACCGGCAGCGTCACCTTGCCTTCGCGGAAATCGTCGCCGACCGACTTGCCCATCAGCGCCTGACGTCCGGAATAGTCGAGCGCGTCGTCCACGAGCTGGAAGGCGATGCCGAGGTTCTGGCCGTAGTCGCGCAAGGCGTCGGCAAACTCGCCCATCCCGCGCGCGATGACCGCGCCCGCCTCCGCCGCGGCGGCGAACAGCGTGGCGGTCTTGGCGCTGACCACGCGCAGATAATGCTCCTCGCTGGCGGCGAGGTTGTTCGCCGACTTGAGCTGCATCACTTCGCCTTCGGCCATCACCGAGGAGGCGCACGCCAGGATGCCGAGCACGGGCAATGCGCCGGTCTCGACCATCAACTCGAAGGCACGGCTGAACAGGAAGTCGCCGACCAGCACGCTCGGCTTGTTGCCCCACACGATGTTGGCCGAGACCTTGCCGCGGCGCAGGGCGCTCTCGTCCACCACGTCGTCGTGCAGGAGGGTTGCGGTGTGGATGAACTCGACGGCGGCGGCGAGGCGCACATGCGCGTCGCCCGCATATCCGCCCATCCGGGCGGCGCCGAGCGTCAGCAGCGGACGCAGCCGCTTGCCGCCGGAGTCGATCAGATGCCGCGACAGGTCGGGGATCAGGTCCACGGCGCTGGACAGCCGCTCGTGGATCAGGGCATCTGTGGCGCGCATATCGTCCGCCACCAGGGCGTGCAGTCGCTCGACCGGCGAAATGCCGGGACCGGGCCGGCGGATGTCAGGTGCTAAGCTCATCCCCAACAAGGGCCTTGTTTGCTCTGTCGACATTGGAAGCCGGGGCGAGCGCGGTCAAGCGGGCAGTGCTACAATATATTTCCCTCAAGGCTGAAAAACCGATGCGCGCCATTCTGAAAACCACCGATATCGTCATCTTGAATTTCGCCGAAGTGCTTCTGAAGGATGCAGGAATTCACGCCATCGTGTTCGATGCGGAGATGAGCAACATGGACGGAAACCTGGGTATCCTTCCCCGGCGTCTGATGGTTTCCGACGAGGATGTGGACAAGGCGCGCGCGGTTCTCAGTGAGGGAATGGGCAAAGAGCAGCTCGAGAGCGAGTGATGTCCGTCACGGAAGACAGGTTTCTGGGAGAACGCATCGTCGTGCGCCAGCCGGAGCACGGCTTCCGCGCCGGGCTCGATGCCGTGATGCTGGCGGCGGCGGTTCCGGCGCTCGCGGGCGAGGAGGTGCTGGAGCTGGGCGCAGGGGCGGGCACCGCGAGCCTGTGCCTGGCGCGGCGCGTTGCGGATGTCCGGGTCAAGGGCATCGAGATCGACTCGGAACTTGTCGCGCTGGCGAACGCCAATGCCGCGAGCAACGAGATGGGCGCTCGCGTGAGCTTCGTGGCGGCCGATGCGTTCGCGC
Organism: Alphaproteobacteria bacterium; assembly: GCA_003158585.1. Classification (GTDB taxonomy): domain Bacteria; phylum Pseudomonadota; class Alphaproteobacteria; order Micropepsales; family Micropepsaceae; genus Rhizomicrobium. The sequence continues at coordinate 1,760 of PMKE01000109.1, forward strand.
TTCCGGCGCAATACCGGCGGCCGTTCGATCACGTCTTCTGCAATCCGCCGTTCCACGGCGAAGAGGGAGAAGCCCCGCCCGACGAAGCTCGCGCCCGCGCCCTGATGGACGGCGGTAAACTCTCCGCCTGGATGTCGGCCGGGCTGAAGCGCACCGTCTCGGGCGGCAGTTTCACGGCGATCCTGCGCGCCGACCGGCTGGGCGAAGCGCTGGCGGCGCTGCCGGAGCGCGGCGTGACGGTGTTTCCGCTGTGGCCGCGTGTGGGCGAGGCCGCCAAGCGGGTGATCCTCCAGGCGCGCCAGGGCGCACGCGCCCCGCTCGCGATCCGGCCGGGGCTGGTGCTGCACGAGGCGGACGGGCGGTACACGGCCGAAGCCGATGCCATCCTGCGGCAAGGCGCTTCGCTTGCCCTGGATTCCCGCGGCCTATAGGTTCCGCGCCGTTATTAAAGGTGCCGAATCGTGGCCAAGACGTTCCAAGACCTGATCCTGACTTTGCAGAATTACTGGGCGGCGCAGGGCTGCCTGATCCTGCAGCCCTATGACGTGGAGATGGGGGCGGGCACTTTCCACCCGGCGACCACCTTGCGCGCCCTGGGCCCGCGGCCGTGGCGCGCCGCCTATGTCCAGCCCTCGCGGCGGCCCAAGGACGGGCGCTATGGCGAGAACCCGAACCGCCTCCAGCATTATTATCAGTACCAGGTGATCCTGAAGCCGACGCCCGACGACGTGCAGGACCTCTATCTCGGCTCGATCAAGGCCATCGGGCTGGACCCCATGAAGCACGACATCCGCTTCGTCGAG
>PMKE01000065.1 GCA_003158585.1 Alphaproteobacteria bacterium
GTCTTGACCCGGCCGTCCATCATCTCGGGAAATCCGGTGACTTCGGAGACGTCGGTGACGGCAAGGCCCGCCTCGCGCAGCGCCTTGGCGGTTCCGCCGGTGGAAATCAGCGCTACCCCGTGCTTCGCCAGCCCCTTGGCGAAATCGGCCAGGCCGGATTTGTCGGAAACGGAAAGCAGGGCGCGGCGGACGGGCGTCATGGCGACTCGCTGAGTAGAGGGGTTACGGCCGGTCATACTTCGCGGACACTGAGAACGGAAGCGTCAGGATGACGCCGCGACCGGCACTTATTGTTGCGCGGCGCTGCGTTGACCCTAGGCGCGCCTCGGCTATGATCCGCGCCTCCATTCGCCTTTTCCCGCAAAACGTGCCCCCGTGGCGGAATGGTAGACGCGGCAGACTCAAAATCTGTTGCCTTCACGGGCGTGCTGGTTCAAGTCCGGCCGGGGGCACCACCCTTCGCGCCCGTACGCTGTCGCTACGGGCCGCAGCTTCGGGTGGCAGGCCAGCCTGGGCGCCAAGCTCGGCGGCGATCAGATCATAGCGGTGCGCAGTTCCGGCTACCCGATGCGCTCGTCGAAGACCCAGGCCGTATCGCCGCCGGCCGCGTTTCCTGACTGACGTGTCACGGAAATAGGTGCCGTCACGGGACAAAACATGCATACAATATGCATGTTATGTGGGAAACTGTTTCGTCGGAGGAGCGCTGGCGTCGAACGGGCAAGGTAGGGTCTGCCGACCGCCCCATTGAGCATGCAGCGCTCGCGTCAGCGAGAGGAGAACGACATGCTGTCCCACGCACCTGCCCACCGCCGCAAATCGGTATTCGGATTGTATCTTCGCGCAGCGTTATTCGCGGGCACTGCCGCAATAGGCGTCGCCGCGCCGGCATCTGCCGACTATATAAAAGTCACGAATCTCGTCACCGATGACCAGAGCGTAAATTCCGCCCAGATCACCGATCCCAGCCTGGTGAACGCATGGGGGATTTCTTACTCGCCGACGAGTCCCTTCTGGGTCTCGGACAACGGAACCGGCGTTTCGACCCTTTACCGGGTGAACCCGGCGACGAATGCGACAACAAAAATCGGTCTTACCGTGACGATCCCCGGCGACGGCTCGGTCTCGGGACAAGCCTTCAATTCCGCGACGGGAAGCGGGGCTTTCAACGGCGACTCGTTCCTGTTCGTCAGCGAGGACGGTACGGTTTCGGGTTGGCGCGGAGCGCTCGGCTCGACGGCCGAGACGCTGCAAATTGCCAGCAGCGCCAATCTCTATAAAGGCGCGACCTTCGCCACCACGGGCGGGCACAGCTATCTCTACGTGGCCAATTTTGCCTCGGGCAACATCGACGTCATGAAGGGGGATGCGGGGGCGCCCAACCTGACCGGTACGTTCACCGATCCTTCCATGCCTGCGGGCTATGCGCCGTTCAACGTCCAGGTCTTGCACGGGAGCATCTTCGTCACCTTCGCACAGCAAGTCTCAGGCTCGGAAGACGAAGCGCATGGCGCGGGTCTCGGCATCGTCGACCAGTTCGATCTCAACGGCAATCTGATCGCCCGCGTCGGCACCGGCGGCAAGCTGGATGCGCCGTGGGGTCTGGCCATCGCGCCTGCCTCATTCGGCTGGGCTGCCGGCGATCTCTTGGTCGGCAATTTCGGCGACGGCACTGTCAGCGTTTTCGATATCGCCACGGACAAATTCCTCGGTCAGCTCAAGAACCAGAACGGAAGTGCGCTCTCGCTGGAGGGACTGTGGGGCTTGATCCCGGGCAACGGAGGAGGTGCCGGAAGCATGGATTCCATATACTTCTCGGCCGGCCCGGGCGACGAAGGCCACGGGCTGTTCGGCGCGCTCAGTTTCGTTCCGGAACCGGCAACCTTGCTTCTGTTCGCCTCGGGGCTGCTGGGATTTGCGTTCCGCCGCCGGGTGAAGTTGCGGGCCTGAAAAACACTTTTGCCCCGGCTGCGTAGGAATGCCGGGAACGGGCAACAGGCGGCGCTTAGGCGGCGCCTGTTGCCTTGGTCCGCGCCTTGCAGCGCAGCCTGAGGCGCCGTCCCAAGCCGGGACGGTCCAGCAGAGGCATGTCATGCTCCAAGCCCTCAAGCCCGGCGCGAAAATCATCGTGAATACAGCCCTTTCCGTTCTGCCGGGCGGCGCGCGCAGGCGCTTCAAGCAATACCACGAGCTGCGCTACTGGCGGGGCGTCACGCGGCCGATCCGCGACGACCGCGCAAAACTGGAACACGAACGCGCCCACTACGAATTCTTCTTCACCACCTTCTTCGGGCTGACGGCCGAGGATTATGACAGCCGCGCCCTGCTCGATATCGGCTGCGGGCCGTGCGGCAGCCTCGAATGGGCGAGCGGCGCGCGCGAGCGCGTCGGCCTCGACCCGCTGGCCGACGAATACAGGAAACTGGCGCACGACCGGCAGGCGATGAGCTATTGCGCAGCTTCCTCCGAGGCCATCCCTTATCCCGACGGACATTTCGACAGCGTGTCGGCCTTAAACTGCCTCGATCACGTCGACGACGTGGAGAAGACCGTCCGCGAGATCAAGCGGGTGACGGCGCCCGCAGGACGCATCCTGCTGATCGTCGAGATCGGTCACGCGCCCACACCCACTGAGCCCCATCGCCTCGACGAAAGCATCGTGGAGCTGTTCGCGCCCGAATTTGTGGCCGTCAGCCTGCGGACCTTCGGCGTGCGCGACGACCACAACCTCTACGCCTCGCTCAAGAACGGCGTGCCTTACGTGCCCGGCGAACCCGGCATCCTCTGCGCCCGGCTGGAACGCAAGCGGTAGATCAAAATCTCAGTATTTCGGTTTGGCGGGCGAGCGCCAGCGCCGGACGATATTCGCCAGTTCGTCCTTGCTGATCTCCGAATGCTTCCAGGCATAGGAGAAGGCGGCGTGGCGGCTCTGCGAGGATTGGGCGGTGTGCAAGTCGCGGAAGCGGATACGCATCGGCATCACGGAGCCCTGTCCCAGCACGATCGCCTCGCGGTCGCCTAGCAGCGGCAGAAAATCGAGCAGGTCCAGTGTGCCCTCGTGCGTGTTGGCGCGCACCACGGCCTGGTCGCGTTCGGTCGAAAGCCGCATGGCGATCACCGTCGAGCACTGGGAGAGGATCGTGGTGTCGAGTTCCGACGGACGCTGCGTGATCAACGCAAGGGAGACGCCGTATTTGCGGCCTTCCTTGGCGATGCGCGACAGCGCCTGCCGCGTCGGCATGAAGCGCGCGCCCGCATCGGCCGGTGCGTAGCGGTGCGCCTCTTCGCAGACGATGAGGATCGGCAGGCGTGCCTCGCTCCAGCTCGCCAGATCGAACGCCAGGCGCGAGACGACGGAAATGACGACATCCATGATCTCCGGCGGCACCGTGGAAAGGTCGAGCACGGTGATCGGCTTGGAATCGACCGGCACGCGGAAAATGCGCCCCAGAACGTCGGCCATCGTGTCTTCGATCATCAGGCTGCCGAACATGAAGCTGTAGCGCGAATCGCTCACCAGCGTGTCGATGCGGCCCTTCAGGCGCTTATAGGGCAGGGTGTTGAGCGTGCGTTCGAGCCGGCCGAGTTGCTCGTCGATATAGGCGACGATGTCGGCCAGACGGAACGGCACCGGCGTATCCACGGTCATGCACTGCGCTTCGACGGCCCGGCGCACCCGGCCCGTGAAGGAGTCGGAGTAACGCCGCTTGGCCCACAGCACGGCGTCGCCGAGAATCTCCATCTCCGCGTCGCGATGCTCGTCGGCGCTGGCGAGCGCTGCCGCCAGTTCCTGGAAGTTGAGCAGCCAGAAGGGCAGGTTGAGGCTGGAAGGATCGATCACCTCGGCCTGTTCGCCGAAGGCGGCGGCGTATTCCCCGTGAATGTCGAGTACCACGACGCGCGCCTGCCGGTACTCCGGCAGTAGGCTCTTGAGGATGCAGGTGAGGGCGGAGGACTTGCCGCAACCGGTGGTGCCGACGATCAGGAAATGCTTGCCGAACAGGTCGTCCACCAAGAGCCGCGCCGGGACTTCGGGATTCTGGTAGAGCGCGCCGACGTCGATCGTCGCGGAATCGGGCTGCGTGTACGACAGGGTCAGCGAATCGAGGTCGGCCTGATGGACGCCGTCGCCGATGGTGGGAAGACTCGAGACGCCGCGCCGGAATACGCGCCTCCCAGTAGCGGGATCGGTCACGAGCTCGCCCGCGAGGTTGAGTTCGATCAGGCTGATCTCCTCGGTGCCGCTCGCCGCGTCGGGCATCGGAACGCTTACGGCGGAGACGATGCCGACCACTGTGGCGTGCGGCGTCGGTATGTTCATCGTGGCGCCGATCTCGACGCGGAGGGAAGGCGACGATGCGGGAAGCCGGTCGACCACGGCCACGGCCTGCGCGCCCGCTACCGAGACGATATGGGCGACGCGCGGCGACGGATTCGGCTGCGGTTCGGGGAATTTCGTGAAGGCTGCTCCGGCGTGGCTCATGGCAGTTGCTCCTTGCGCGGATGTGCGGCGCCATCCTGCGGAATCATGAAACTGACGGTCGTGCCGGCGCCTTCGGTGCTTTCGACCATGAAGCTGCCGCCATGCTGCTCGACCAGCGCCTTGGCGATCGGCAAACCGAGTCCGGTGCCTTCATGGGCGCGCGAGCGGCCGCTGTAGATCTGTCCGAACGGCTTGAGGGCGACGGCAATCTGGTCTGGCGTCATGCCGATGCCGGTGTCGCGCACCGACACGGTCACGCCATCGCCGGCCGTTTGCGCAGCCGTCACGACGATGCGGCCGAGTTCGGGCGTGAACTTGTGGGCGTTGCTGAGGAGGTTGATGACGATCTGTTTCAGCCGCCTGGCGTCGGCCATGACCATCGGCAGGTTCTCCGGCAGTTCCAGCACCAGCTTTTGCCGCTTCTCGGCGATGCGCGGCTCGACGAAAGCGGCGCCCGCCAGGACGATCTCTCGGATGCAATGGCTTTGCAGGTCGAGTTCGAAGGTGCCGCTCTCGATCTTCGAGACGTCCAGGATATCGGTGATGATGTTGAGCAGATGCCTGCCGGCGCGGTTGATGAGCAGCGCGTACTCGGTAGCCTTTCCCCCGGTGGCCGCAGGCTTACAGCCGATGAGGTCCGAGAAGCCGATGATGGCGTTCNNTGGCTCATATTGGCGAGGAATTCGGATTTGGCCCGGCTGGCGAGGGCCTGTTCCAGTGAGGCGGCCCGCAAGGCGTGTTCGGTTCGCTTGCGCGAAATGCATTCCCCCGCATCGGCGGTATACCGGGACAGCAGCGACGTTCGTTCGCGCCGCGTACGGCAGTACCCGTGATTGGCCAAGTCGTCCTCGCGCGTTTGTCATCCCGCAGGCGGCCAATCGTTAACAAAACAGGACTAATTGTTGCTTAAGGAAACTTGGAGCGGCTCAAATATACCCTGCGTTATGCGTCGTTTCGCCGCCGCTGCAAACGCGTCGCGTACCTGGAAATGAGAGAGTGCGTTCGGCGCCGAAGCGCCAAACGCACCCGGGGGGACAGGACGCGATTAGGCCCTGCCGGAAAGAAGGCGTCCGGAAAATGCCATGCCGAGCAGCATCAGTGCCGCCGCCAGCAGGCCGATCGAGGACGGCTCGGGCACATTCGTGGTGCCGTTGATGTTGAAAACCATCGAGCAGCGGCCGGTCTCGGGTTGGATGAGACCGGAAGGGCAAAACGACACGTCGCCATAGGAGGAGTCCCACGCGTCGGACAAGCCACCGGTGATATCCCAGTAGGTAGAGGTATTGTTCGTGGCTGCGGCGCCGCCCAGCTCGAGCCAATAGGTGCCGGCGGCAAGCGAAACGCCCGGCAGTACGAAGCTGTCGAAGTTGATGTCGTAGTTTTCGCCGTTGGTGAAGATATAGCTCGACGTCACGGGAGCCGTTCCCGAAAACAGAACCGTGCCGAGCCCCGGGATTCCGTCGAGGATGGCCCAAGTGACCGAGGTGGTCGTTTCACCCGGTGTGTTCCACGCTCCGAAATCGACGCCCTCGAGCGCTACCGACGAAGCCAGGTCGAACGTATTCGCCGCAGCAAAGCTGCCCGAGATATTCCAGGCTGAGACCGTGCCGTTGACGGTACCGTTGCTATAGAGAACCGTCGCGTTGCCTGCGCCCGCGCTCAAGGCGAGCCCGAGAAGGGCTCCCAGTATCGAGGTTCTTGCCGTCTTCCACATTGGATATAATCCTCAGGCGAACGACCTTGGACGCCGCCGCCAAGGGAGGTTCCAAGCAACCGGTGTGCCAGAATGAAAACGCAAGCGCTTTCAACGAATGACCTTGCCGTCAGCCAATCGTGACGCTGCGGATTCGTAAATACTTTTTACAATCCAGCCGGTGTTTTTACACCTTCGCGCCCACCGGGAATCCGCGGTCGCGCATCAAGGCGTCGACCGTCGCGTCGCGTCCGCGGAACTTGCGATAGGCTTCGGCGGGATCGACGGAATACCCCCGGCTGATGATGCAGTCGTGCAGCTTCTTGGCGAGCGCCTTGTCGTAGAAGCCGCCGGGCGCTTCCTCGAAGGCCTCGGCCGCGTCGGCGACCAGCACCTCGGCCCAGATGTAATCGTAATAGCCCGCGGCATAGCCCTCGCCCGAGAAGATGTGCCCGAAATGCGGCATGCGATGGCGCATGACGATTTCCTGCGGCATTCCGATTCCGTCGAGCGTCTCTTTCTCGAAAGCGTGTGAATCGATGGGCGTAGAGCCCGCAAGATGCACCTTCATGTCGACGATGGCGGAAGCGAGATATTCGACCGTCAGGAAGCCCTGGTTGAAGGTCTTCGCCGCCTTGATCTTGGCGACCAGCGCGTCCGGCATGGGCTTGCCCGTCTCGTAGTGCAGCGCAAAGCGCGACAGCACTTCCTTGGTCGGCAGCCAATGCTCGTTGAGCTGGCTGGGAAACTCGACGAAATCGGCAACGGTATTGGAGCCCGCCACCGAGGGATAGGTCACGTCGGAGTTCAACCCGTGTAGGCCGTGGCCGAATTCGTGGAACATGGTGACGGCGTCGTCCCACGAGATGAGAACCGGCTTGCCGGGCGGCGCTTTCACGAAGTTGAGGTTGTTCGAGACGATCGGAGTTATGGTTTTGCGGAAGCGTTCCTGGGTGCGGTACTCGTTCATCCAGGCGCCGGAGCCTTTGCCCGCCCGCGCATAGGGATCGTAGTACACCAGGCCGACATGCTTGCCGGCCTTGCGGACTTCGAACACCCGAATTTCCTTCTGCACCACCGGCACGTTATGGACTTCGGCGAACTGGAACCCGTAGAGCTGCCCCGCCGCCCAGAACATTCCTTCGCGGATTTTGTCGAGTTGCAGGTACGGCTTGATCTCGCCTTCGTCGAGGTCGTACTTCGCCTTGCGCACTTTCTCCGCATAGAAGCGGTAGTCCCACGGCGCGATCTTGATGCCGTCGCCGTCGGCGAGCTTCTGCATGTCGGCGACTTCCTCGTGGACGCGCGCCACTGCCGGTGCCCACACCTTCTGCAACAGGTCCATGACTCTCTCGGGGGTCTTGGCCATCTGGTAGTCGGTGATCCAGTGGGCGAAGGTGGGATAGCCGAGCAGCTTGGCCTTCTCGGCCCTGAGCGCGAGGATCTTGGTTATGATCGCGTTGTTGTCGTGGGCGTCGCCTTTGTCGCCGCGCGAAGCCCACATGCGGAACGCCTTCTCGCGCAGGTCGCGCCGCGTCGAATAGGTAAGGAAAGGCTCGATCGCCGAGCGCGTGTTGGCGAAGACGTACTTGCCTTCCAGCTTCTTGTCCTTGGCCGCTTCCGCCGCCGAGGCCACCAGCCAGTCCGGCAGGCCGGCCAGTTCCGCGGCTTCGAGGACAAGCATGTCCTCTTCCTCGTCGGCCAGCTCGTTCTGGCTGAAGGCGGTGTAGAGAGACGAAAGTTCTTTGTTGATCTCGGCCAGCTTCGCCTTGTCGGCCTCATCGAGCGCGGCGCCCTGGCGTGCGAAGCGCCGGTAGGTGAGCCAGACGACCCGCTGCTGCTCGGGTGAGAGGCCATTCGTCTCGCGCGTCTCGTAGATCGCCTTGATGCGGGCGAACAACGCCGCGTTCTGCACGACCTCGTCGTTGAAGGCGGCAAGGATGGGCGACATCTCCGTCTCGACCGCCTGCATCTCTTTGTCGTCCATCGTCGAGGTGTAGATGTTGAAGATGGTTCCGGCGCGGCCTACGGGGCGTCCGGCGTCTTCCAGCGCCGCAATCGTGTTCTCGAAACTCGGGGCCGCCTTGTTGGAGGCGATCTTGGCGATCTCGGCCCGCATCAGGGTGATGCCTTCGCTGAGGGCCGGCTTGAAATCGGCGGGTTTGACGCCGGCGAAGGACGGCACGCCGCTATAGGGGCCCTTCCAGGGGGCGAGAAGCGGGAGTGTCTTCGGTGCTGCTTCCAAGGGGTTCAAGGCCGTGGCGGCGAATGTGGCGGCCGAAGCTAGCAGAAATGTGCGTCTTTGCATGATGTCCCCCGAGGCGGATTTCCAGGGGCGGACTGTGCCTTTTTCGACAGGCGGACCTCAAATCAATGTCGCGTGTTCGGCCGCGTCAGGATGTCATAGGGAATTGTGCATGTTCTTGGTCACTTTAATTGCGTCTGTCGTCGCCGCGGCAGCGCGGTCCGTCCGCACCGAGAGCGACAATAAGACTGCGGGAATGTCGGGAATCATGCGTATTTCCACCGGCAGGGTTCCGCTATGATAATTGTCCGGCCGCGTTGGAATCGGCCGTGGGAGGTCTGCCGTGCGGCTCACTCTGCATACGGATTATGCGTTGCGAATGCTCATGCTGCTGACGCTGGAGCCCGACGAGCTTCACACCATCGCCAGCGTGGCCCAGCGTTACCGCATCTCGCGCAACCATCTGATGAAGGTGGCGCAGACGCTGATTCAGGCGGGCTTCGTGGAGAGCGTGCGCGGCCGTCACGGCGGGCTGAAGCTCGGCATGGCACCTGCGGACATCAAGCTCGGGGCCGTGGTCCGCGCCACCGAGGACGGCTTTGCCCTGGTGGAGTGCTTCGACCGGCGGCGCTGCAACTGTGTCGTCATGCCGGCATGCAGCCTGCGCAAGCCGCTGGACGAGGCGGTAAACGCTTTCCTCGCCGTACTGGACCGCACCTCCTTTGCAGAGCTCGCGCAGAATCCGGGACGGGCCAGCCGCATGCGGAAACTGCTCGGCGACGGCCAGCCGGCCTTTGCCTGACGGTACGCGCGAGAGAAAGACTCACCGATCCCTCGACCGGGGCGACGCTGGAGGTTCCTTACGAACCGGCCGGCACCAAACAGATGCAAACCGTTCGCGATATAATCTCCCTTGCGACAATAACGAGCGTTGGTCCTCCGGCTCGCGAGGATGTTGTAAGAGTCAACTGAATCAATAGATTACGCCCTCCCACGTCGGCGAGGCAGGCTCTGCCCGCGCTTGGACAGTCTCGACATTGTGGAATAAACAAGCATGCCTCCCGCGTGCAGCTTGGGAAGGCAAAGCGCTCTCTTTCGGAAATCTCACAGGCAGTCCTGGGTTCATATGAACCGCACCGATACACAGCTCGGTCCCAAGAAACCTTCCGGCCGCAAACAGCGCGGAGCGACGACTATCAACGATGTCGCGCGCCGCGCCGGCGTGTCGCCCATGACGGTGTCGCGCGTCGTCAACGGCGAGAAGAACGTGCGCGCCTCGACGCGCGCCGCGGTGCTCGCCGCCGTCAAGGCGCTCAACTACGCGCCCAATCCCGCGGCGCGGTCGCTGGCCGGCGCCGAAGCGGCACGCATCGGTCTCATCTACAGCAACCCGAGCGCGGCCTATCTCACGGAATTCCTGGTGGGCGTGCTCGACGAATCGAGCCGCACCAGCGTCCAGGTCATCCTGGAGAAGTGCGAGGCGTCGAGCGCCGCAGAGCGTGCCGCCGTGCGCAGGCTCGTCGACGGCGGCGCGGCGGGCGTCATCCTGCCGCCGCCCCTGTGCGAATCACCGGCTGTTCTCGAGGAGATCAAGAGGGCGGGTCTGCCTGCCGTGGCCGTGGCCGGCGGACGATTCGGCGAAGAAGCGTCGCGCGTGCGGATCGACGATTACGCCGCAGCCTTCGAGATGACGAATTACCTTCTGGATCTGGGGCACCGCCGCATCGGCTTCATCAAGGGCAATCCCAATCAGACGGCCTCGACCGAACGCGAGCACGGCTTCGAAGCCGCGTTGAACAAGGCCGGCGTGCGTTGGGATGCGTCGCTGATCGTGGAGGGCGAGTTCAGCTACAGTTCCGGTCTCGTGGCCGCCGAAAAGCTGTTGAAGCTGAAACTCCCCCCGACCGCCATTTTCGCCAGCAACGACGACATGGCCGCCGCCGTGGTGTCGGTAGCACACCGGAACGGTCTTCAGGTCCCGGGCGATCTCTCCGTCGTAGGCTTCGACGATACCTCGATCGCCACCACGATCTGGCCCGAGCTGACCACCATCAAGCAGCCGATCACCGAAATGGCCAAGAGCGCCCTCAATCTTGTCGTGAGCGCCATCCGGGCGAGCAAGAAGAACGGCGGCGAGCCCAAGCTGGCGGACCAGCTTGTTGCCCATAAGCTGATCAAACGGCAGTCGGCGGCGGCTCCCAAATCGCCGTGATCGCGCCCTCTGCGCCAACTGTGGCCAACTCGACAAGGAAGCCGTGATGGAACCGGCCGTGAATTGCCGGGTATCGCCGCCAAGGTGCCGGGACACAACCACTGATAGTAATTATAGACAGCGTTGTCATTTACAGGTAAGCGTCGGGCGCGTTTGGAATAAATGCCGCTTGCCCCTTGGTAACGCTATCACTACGGTCGCAGGAACTTATGCGCTAGGGTGCGCTTAAAAGGGAGCAATAAAGCTCCATCCCTCGGGAGAACGTCCACAAAAGGGGTTATCGATGGCAAAAGCCAATACGACTTTGGTTGTTGCGTTGACGTTGACGGCGGCCCTGGGCGGCCTGCTGTTTGGCTACGACACCGCGGTCATCTCGGGTGCGGTGAGTGCCATCGACCACAACTTCATCAATCCGATGACGAACCTGACGGAGACGGCGCGTTCGAGCCTCTCGGGCTGGACGATTTCCTGTGCGCTGGCCGGCTGCGTGATCGGCGCTTTTCTCGCTGGACCCGTTTCCACAAGATTCGGACGCAAGCCGACGTTGATGCTGGCGGCCGTCTTGTTCTTCGTCGGATCGCTCGGTTCGGCGGTCCCCGAACTCGGTCTTGGACCGATCGGCGGGATGGGACCGGCGGCGCTGATGCCCTTCATCGTCTACCGCATCATTGGCGGCATCGGCGTGGGCATCGCCTCGATGATTTCCCCGCTCTACATCGCCGAGATCGCGCCGCCCAAGATCCGCGGCACGCTGGTCACGTTCCAGCAGATCGCCATCGTCGGCGGCATGCTGGTGGTCTATTTCGTCAATTGGGCAATCGCCATCCAGGGCAACGACCAGTGGATTCTGACGGTCGGCTGGCGCTGGATGCTGGCCTCCGAAGTGATCCCGTCCATCCTGTTCTTCGTCTTGATGCTGTTCGTGCCCGATACGCCGCGCTGGTACGTGATCCACGGCCAGGACGACAAAGCGCTTAAGGTCCTCAAGACACTGACGGACGAAACCGAAGCCAAGAAAACCCTGAAGGAAATCGAGCAGACGCTGGTGCAGCGTACCCGACCGCTGTTCAGCTTCGGCGTGCTGGTGATCTTCGTCGGCATCATGCTCTCGGTGTTCCAACAGTTCGTCGGCATCAACGCCGTGCTCTATTACGCACCGCTGATGTTCAAGAATCTGGGCGCCTCTACCGACAGCGCCTTCCTGCAGACCATCGTGATCGGCGTGACCCTGGTCACTTTCACAATCGTCGCCCAAGTCACGGTCGACCGCTGGGGCCGTAAGCCGCTGCTCATCACCGGCGCCGTGATCATGGCCGTGTCCATGATTTTCCTCGGCTTCCTGTTCAATGCCTCCGGCAACGGCACGTCCACCGGCGCCTTGCAGATGTCGCACGCAGCCGGCATGTGGGGCCTGGTCGCAGTGGTCACCTACATCGCGGGCTTCTCGCTTTCGTGGGGGCCGATCGTCTGGGTGATGCTGGCCGAGATATTCCCCAATTCGATCAAAGGCACCGCGATGGGCATCGCAGTGGCGTCGCAGTGGATCGCCAACCTGTTCATCTCCTGGTCGTTCAAGGTGCTCGACGGCGACTCGGCACTCAATACCATGTTCAACCACGGCTTCGCCTATTGGCTGTACGGCATTTGCAGCGTGCTCGCGGCGTTGTTCGTGATGAAGTACGTTCCGGAAACCAAGGGGCGCAGTCTCGAAGCCATTCAGGAGCTCTGGCATCGCACGCCGGCCGAAGCCAAGGGGGAAAAGGCCGGCAAATGATCACGCTGAAAGAAGGCGGCTTCGAACTCGACATTCTGCCCGAACTGGGCGGGAGCGTGGCGCGTTTCGTCTGCGAGGGCAGGAACATCCTGCGTCCTGCCCCGCACGGGGTCGCCAATGTGCTCGAAACAAGCGCGTTCCCGCTGGTGCCGTTCGCCAACCGGATCGAGAACGGTCTGATGCACTTCGAGGGGAAGGAGTACCGCCTTCCCCTCAATTTCGGCAGCCATCCGCATGCGCTGCACGGCCACGGCTGGCAGACTGCCTGGCGGGTCGACTCGGTCTCGCGCGACAGGGCAACGCTCGCCTTCGAGCATGCGCCAGACGAATGGCCCTGGTCCTACGCCGCGGAGCAGGTCTTCTCGCTCGGTAAGGACGGCCTCAAGGTTCGGCTCTCGGTTCGCAGCCGCGATGCGAAGGCCATGCCCGTGAGCCTCGGCCTCCACCCCTATATTCCGAAGCTGGCCGGCACGCGCGTCAGGACCGCCGTCGAGGGTATGTGGGAAGCCGATTCGACGATGATGCCCACTAAGCACATCAAGGGATCGCCGCTCGTCGATCTGGCCAAAGGCGTGCTGGTTGCCAAAGCGCCGTTCGTCGACAACACCTTCACGGGCTGGTCCGCGCCCGCTCGCATCGAACAACCCGATCTTGGGCTTACCGTTACGCTCGAAGCCTCGCCGGAGTGCAGGTTCTTCCACATGTTCATTCCGGTCGGCGAGAACTACTTCTGCACCGAGCCGGTCACGGCGATGCCCAACGCGGTCAACCGGCCGGAAGCTGCGAGCGTCACAGGCGCGCGCGTGCTCTCCCCGGGCGCCGGTTTTGCGATCGAGATGCGCCTCGGCGTCCGGAAGCAGTAACCGGCGCACTAGATTTTACCGCTTCGAAGGTCGAGACCATCGGGAGGTCCAGCGAATGCGGTCACAGTCGATCGGCATGAGGAAGCAGCTTTCCTGCCGTTCCCTTCGCTTCCGCAAATGGTGCGGGCCGCTCCTGGCTCTGGCTGGCGCTGCGCTGCTCGGCGCGTGCTCATCCCTGCCGCAGATGGGCGACATCACCTCGGTCTTCCGCGGCACGCCGGAAACACCGGCAGCCGCCGTGCCACAACCTGCACCGGCAGCAGCACCTGAGCCCGCGGACTATGCGACATCGAGCGTCATCCATCCCGAAATCTGGCCGCTCTCCGCTCCCGCGGTGGCACGCGATCCTGCCATTGAGGCGGAAGTGGCCCGTCTCCTCGCCCAGATGACTCTGGAGGAGAAGGTCGGCCAGATCCTGCAACCCGACATCGGCACGACGACGCCCGACGAAGTTCGGCTCTACCATCTCGGCTCGATCTTGAACGCTGGAGACGTGGGCCCTTACGGCCATCTTCGCGGACCCGCCTCGGAATGGCTGAAGGCCGCCGACGAGTACTACAGCGCTTCGATCGATGTGCCCCCGGGACAGCCCGCGATCCCCGTGATCTGGGGCTTGGACGCTATGCACGGCCACGCGCACGTCATCGGTGCCACCATCTTCCCGCACAACATCGGCCTCGGCGCCATGCGCGATCCCGATCTGGTGCGCAGGATCGGCGAGATCACCGCGCAGGAAATCCGCGTCACGGGACAGGATTGGACTTTCGCGCCAACCATCGCCGTGGTGCGCGACGACCGCTGGGGCAGGACCTACGAGGGTTATTCGGAAGACCCGAAGATCGTCACCGAATACGCCGCGGCGATGGTCGAAGGGCTTCAGGGCAGGCCGGGCGATCCCGACTTCCTGAAGGACGGCCACGTCATCGCCTCGATCAAGCATTACATCGGCGACGGCGGCACCAATCTGGGCGCCAACATGGGCGACAACCGCTACAGCGAGCCGGCGTTTCGCGACATTTTCGGACTGCCCTATGAGGCGGCGGTCAAGGCCGGCGCACAGACCGTCATGGTGTCATATTCGAGCTGGCGCGGAGCGAATATGCACGCCGGCAAGGCGTTGGCGAACGACGTGCTTTTCGGCCGCATGGGTTTCGACGGCTTCGTCGTCAGCGACTACAACGGTTTTGCGATGGTGCCGGGCTGCACGCAGGTGCGCTGCGCAGCTTCCTTCAACGCCGGCGTCGATATGTACATGACCGAACAAGGCTGGAAGGTACTGTACGGCAATCTGGTCAACGACGTCAGCTCTGGCGCGATCCCGATGGCGCGGCTGGACGAGGCGGTGGCGCGTATCCTGCGCGTCAAGCTGCGCGCCGGTGCGATGACGGCGGGCAAGCCCTCGACGCGCAAATATGCAGGCCAGTGGGAACTGCTCGGCTCGCCGGATCACCGCGCCGTAGCGCGCCAGGCGGTGCGTGAGTCGCTCGTGCTGTTGAAGAACGACGGCGGGCTTCTGCCCCTGTCGCCGCGCGCTCGCGTCCTTGTGGCCGGCGACGGTGCCGACGACATGTCCAAACAAACCGGCGGCTGGACGATCTCTTGGCAGGGCACAGGCAACGGCCGCGCAGATTTCCCGAACGCAACCACGATCTTCGAAGGCATCAAGGCCAAGGTCGAAGCGGCCGGCGGAACCGCCACGCTCAGTGTCGAAGGCAGCTTCAAGGACAAACCGGACGTCGCCGTCGTGGTGTTCGGCGAGGCCCCTTACGCCGAGGGTGCCGGGGATCTCCGCGATGTGGATTACCAACAGGGCGACAGACGCGATCTCAAGCTTTTGCAGCGCTTTCGGGCGCAGGGCATCCCGGTCGTCGCCGTGTTCCTTTCGGGACGGCCGCTCTACGTCACGCCGGAAATCAATGCCTCGAACGCTTTCGTGGCGGCTTGGCTGCCGGGTTCCGAAGGCGAGGGCATAGCCGACGTGCTGTTCGGCAAGCCGGACGGTTCGGTCGCCTACGATTTCCACGGCAAGCTGTCTTATTCCTGGCCGAAGAGGCCCGATCAGACGCCGCTCAACGTGGGCACGGAGCCGTACGATCCTCTATTCGCATACGGTTACGGACTGACTTATGGGACGCCGCGCAATATCGGGCCATTGCCGGAAGGCGCTACCGCCACGCTGCTTGTCGATCGCGGCGAGGTTCTGAAGCAAGGCGCGGCCGCGCCGTCCTGGTCCGTTTCGCTATTGGGCTCGGGGAACGCGACGGCGAACACCGTCGTGCCGCCCGTGTCCGCAAGCGGCAGCAGCGGCGGCGCACTGGTCGCGAGATGGTCGGGAAGGGGCCCCGCGAGTCTCGTCGTCTCCGGCCCGCCCGCCGACTTCTCGCGGCAAACCGATGTCAACATGTCCCTGAACGTACTGCTGCGCGTCGATGGCGTGCCGTCCGGCCAGGTCGTTCTGGCAATGGACTGCGGACCGCAATGCCGGGCCAAGCTCGACGTGACGCAGGTGCTGCGTAGCGTTGGCGGCAAAGGCTGGACGACAGTCAGCGTACCGCTGGCGTGCTTCAAGGCGGCGGGCGCGGACATGGCCGCCGTTTCGACGCCGTTCGAGTTGACGAGTGCCGGCCGTCTGGCGGTCAGGCTCGGCTCGATCGGCATCGGCTACCGTAAGGGGCCTCGCAGTTGTGCGGCTACCCCCGCCATGTAAAACGCGGTATGTCCTGTTTCTCCGCAGCGATCTAGGGGGACGCCATGAAGAAAGTGCTGGTACTCATTGCGGCATGCGCGCTGGCGGCTTCGGCCGAGGCTCGCAGCGCGGCCGATCCGCTGCCAGGGGTTGCCAACGGCCTTGCACGCACACCGCCGATGGGTTGGAACAGCTGGAACAAATTCGGCTGCAACGTGAATGAGAAGCTCGTCCGCTCGGCTGTGGACGCGATGGTTTCAACGGGCATGCGCGACGCCGGCTACCAGTACATCGTGATTGACGACTGCTGGCAGGGTCAAAGAAACGCGCAGGGCGACATCGAACCGGACGCCTCCCGGTTTCCCTCCGGCATGGCCGCTCTTGCCGACTACATTCATAAGAAAGGTCTCAAGTTCGGCATCTATTCCGATGCGGGGACCAAGACGTGCGGCGGACGTCCGGGAAGCCGTGGTCGCGAATTTCAGGATGCGCAGCGCTATGCGTCGTGGGGCGTCGATTACCTCAAATACGACTGGTGCAACACCGGCACGCAGGATGCCGCCTCGTCCTATCTGACGATGAGCGAAGCATTACAGGCTTCGGGACGGCCGATCGTGTTCAGCCTCTGCGAATGGGGCAATTCGAAGCCGTGGCTCTGGGCAACCAATGTCGGCAACCTCTGGCGCACGACGGGCGACGTCGACGACCACTGGGAGGGACTCAATCCCAACGGCTACAGCATAGGTGTGATGAACATCGTCGACATGCAGGCCGGGCTCGAAAGCTTCGCGGGGCCGGGACACTGGAACGATCCGGACATGCTCGAAGTCGGCAACGGCGGGATGAGCGATAACGAGTACCGCGCGCATTTCAGCCTGTGGGCCGTTATGGCCGCGCCGCTGATGGCGGGAAACGATCTTTCGGCGATGAGCCGAGAGACCAAGGCGATTCTCCTGAACAAGGAAGTCATTGCCGTCGACCAGGACCCGTTGGGCATCCCGGCGAGCCGCGTCGCGAAGAACGGCGACGCCGAAATCTGGTCGCGGCCGTTGAAGGGCGGCGGCCGGGCCGTCGTCCTGCTCAACCGCGGTACGGCACCGCGCGACATCACCGTGACATGGGAGGATCTTCGTTATCCCAACACGTTGAATGCGGGTGTCAGAGACCTGTGGCTGCATAAGGATTTGCCGCGAACAAAAGGCCGTTACACTGCACACGTTCCCGGTCACGGGGTTGTGATGGTCGTCATCAGGCCGTAGGTCCGCCGGAAAGCACACAACGCTGCTGTGTTTTGAAGATTCATCGGCAAAGATCGGCGCTTGGTGCTAAGATCGCGTCGCGTTCTTAACCCCGTGCTGCTCGGAAAGAAGGCAGACGACATACTTTCGACAAACCGCTTCTGAGAATAGGTGCCACGAGCACGGATCGGGAGGGCGAAGATGCGTGCATTGCTTCCTGCCGGAAGGCTATCCCGCAGAGGATTCGTGGGTTATTGGGCGGCGGCGATCGCCTGCGCCCCGCAGATCGCAAAAGCGCAGACCATAGGACCGCCCCTGCCGGGCACCACGCCGGAAGAGGCTGATAAGATCGCCGCGGCAACGGACGCCGCAAAACATCTCACCGTACCGGTGATGATCGGCGGCAGGGGGCCGTTCCACTTTGTCGTCGACACGGGCGCCGACCGCTCTGTGATCGCCGACGACGTTGCTCTGCGCCTCGGTCTGACACGCGGCACCGGCGTTACCGTGCAGGGTGTCGTTCGCAGTCTGGAAACCCAGCTTGTCGCCGTCGCGGACATTACGGTCGGGTCGACACGGCATCTGAACCTTAACATGCCGGTACTGCCGCGGGCGTTCCTGGACGCCGATGGATATCTTGGCCTCGATGCCGTAGACGGCAATCGCGTTATTCTCGATTTTCAAAACGGCGAGCTGATCGTCGGCGCTCCCCGGATCCGGCTCATGCTCCAAACGCACAGAACGAACGAGGCGCTGGTGCCGATGCGCGGCTCGATGGGACATTTGCGTTCGCTCAACTGCCGGGTCGACGGCGTCAGCACGACCTGTTTCCTGGATACCGGAGCGTCGGTTTCGGTCGGCAATTCACGGCTGCTCGAGGCGCTGGTGGCGGACAATCCCGATTATCAGCTCCTGGGAAAGCTGCCGATTACCGGCATCACCGGCGGGGTCATCGTCGGCAAGGTGATCCATGTCGACAAAATACGTCTGCACGCGGTGAACTTCTCGGATTGCAACATTGCGATCGCCGACATGCAGGTCTTCAAGATCTGGGATCTCGCCGACGTGCCGGCATTGCTCATCGGGATGAATTTCCTGCGCCAGTTTGCCAGGGTGTCGATCGACTTTGGGGCCAAGGAAATCCACTTCGATCTCGCGAGCATTATGCTCGCGCGGCGGTCGTAGCTCGCACTACCACGCGACGGCGTAAAGCGCGACGAGAATGGCGACGATCAGGACGGCGGCGATATTGTAAGCCGCTCCCGTCGAGAAATTGATGCCGCTCACATCGATGGTTGAGGTTTGCGGCTTGCGTTTATCGGCCAGGGATACGGTGACCATCAACGCCAAGCAGATCAGGAAGACGTAGCCGATCCGGTTCATGAACGGAATCTGCGGCAGGAACACGCGGTAGAGGGTCGAAAATATCAGCGAACCGACGGCGGCGACCAGCGCACCCGTCTCGGTCGCCCTCTTCCAAAACAAGCCCAGGATGAACACCACGGTGATGCCGGGCGAGAAGAAGCCGTTGTACTCCTGGATATACTGGAACGCCTGATCGAAGTTACCGAGCAGCGGCATCGCCGTCACCATCGCGACGAACAGTGCACCGATGGCCGCGAAACGCCCTACGATCACCAAGAGGCGCTTGCTGGCACCTTTGTGGAGGACCTTGAACACGTCGACAGTGAAGATTGTGGCAATCGAGCTGAGCGCCGAACCCATCGAAGAGATGATCGCGGCGACCAGCGCCACGAAGACAAAGCCCAGAACGCCGGCCGGCAATAGGTTCATCAGTTGGGGATAGGCTTCGTCCGATCTGCTCAGATGCGGCAGCAGCAGCGCGACGGCAATGCCGGGCAGGACCACAAGGACCGGCATGAGCAGCTTGAGGAAGGCCGCCAATACGACGCCTTTTTGCACGTCGCGGATGCTCTTTGCCGCCAGCGCGCCCTGGACGATGAACTGGTTGAAGCCCCAATAGCCGAATTGTATGACCCAAATTCCGCCGACCAGCGCCGTGAGGCCCGGCATGTATTTGTAGTACGGGTTGTCGGGCGTGAGGATCATGTGGAAATGCTGGGGCAGTTGCGTCGTCAGGGTGTGGAATCCGAAAAACAGCCCCTGCAGCCCGCCGCCGCCGAAGGCCGCGGAAATCTTCTCGATCGCGATGAAGCAGATCACCAAGCCGCCCAGCACCAGCATGCAGACCTGCAAGACATCCGAGTACGCCGTTGGTCTCAGGCCGACATACAGCGCATAATTGCCGGCGACGAGAGCAAGCAGAATTATGCTCATTAAAAGCGACAGTCCTGTCACCGCGTGGACCGCCGTGGCGCCGAGCCACATGATCGCGGTGAGAGCGACTAAGGTGTAGAGACAGACCCAAAAGACCGCCAGCGTGATCTGCGTCTTGCTGCCGTAGCGCCGTTTCAGGAACTCCGGCATCGTCGAGATCTGGTTTTTCAGGAACACCGGCAGGAAATACTTTCCGACCACGATCAGGGCAAAAGCCGCCAGCCATTCGTAGGAAGCGATGGCCAAGCCGAAAGCGTAGGCCGAGCCGGACATGCCGATGATCTGCTCGGCGGAGATATTGGCCGCTATCAGCGAGGTGCCGATCGCCCACCAGGGAAGGGCGCGTCTGGCCGGTGTGGCGTCTTGCTCCTCGTCGGGTGCGCTGCGCTTTCCCCGCTGAAGTAATTGCGAGATCGCCAGCACGAGTGTGGCGTAGACGACGATGACGGCTATATCTAATAGCTTAAGATGCACAGCTTTCCGGCTCCCCGAAGACCGCCGCTGTTAACGAATCGCCCTTGCTGAAAGCGCTATCAGTATTCGCGCATTCTGCAAAGAGCGGCGGCCTTGCCTGCCCATGTCGGCAACCAAGCCTAGTGGAAACGCCTTACCAATCTTCTACGATCCGCCATTCGCAGATACCCCCGTGCGTTCGCGGCGAAACGGCCGTAAACACTCTATTTATGAATTACCGCCATGCCTTTCATGCCGGGAATTTCGCGGACGTTGCGAAGCACTTGGCCTTGGTTGCGATCCTCCTGCATCTGCTGAAAAAGCAGGCGCCATTCGCTGTCGTCGACACACATGCCGGCCGAGGGGCCTACGATCTCGGCGGCAAAGAAGCGCAGCGCACGGGCGAGGCCGAACGCGGCATAGGGAGGCTGGCGGACCTCAGAAGTGAATTGACAACGCTGTCATCCTATCTCGACCTGGTGCATGAATGCGGGGTGGGGACCTATCCCGGCTCGCCGCTTCTCGCGGCGAAACTGTTGCGTCCGCAGGACCGGCTGGTGGCGATCGAGAAACATCCCGACGATGCCGCGGCGCTAGCCGTTTTGCTGAAGCCGTTCCCCAAGGCGCGCGCCGAGACGGCAGACGGATATGCGCGTCTTGCCGCACTGCTGCCGCCCCCCGAGCGCCGCGGCGTAATCCTGATCGATCCGTCCTACGAAGCCGAGGACGAGTTTCAAACGGCGGCACGCGCCTTCGCCGCTGCCTACCGGCGCTTCGCCACGGGCATCTATGCGATCTGGTTTCCGGTCAAGTCGCGCGCCGAGGCCGACGGGTTCTGCGGCGAAGTTCTGGCGGCGGGTACCGCGAAAGTGCTGCGCCTCGACGTTGCGCTGGTTGCGCCTGCGGAAGACCGGCTTTCGGCGGCGGGACTGCTCGTCGTCAATCCGCCTTATCGGTTCGAGGACGAGATGGGCCGGGCGTTTGCAGAGGTGCTGCCGCTGCTCGAAGCCACGGCGCGTTTCGACTGGCTGGCCGGCGGCTGATATGGTTGCATCCGGCTGCGTTTGAGGGGAATTCGCATGATGTCGATCCGCACGGCGTTTTGGTTTTTTATGCTTGTCGTCTTCACGGCAGCCGCTCCTGCACTCGCCTTCGACCGTTTCATCACGGCGCGGGGCGGCATGCTGATGGACGGCAACGCCCCCTTCCGTTTCGTCTCCTTCAACGTCCCCAACCTCAACTACATCGAAGACGACATGCGGTTCACTGAGACGAATCCCTACCGCCTGCCGGACGAGTTCGAAATGCGGGACGTTTTCGAGACCGTAAACGAAATGGGCGGGCGGGTCGTGCGCATCTATACCGTGCCGGTGAAGAGCGCGGGCTTCCCGCCCAAGGCGCCCACTTATGTCCTGGCGCCGGGCAAGTTCGACGAAGATGCCTTCCGCAGCCTCGACCGGATGATGGCGCTGGCGAACGAGTACGGCGTGCGCATCATCTTTCCGCTGGTCAACAACTGGCCGTGGATGGGCGGACGGCCGCAATACGCCGCCTTCCGCGGCAAGCAGCCGGACGACTTCTGGACCGATCCTCAGCTGATCGCCGACTTCAAGGCGACGATCCTCCATCTGCTCGAACGCACCAACACGATCACCGGCGTCAAGTACAAGGACGACAAGGCGATCCTCTGCTGGGAGACGGGCAACGAGCTGGGCGCCCCGTTCTCCTGGACCGTCGCGATCACGCGCACTCTCAAGTCCATCGATCATAACCATCTGGTGATGGACGGCAGCCGTGGCCTGATCAGCAACGAACCGCCGAGCATCCAGCTTGGCGCTCTCACCGAGCCCTCGATCGACATCGTCACCACACATCACTACGAGAGCGATCCCGCGGTGATCCCGCAGCACATCCAGGACACCATCGGCATCGTGCAGCGGCGCAAGGTCTACCTCGTGGGCGAATTCGGCTTCGCGCCCACGGCGGCAAACGAGGCGATCCTCGACAAGGTGATTTCGAGAGAGCAGGACGTGGCCGGCGCCCTGATCTGGAGCCTGCGCTTTCACGACCGCGACGGCGGCTTCTATTGGCATTCGGAGCCGTTCGGCGGGAACCTCTACCGGGCGTTCCTGTGGCCCGGCTTCTCGGCGGGCGGGGCGTATGACGAGATCCGCATGATGGCGATGATCCGCCGCAAGGCCTTTGCCATCCGGGGCATGGCAGAGCCGCCTCGTTCGATACCGAAGGCGCCCTCGCTGCTTCCAATAGAGAATGTGAGCGCGATCTCCTGGCGGGGCTCGATGGGCGCCACAAGCTATGATGTCGAGCGCGCGGAAGGCGCGGCCGGGCCTTGGGTGCCGGCCGGGCAGGACATCTCGGATGCCGATGCGCCCTATTTCCCGCTGTTCGACGACGAAGGCGTCCGCATCGGCGGGCGCTATTACTACCGCGTGCGTGCGGTCAACGGCGCCGGCGCCTCGCCCTGGTCCGCTGTGGCGGGACCGGTGAGCGTCGCCTTCAAGGTGAAGATCGACACGATGAAAGGCCTTGGGCGGGCGCTACAGGCGAAGGCCATTACGGTGGCCACGGGCTTAGACCGCAGCTTCAAGGAGTCCCCCGCCAGGCTTGCCGGCGAGCGAGGCTCGGAACTGACCTATCTGGTGCCGGGGCGCTTCCAGAGCTTCACCCTCTACGCTTTCGAGAAGGGTGCCGCCGACGTGCTGCAAATCCTGGGCTCGGCCGACGGCAGGACGTGGCGGGTCCTGAAGGGGGCGGCTGAGAGTTATGCCGTCGGCGAGAGCACCTACGATTATTGGCGCCCGAAGATATACCGCACCGCCGGAGAGGCGCCGCTCAAGTTCGTCAAAATCCGTTTCCTCGGCGCGGCGCAGTTGGCGAGGGCGGAAATCGCCTATACAAACCGAGACCGGTAAGACCGGGGGATTGCACCGGTCGGGGGGGATGTGGCGTGACACTCCTGTCGGTCGTCCTGGCAGTCCTGGTTCTCGTCCTCTTGATCGCGTGGGGCAAGGTTCAGCCCTTCGTGGCCTTCATCGTCTCGGCCCTGGTGGCGGCTCTGCTGCTCGGCATGCCGCTGGAGAAAATCTCCGGCAGCATTCAGCGCGGCATCGGCGATTTTCTCGGCTCGCTTGCGGTCATCATCGGGGTCGGCGCCATGTTCGGCAAGCTGATCGCCGACAGCGGCGCGGCGCAGCGGATCGCCACGACACTGATCGGCCTGTTCGGCTCGAAGCGGATCATCTTCGCGATGGCCTGTACGGGATTCGTCGTCGGCATTCCGCTGTTCTACAATGTGGGCTTCGTCATCCTGGTGCCGCTGGTTTTTTCGATAACCTATCAGTCCAAGCTGCCGCCGGTGTATCTCGGCGTGCCGCTGCTGGCGGGACTTTCCATCTGTCACGGATTTCTGCCGCCGCATCCTGCTCCCGCGGCGATCGTGATCCAGTTCGGCGCCGACATCGGCCTGACGCTGTTCTACGGCGTCGTCGTCGGCATCCCGACGCTTCTGATTACCGGACCGCTGTTCGCGCAGACGCTCAGGAAGATGGCATCGGTGCCCTCCGAGTTGTTCACGCCCAAGCCGATGGACGAAGCGAAGCTGCCGGGCGCCTTCAACAGTTTCGTCTGCGCCCTCTTGCCGGTGGTGCTAATCGGCGCGGCCACGGCGCTCGCCTATGCGCCCGGCATCGGTCCGTACAAGC
Source organism: Alphaproteobacteria bacterium (assembly GCA_003158585.1). GTDB lineage: Bacteria > Pseudomonadota > Alphaproteobacteria > Micropepsales > Micropepsaceae > Rhizomicrobium. The sequence continues at coordinate 23,668 of PMKE01000065.1, forward strand.
CGCTGCTGTCGCTGCTCGGCGACCCGATGCTGGTGATGCTGTTCTCTTTGTTCGTGGCGACGATCAGCCTGGGTCTGGCGCGCGGCACGAAGCTCAAGCCCCTGATGGAAAGCTACGGCCAAGCCATCCGGGACATCGCCATCGTCCTTCTGATCGTGGCGGGGGCGGGTGCGCTGAAACAGGTGTTCGTCGATTCCGGCGCCGATGCAACGATCGGTCGGGAGCTGCAAAGTCTGGCGGTGCCGCCGCTGATCCTCGGCTGGTTCATCGCGATGATCATTCGCATCTGCCTAGGCTCGGCCACGGCGGCGGGCCTCACCGCCGCGGGCATCGTTCAGCCGCTGGTGATGAGTTCGGGCGTCAACAGGAACCTGATGGTGCTGGCCATCGGCGCGGGCAGCCTGATGTTCAGCCACGTCAACGATTCCGCCTTCTGGATGTTCAAGGAGTATTTCAACCTCAGCCTTAAGGACACCTTCCGTTCCTGGACCCTGATGGAGACCCTGATCGGGGTTTTCGGATTGTGCTTCATCCTCTTGCTCAACGCTGCGCTGTAGTGGCCGCTTGCACTCGGGGGCGGGGTTAAGTATTTGATCCGCCGCTGCGGACAGGTGGCTGAGCGGTTGAAAGCACCGCACTCGAAATGCGGCGTACGGGAAACTGTACCGGGGGTTCGAATCCCTCCCTGTCCGCCAGTTCAATACTGAACTGCGAACGCCGTGCGTAGCCGTTTTCCCGCCTGCGGCGGTGACTAAAGCATTGAGCAAATTACTCTTCTACCCCACGATCCGAACTTCGGTATCAGCGACCTCGACGCGCTGTGCCAGCGCCCGTAGATGGTCGCGGCGGTAGCCGCCTCCATCGATGCGCATCCGCTCACGGGCCGTCCTGCCGAACTTGGCGAGCATCGCTGGGGTGATCGCCTGCCCGGAGCCTTGAAGGGTGGCCTGGGCGCGCTCGGCATCGACCTGGGCTTGGTCCCGAGCTGCCTTGAGGCTTGCGATACGCTCCCGGAGGTCTGGGTCGTTCAGATTGGCTACGCCGTTTTCGATGGCATCGTACAGCCGCTTGAGCCGCGCGTCGGCCTCGGGGGCCCGCTTGTTGAGTTCGCCGATGTGCAGGCGGCGGCGCTCAGAGCGCTCCTGGCGGCGGTCGAGGACGGCGGCGAGGACTTCTTCCAGCCGGTCGGGCTGTAGCAGCCGGTCCGCGAAGTGATTGGTGACAAGTTCATCCAGTTTTGCCATTGGAATCGAACGGCCCTTGCAGCCGGTCTCTCCCTGCCGGGCCTTGATCGAGCACGTGTAGTAGCGGTATCGGGACCGGCGAAGGGTGCGCCAGGCACGCGTTTGCGCACGGCGGTGTAATAGCGCTGCCATTCTCCGGCGAACATCGCGTAGTCGTAACCGGCGGCGCGAACGCCGTTGCGGCTGAAAAGATCGGGCTCGTTGCAAAGCTGGAAGGCCACCAGCTTCGGCCCGATGGTCCGCATGACGCAATCGGCTTCCTCTGCGGTGATCTCGGGGCCTTCGCCGCCCATGTTGAGGCCGTAGATCAGCCTCCATCCCGGCGCGTCGAGGAATTCGCGCAGGTTGCGGATGGCGGCGGGGCCGACCGGGCGGCGCGGCGCGGCCATACGGCCGGTGTCCGGGCCATAGACCTTGTCGGAGGAACCCGGCGCACCCTCGGTGGTCCACACACTGTAGGCGCTGGTATTGCCGCCGATGCGCAGCACGCCCGATCTGCCCAGCCGCCGGAAGAAGGCCGCAAGCTGAGTGTTCGCTCCGGATAAGAAACCTGGATTGCAAGCTGCGCGGTCTCGCAGCTCAATCCCGTGAAATCGGCCGGTACGGGATTGCCCTTGCTGCCGGGATGCAAGGTGACGCGCACCGAGGCCGGAGCTGCGAATGCACCGGTTGGAGTTAGCACCGCACCGGCAGCGCAGGCAGAAATGCGAAGAAACTCGCGCCGCTCCATCCCGGCATCCGAACATCACACTGCCGGGTTGCCAAAGCACAATGCGTCAGGTCGCGGAGAATGTGAGTCGTATTTGCGAACGGGCGCGAGCCAGTATAGGCCTATGACAAAGCTCTCCCGAAGGAGTTTTCCATGAAATTGTCCGGCTCCGTGCTGCGCCGCGTCACGGCGGTGGCCGCGCTGGTGGTGTTGTCAACCGGCAGCGCCACGGCATTCGATTGGCCGTGGAGCAAGAAGGCCCCCCCGCCGCCTCCGCCTCAGCCCGCCTACGCCAATCCGCAGCTTCCCTTCGAGCAGCGAGTGGACGATCTCATCTCGCGCATGACGCTGGAGGAGAAGGCCTCGCAGCTCGTCAACCAGGCGCGCGCCGTCCCGCGGCTCGGCATACCGGCCTACAACTGGTGGAGCGAGGCGCTACACGGTGTCGCTCGAAACGGCATCGCCACGGTCTTCCCGCAAGTCATCGGTTTGGGCGCCACCTTCGATCCGGTTTTGATCCACGACATGGGTGTGGCGATCTCGAACGAGGCACGGGTCAAGTTCAATCAGTCCGGCGGCCAAAGCGCCGATCACACGATCTACCAAGGCCTCACTTTCTGGTCGCCGAACGTCAACATCTTCCGCGATCCCCGCTGGGGCCGCGGCCAGGAAACCTACGGCGAAGACCCGTATCTCACCGGCCTGATGGGCAAGGCCTTCGTCATGGGGATGCAGGGCGACGATTCCAGGTATCTGCGCACCATCGCCACGCCCAAACACTACGCCGTGCATTCGGGGCCGGAGCCGAAGCGTCACGGCTTCGATGCCGCGGTCTCCAGGCATGACATGATGGATACCTACCTGCCGCAATTCCGCGCCGCCATGTTGGACGGCCAGGCCGGATCCGTCATGTGCGCCTACAACGCCACCAACGGCCAGCCGGCCTGCGCCAACGATTTCCTGTTGACCGAAATCCTGCGCAAGGCGTGGGATTTCAAGGGCTACATGGTCTCCGATTGCGGCGCGATCGACGACATTGCGCAAGGCCATCGCTACACCGGGACCCTTGCCGAAGCAGCCGCGGTTTCGATGAAACACGGCGTCGACAACGACTGCATAGATTTCTCGGTCGTGACGAGCGGCCGGGACGACTACAAGGCCTATGCCGATGCCATGACAGAGGGCCTTCTGCCGGAAAGCGTGGTCGACGAAACCCTGAAGCGTCTGTTCCTCGCCCGCATGAAGCTCGGTCTTTTCGATCCGGAGGATACGGTGCCTTACGCCCAGGTGCCCGTTTCCGTACTGGATTCCGAGGCCCACCGCCGGCTGGCGTTGCGCGCGGTGCGCGAGTCGATGGTTCTGCTCAAGAATAACGGCGCCTTGCCGCTGAAGCCCAAGGTCAGACGTATTGCGGTGATCGGGCCTCTAGCCGACGAGGTCGTGCCGCTGCTCGGCAACTACAACGGCACGCCTTCGCAGCCGGTGACGGCGCTCGAAGGCTTAAAGCGCCGCTTCCCGGATGCCGAGATCGTCTTTGAACCCGGCACCAATTTCTTGCGCGCGCCCGAGACTATTCCCGGCGCGCTGCTCTCGTCGGACGGCAAGCCCGGTCTCAAGGTTGAATTCTTCGACAACGAGGATTTCTCCGGTACGCCGGTGATGACCCGCATCGATCCGGTGGTCGATTACGCCCGCGACCGCAACGGCCTCAACCCCGCCCAGCTTCCGGATGTGCCGCATTTCGCCGTGCGCTGGACCGGCACGCTGATGCCGGCCGAAACGGGCGACTACGCCATCGGGCTCGATGCACCCTTCGGCCGGCTTTGGATCGACGGCAAGAAGATCATCGACCTCGGGGCAGGCGATAACACTTTCAGGACCGTCGTGATGCATCTGGAATCCGGCCATGCCTATGCCGTTAAGATCGAGCGCGGTTTTCAGAAGCGCCTCATGCTGCGCTTCGTCTGGGCGCGGCAAATTCCCGATGCCAAAGAGCGCGCCATTGCGGCGGTGAAGAAGGCCGACGTCGTGGTGGCGGTCGTCGGCATCACCCCGCAGCTCGAGGGTGAGGAGATGACGGTCAATGTGCCGGGTTTCGAGGGCGGCGACCGCACCAGCCTCGATATTCCCAAACCGGAAGACGACCTGCTCAAGGCCGTTCGCAAAGCCACCAAGAAGCCGCTGATCGTCGTGCTGTACAACGGCTCGGCGTTGTCGGTGAACTGGGCGGCCAAGCACGCCGACGCTATCGTCGATGCGTGGTACGGCGGTGAGGAAGCCGGTACGGCCATTGCCGACATCCTGTCGGGCGATTACAGCCCGTCGGGCCGCCTGCCTGTGACGTTCTACACGGGCGTCAAGCAGCTTCCGCCGTTCGAAGACTACTCGATGGCGAACCGCACCTACCGCTACTTCAAGGGCAAGCCGCTTTACCCGTTCGGCTACGGCCTCAGCTACACCAAGTTCGCCTATGGCGGCCTGACGCTCTCCGCCGCCGCCGTGAAGGCGGGCGACGCGCTGGGCGTCGATGTGGACGTCGGGAACGCCGGCAAGCGCGAAGGCGACGAGGTGGCAGAGCTTTACCTCACCTTCCCCAAGGTACCCGGCACGCCAATCTGCGCTTTGCGGGGCGTGCAGCGCGTCCATCTCATGCCGGGCGAGACCAAGCGCATCCACTTCGATCTCTCGCCACGCGATCTGAGTTCGGTGACCGAAGCGGGCGATATCATGGTGCAGTCCGGCGACTACGCCCTCAGCGTCGGCGGCGGGCAGCGCGGCACGACCAAGGCAATCGTCGCCGCCAGCTTCAAGGTCGAAGGAGAACTGAGGCTGCCGGATTGATGGTTGCAGGCTTGCCAAGTCGAAGCTGCGCTGAACCAGCCCGGCTTCGTTGCTTCGCAACTTCGCCGCGGCAGTCTCAGCTGCTGCGCAGCGAAGACTGGTGGGCGGTGAGATTCACATTTCGCCGCTAATACATTGTTTTTTACGATATTTTCTACAGTACGATTATTTCATATCAACTCAGGTTCAACTTTTTTTGTGGATAAATTGAATTGGTGCGCAGTCGCGATGCGCGGTCGGCGGAACGGAAGCGAGTAGGGCGGTACTAAGTCCTCGCCACCTGCGCGCTCCGCCTTCGGCGGACCTGAATAGCCTGCTCGCGTTGCTCACGAGTGAGCCTCGCCAAGAAGTTCGACGCGTCGATCTGTGCGGGCTGTCGCAAGCAGCGTATTTCGTACAATCCTATTTAGTAGGAAGATAATTATGATTGCACGACCGTAACCCGTTCCAAACCTACACGATCTTACCTCTGATTTTTTTCTTCAACACAAGGAAATCTTGGTTGGCTTGAGAAGCGAATCAATTTCATCCTGCGACATGTTCGGTTCCAGGGCTACGCCGATATCCGCCGACAGATCGGTGCTTCTCCTGCCGACGCCATCGGGTGGGCCGTTGTTCTTGAACCGTCGGCACGGCCCGATATAGCTGTCCGACTCGATGAAGGGACGCGACGACTTCGACGACCAGACAATATGATCGAACAACACGTTCGGCGCTAAGGGCTTGCTGACGACGATGTTTGCCCCGTTGTCGCGCACCGCGGACACATTGGACATCTGCGTGTATCCGGTCAGGACCACGATGGGGATGTACTTGATTGCAGGGTTCGCCAATCGGCGTACCCAGCGAGCCAATTCTATTGCAGACATGTCCGGCAGCGTCACCTCGCAGAGCAAGAGGTCGTAACGGCCGTTCGCGAGCTTTTTCTTCGCTTCCTCGCCTTGTTCCACTACCGTGTACTGGTTCAAGCCGAAACCGCGGAGAATTTGGCTCAATATCTCGTTGGAATACTGATCGCAGTCGACGATCAGGGCCGAGATATGTGCGAAATTGAATTTCTCGTCCACGACGCCACCACACTAGTCCAATCAACCCCAATGCTCTTCCAGTGTCTCATCGTTCGTCGTCTTTCCGCCACCGCCATTCAGTTCCGCGCGCAGCCGCTCCCTGATGCGGAAGAACGGAATGGCGCCGATCAGGTCGTGCAACGCGTCCAGATCGGTCGAGCCCGTCTCCAGCCGCAGGGACAGCTGGTCGATAAGCCGTGCGTGCGCCTCGATATTCTGCGAATAGAGATCGAATCGCTGGAGCAGACCGATGGCATCCTTAGCGCCGGCGATCCCCGGATCGTCCGCCAGCATCTCACCGAAGCGAGCGGTTTCGATCGCAAGATCGCGCAATTCGCCGGCGACACCCTTCAAGAGGCGCAGCGCAGCCGAACCCTCCAGCTTCGTGTCAGTCATCGAAGAACTCCACATCCGCCGTTTCGGGTCTTCTGGCCTGCGTTTGCAGGGCACTGAGTTCGCGTTCGACAAGCTGCTGACCGGAGTCGACGACCTTAACCTGCCGCGCCCTTCCGGTTACAGGGCTGTATTGGATCCGCCGTGCCATTTTTCCGCCGACATCTCCACCGACGACGGCGATGCTTTCGTCCTTCAGAAACTGCCGTGCGAATGAGGCGTTGCGCGATCCTACATCCGAAAGTGCCGCGACCACGTTGGCCCCGCCGAACAACTTGGCTTCAAGGCAGCGGCGGTCGCCGCCGCGTTTGAGGATGTCGTTGATCAGAAGTTCCATCGCGTTGACGCCGTAGCATTGCGCTTCGCGATCCCGGCCGTCGCCGTTGGGCAGCAGGAAATGGTTCATTCCACCGATGCCGCCGGCCGGGTCGCGGATACACGCCGCGATGCACGAACCGAGGATCGTGGTCAGGACCTCGTTCTCCTCGGACGTCACATATGTGTCGCCCAGGGTGAGATGGACATGCCAACAACCGTCGCGCGGATTGCGGAATCTTCGCAGCTTCCTTTCCTCGACCGTGGTCTCGATCATCGGCATCATGAGGCCTTCATGGTGTCAGCGGGCCAAAGACCTGCTCGAGCTTCTGCTTGAGCACGGCGACGGTGAACGGCTTTGCGAGATAGTTATTGGCGCCGAATTGCACGGCACGTTTGACAAGTTCGGCGTCAGCGCGGCCGGTCAACAACACGAATCCCGTCGATTTCAGGACGGGGTCGGCGCGAACCGTACGCAGGAACTCGAGTCCGTCCATACCGGGCATGTTGAAATCCGAAAGGATGATGTGCGCCGGCGTAACCTTGAGGCACTCGAGCGCCTCCTGGGGGCTTGGATATTCGCGGACGTCAAGTATGCCGATCTGCTGCAGGCAAGATCGCACCAGCGTTCGCATTGTCAGCTGATCGTCGACGACGACGGCTTTGATCTTAGACACGGATGGCATGGCACACCTTCTGCACACTCGACTCGCATAGATCGAGTATCCCTTGTCCGATATGTTCCAGTCGCAGCTGCCTTTCGACGGCTCCAATCTCAAAAGCGACGCGCGGCATGCCGTAGACGATCGAAGTCTCTTCGTCCTGCCCGATGGTTGCCGCTCCTTGCTGGCGCATCTTCAGCAGGCCTGCTGCGCCATCGCGTCCCATGCCCGTGAGAATGACCCCGATGGCATTGCGGCGGACGGCGGATGCCATCGATCCGAAAAGCACGTCGACGGAGGGGCGGTGCCCACCAAAGGGCGGAGCGGAGGTCAAGCGGCATCTCAGCGTACCAGTACCGACAATTTCCAGGTGAGTGTTCCCGCCAGGCGCGAGATAAACGTTGCCGATGGATAGGATGACGCCGTCCTTTGCTTCGCTCACGGATGGCTTGCAGAGACGATCCAGGCGCTGGGCGAAGCTTGTCGTGAAATGCGCTGGCATGTGCTGGGTGATGACGGTGGGCGGGCAGTTTTCCGGGAAATTGGAGAGGACGGTGATCAGCGCTTCCACGCCGCCGGTCGACGAACCGATCGCCACAATCGACTGTCCGGGATCGAAATTGACGCGTGTCGGTATGGGATTTCTTTCGACGTAAGGCCGTACGCGGGCGCGCGAGGCGGTCTTCACCTTCTCGCATAATTCGCGGCCGCTTTCTCCGAGGTTTGCGGCGACGTTGTCGGTCGGTTTCGAGAAATAGTCGACCGCTCCGATCTCGAGCGCAGAAAGCGTGACTTCCGCCCCTTTCTGCGTGAGCGTTGATACCATCACGACCGGCATGGGTCTCAGCCGCATGATCTTTTCGAGGAACTCGAGGCCGTTCATGTTCGGCATTTCAACGTCGAGGGTGATGACGTCTGGGTTCAATTCCTTGATCATACGGCGCGCTACGGCGGCGTCTTGTGCGGCGCCGACCACCTCGATCTCTGGATCGCGAGACAGGATCGCGGTCAGCAGGCCGCGGATGGTCGCAGAGTCATCGACGATAAGGACGCGTCTCATGACTTGGCTCCCCGGCGGCGGTAGATTGTCTGTCCCACGAGATCGAAGGGATGGTTTGCAGTCGCGATGCGCTCGGAATGGCCTATGCAGAGAATGCCGCCTGGGCGGAGCACGTGGGCAAAGCGCCCCCAAATTTCATTCTGGGTCGCTTCGTCGAAATAGATCATCACATTGCGACAGAAGACGATGTCGAACCGGCCGGTCATCGGCCAGTCGCGCAATAGGTTCAATTCCTTGAATCGAACCATGGAGCGCAATTCGGGGACGGCTTCAAAATCGGGATCTTCGCGGCGCGCGAGCGGCCGAAACCAGCGCCGCTTCAGCTCGATCGGTATGTTGCCCAACAGGCGCGACGCATAGACGCCGGCGTTTCCCCGGCGCAGCATTTCCGGATCGATGTCTGTCGCCAGGATCAGCAAGTCAAGCTCGCTTGCTTCCGGCATGACCTCCAAGGCGGTAAGTGCGATCGAATAAGCCTCTTCGCCCGATGAGGTGCCGGCCGACCAGATGCGCAGTTTCGCGCCGTGACGTGCGGCCTCCAGCATCTCCGGAAAGACGCGCTTCTTGAGATATTCGAAGTGATGGGGTTCGCGGAAGAACCGGGTGACGTTGGTGGTCATCGCCGCGATCATGATCTGGCGTTCGTCCGCGCCGTCGGCGCCCTCGATCAAGGCGCAATATTCGCGGAAATTGCGTAGCCCGATGGCGCGCAGACGCTTGGCGAGGCGCGAATAAACGAGGTTTGCCTTGGTCTCGGTCAGTACGATGCCCACTTCCGAATGGACGAGTTCGGCGATCTGCCGGAAATCCGACCAGGTGAACGCGAATTCTCCGTCCGAGACGGCTAATTCCCGCGAGTGCACGCCGTTGCCCAAGGCAATCTCCGTCAGGCTGCTTGTTCAAAGCTCTTGTCGGCGGCGAACGACGAGGTGAGCTTGGTCATGCCGAGCAGCGTCACCATTCGTCCGTCGAGAACGGCGATCCCTTCGACATACTCATTCTGACTTTCGCGCATGACGTCCGGGACAGATTGAATCTCCGCCGACGTCACCGTCAGGATGTCCGAAACTGCGTCGACCAGAATACCGATGGTGCGCTCGCCCGCGTTGACCACGATGATGACATGCTTGGCCGTGGCTTCGGTGGTACCGAGCCCGAGGCGCGCCTTCAGATCGATCACCGGCAGAACCATTCCCCGGAGATTGATGACGCCGCGGACGTAGTCGGGAACATGGGGGAGCGCCGTCGTGTCGGTCCAGCCGCGGATCTCGCGAATCGTCATGATGTCGGCGGCGAATTCCTGGCCGGTGGCGAGGAAAGTGATGTACTGGCGACGATCTTGGCCAGTCTCATGTTCGTTGAGGCTCATGGTTATGCTCCGATAGCCTGTTGCATCTCACTGGAACGGCTTTTTTCGCGGCAGCGCGCCACGAGACCGTCGATGTCTAGGATTAGGGCCACGCGCCCGTCGCCGAGAATCGTCGCCGCCGCAATGCCTTCGATGTGACGGAAATTCGATTCGAAACTTTTGATGACGACTTGGCGCTGTCCGATTATGGAGTCGACCGCAAACGCAGTGCGCCCGACACCTTCGCTTTCGACCAGTATAACCACGCCCGCTGCAAGGTCTTCCGCGGCGTCCTCGACGCCAAGCAGATCGCCGACGCTGACCAGCGGCACATATCCGCCGCGCACGTTGAGAAGTCTGCCGTTCGATCCGAACGGGCGAATGTCCGATTCTTTCGGTCGCAGGCTTTCAATGATGTGTGTCAGCGGCAAGACGAACGTCTGGTTTCCGACGGCCACGACCATGCCGTCCAGCACAGCGAGCGTCAGGGGCAGGGTCAGACTGAAGCGGCTGCCCTTGCCGGCTACCGAGCCGATCACGATGCGGCCGCCCAGGTCGACGATGTTACGGCGCACGACATCCAGACCGACGCCCCGGCCGGAGATGTTCGACACCTGATTGGCAGTCGAGAAGCCCGGCAGGAAGATCAGATTGTCGGTCTCTTCGTCGGAAAGGCTGGCGGAAGGCGAAATCAGTCCCTTTTCCACCGCCTTTGCGCGCACCCGCGCGCGGTCGATGCCGCGCCCGTCGTCCGTGACTTCGATCACGATCCGTCCGCCGCGATGCTCGGCCGACAGTGTCACTTTCCCTTCCGCAGGTTTGCCGGCTGACAGACGTTCTTCCGTCGTCTCCAGCCCGTGGTCTATGGCGTTGCGGATCATGTGGGTCAGAGGTTCGCCCAGACGTTCGATGACCGTCTTGTCGACTTCCGTCGCTTCGCCATCGAGGGTGAGATGGACTTGCTTGTTGGTCTGCGCCGCCAATTCGCGCACCAGCCTCGGCATCCGCTGGAATACCGACTTCACCGGTTGCGTGCGGATAGCCATCACGCTTTCCTGCAGCTCGCGCAGCAGATGTTCGAGTTCGTTGAGACCGGCGCCGATCGTGGACGAACGGGCCTGGCCGCATTCCATGACGCGCTGTGTGAGCATGGCCTGGGTGATCACCAGCTCGCCAACGAGGTTCACCAATCGATCGACCTTGTCGAGGTCGACACGGATTGTCTGCTTTGTCGCCGCTTCCGCCGGCGCCTGGGGGGCGCCGGCGGTTTTCTTCTCCGTGGGCGGGCTTTCGGCCGGGGTGGGGTCGGCCGGTTGAATTGCGGGAGAAGGTGTCTGGGTTACGATTTCCAGAGCGGCGAGCGGCACGTCTTCGCGGATGTCGAGCTCACAATCGTCAGTCACAAACTCGAACACTTCATCGATCTTCGCGCGGTCGTTACAGCCGCGCAGCACAATGTCCCATGCCAGATAGGCTTGGTCTGAATCGAGCGCTGCCAGTTCGGGCATTCCGGACAAGTCTGCGCGAACTTCGACCGAGCCGAGCCTGCCAAGTTCGCGAAGTAGCAGGAATGGCTCGTTGGCCTTGGCGTAAAGGCCGGGGTGAGGCGCAAACCGTATCCGCCATGTGCCTGGAGCGGGACCGGGCGCGTCGTCGATCTCGACATGGATCGGTGTGAACACCACACCCTCCATTTCGGCGGCCGCGGCGTCATCGCCGTCGGGCGAGATGCCGGAAAGAGCGTTCAATTCTTCTTTGACGTCGCCGTCCTGCACTTCGCCGGCACCGTTGCGCGCCGCGGTCACGTGGTCGGAGAGTACGTCGCCGGCCCTCAGCAGCACTTTCACCACATCGCCGTTTGGTGCGAGCTTTCCCGAGCGAACGTGGTCGAGAACCGTTTCGAAGACGTGTGCGAAGCCGACGAGCACTTCGTACCCGAAGGCGCCGCCGCCGCCTTTGATCGAATGCACGGCGCGGAACACGGCGTTGATGACCTCGCCGTCGGCCTCGCCGTCTTCCATGGCGATGAGACCTTCCTCCATGGCCAGAAGAAGCTCGTCGCATTCCTGGAAATAGGTCTGTCTGATGGCTTCCATCGGATCCATGAAGATCGTCCTAAGGTGAAACGCGCCGGATGGCGGCCAACAGCTTGTCGGGATTGAACGGCTTGACGATCCAGCCGGTGGCACCGGCGTCGCGCGCGAGCCGCTTTTTCGCCGGTTCGCTTTCCGTGGTGAGCACCAGGATCGGCGTCATGCGATTGAGCGAGCGACGACGCACATGCTCGATGAAACCGTAGCCGTCCATGCGAGGCATATTGATGTCGGTGATGATTACGTCCACCAGGCCGGCGGTTTCGAGTACTTCTACGCCGTGGATGCCGTCATCCGCCTGGATCACCGTGTGACCCGCATCGCTGAGCGCAAGTCTCAGCATATCCCGCATCGTTCGCGAATCGTCGACGGTGAGAATTGTTTTTGCCATTGTCACGCCAGCCCCAGTGTATCCTTCAATCCGAGCAACGAGACGGTTTCCAGAAACGCCGTTGACGGATTCACGATGGTCATGGAGGGACCGCCCGCCTTGGCGAACGCAGCGGCCCCCGCCACCAGGATTTGCAGGCACGGTGACGAGATACGCTGGACGGCGGCAGCGTCGATCGTCATGCTGCTCCCGCTCGCCAAACCCTGTTCGAGCTGTGCCTTCAGCGCACCCGCTTGCAGGAGGTCGACGACAGCAGGCAGAGAACTGCAGCCGTCCGACCCATTGCCGGTCTCGTTCATTGCGGCGCCCCCCGGTCTTGGCTGGTCCTAGAACTCGGTCCAGTCTTCGGCCTCGACTTCCGCCCGCTGTGCGACGGCCGCGACGGCGCGCCGCCCCGTACCGTTCGTATGACGAACGGCCTGGTGCGGACGCGGCTTCACCACCGGCTGCGGAACCGTCTGGGGACGAGGGGCCGGCGTATTGTACGACGTGGGCCTTGAATCCGCGCCGACGTTAAAGAACCCAACTAGGTTCGACAGAGCCTGCGTTTCGCCGGCCAGATTTCGGACGGCCGCGGTGCTTTCTTCGACCATGGCCGCGTTCTGCTGTGTGACCTGGTCCATCTGGCCGACGGCAACGTTGACCTGCTCGATGCCGGTCGATTGCTGCTCGGCCGCCTGTGCCATTTCGGTAACCAGCGAGTTGATCTGCACGACCTGTTCGACGATGCGCTTCAAGGCCTTCCCGGATTCGCCGACATACTTGACCCCGGCGCCGACATGCTCGCCGGAAGCCTTGATCAGCGTCTTGATTTCCTTCGCCGCTTCGCTCGAGCGCTGCGCCAGAGCGCGAACCTCGCTCGCCACGACGGCGAAACCCTTGCCCGCATCGCCTGCGCGCGCCGCTTCGACACCCGCATTGAGCGCGAGAAGGTTGGTCTGGAACGCGATCTCGTCGATCACGCCGATGATGTCGGTGATCTGCTTGGACGATTGTTCGATCTCGCCCATAGCCTTGATCGCGGTCTCGACCACCCGTCCGCCTTCTTCGGCGGCGGATTTTGCGGCGACCACGCTGGTGCTCGCCTCTTTGGTGTTGGTGGCGGTCTTCTTGACGGTGGCGGTGATCTCTTCCAGAGCGGCGGCGGTTTCTTCCAGGCTGGCGGCCTGCTGTTCCGTGCGGCGGGAAAGATCATCGGATGCCTGCGAAATTTCGCCGGCGCCGGTGGAGATTCCGCTGGTCGAGGACAGCACGTTCTTCATCGTGTCCTGGAGGCGCGCCATCGCGGCGTTGAAGTCGTCCTTCAGCTTGACGAACGGGCCGATCAGTTCCGCGGTCACGCGGTGTGTCAGGTCGCCCTTCGCGAGTGCATCCAAGCCTGCGCCGACGCTCGAAACGATTGTCTGCGTCTGCTCGGCCTTTGAGCGCTCGGCGGCTGCCAACTGGTTCTTGAAGGCGGTCATCGCCTCGGCCAACTTGCCGATTTCGTCCTTCTGATCGGCGTTAGGAACATGGGCGTCGAGCTTACCGGCGGCCAAATGGCCCATCGCATCGGTCATCTCGACCAGCGGAGCGGAGACGGAGCGGATCAGCGTGAAGCCGGCACCGAAGCACAGCAGCAAGGCGAAGCCTATTGCTGCAAATATCCAGAACCGCGCGGATTCGAACGTGACTTCGCCTGCTTTACCGGCGGCATTCGCACCTTCCGTATTATAGGCAATGGCGCCATCGATCTCGTTCTTGAGTTCCGTGAACGATTTCATCATCGGCCCCATGTAGTAGGCCACGGCGTCGGCTTGCCCTCTCGACTTGCTGATCGCGAGCTCGATCTCCAACATCGGCAAATAGGCGGCCCATTTGCTTTCAATCTGGTTGGCCAGTGTGCGTTCCTGGTCCGAAACAGACAGCGCCCGGTATTTGCGCAGCGCTTCTCCGACGGCGACTTGCAGCAATTCCAGATTCTGCTTTCCCAGATCCTGAAGCTCGGGTGTGGAGAACTCCAGAACTGCGCCGTTCCACGAGCGGAACCGCGTAGCGGTGTATTGGACTTCGCCGAGGACGCGTGTGCCCTGAAGCCAATGGCTGCGCATCTCTTCGGCGTTAGTGTTCACCTGGGAGAGCCGTTGGGCGGCAAAGAGTCCAAGTGCTATTGTGGCGATTAGTACGCAGGCGAAAGCACTTACGACCTTGGTGCTCACCGAAAGATCTTTGAACTTCGTGGCGACGGACATGGAATCCCCCAAAAGTCTGTAGACGCGTGCGCAATGACTGCAGTGCGCTTCTTGCTCCGTTCGCGCTTACAGTCGCACCGTCGCCATAAGGATTGGTGTAAACGAGACGACGCGCGAGCCGGCGATCGATCGCGAAGAAAATCCCGATGCTGACCAATGTCAGGTTGCAATCGTCGACGATTATGCGTGAGCGCGAGATCTCGAAAGCGGGTTCATTTTCGTTTTGGGTTTACTCGCCGCCGCATTTTCTTCAGGTTGATATGCCTCCGGTTGAGGAAATTCCAAATGGTCCAAAGGCTGACATGAATGCCGCGCTTTTTCAGCAGCTTGCGTATTTCTTCAAGCGTCAGATCGGCATTCTTTTCAACAAGCTTGAGCAGCCAGTCGCTATGGTCCGCTAGCAACGCACGGCGATGGCCCCGCGCCGGGTTCGGTGCGACGCTTTTTTCATTCCGCCAGCGCCGTATCCATTTGACCGCGGTGCTTGAGCTCACGCCGAATACTTCAGCCGCGTGGCGGGCGGACACTCCGCTTTCCACCAGCCGAACAAGCCGGATGCGCAAATCTTCGGAATAGGCCCGTGGCATAGTCGCTACCCAAAATAATCACAAACCGTTCGCGGGCCGATCCCTTCGGTTCCGTCGTGGCGCGTTGGATAATCTCATTCCAAAATGAAGTATGTGATGAAACACAACCTGAAATCTTCCAACCCCACGCGTGTGGTCTCGACCAAGTGTGTGAACATTGAAACGCGTGTCACAGCTATGACATTGTGAGGTTGAAACGCGCTGCGTCAGATTGTCTCTGCAAAAAATCGGCTCAACAATCGCCGCTTGAAACCGTAGCGCGATAAATTCCGTCGCGACGATGCACGACCGAGCTGCGCTACAAAGGCCATGAACATGCGCACGACGGACATCTACTGCACGCAGCAGCGTCGTTCCAACTTCTTGTCCAATTGTTCGAGAACGTACTAATCACACGCGTGGCTTGAAGCGCGGCAAATCGCCGAAGCGAATCCGTCCGCGTCCAGTTCAGCCGAACTTAACCGCAGCCATTGCATGTTCATCGCGAGCCAGTGGCCGAAGACTCGCGCCACGCCGCTGAAGGACCGGCGGAGCTCTGCCGCGATCCACTTCGTGGTGAATTATCGAGGGGGCAATGTCATGAACGCGAAGACACTGACGGCAGTGTTACTGATGGGATCGTCGGCTCTGGCCTTTATGCCGGCCGCTTATGCTGCCGCGAGCGACACGGAAGCCAGGATTCAGGCGCTGGAGAGCGAAATCCAGGATTTGTCGAACAAAATGCTGGAGTTGAAGCGCAGCACGGAAAATCAGAATGCGGACGCGCAAAAACAACAGGCCTCCGCGGTCAAAGTGACGATCACCAACGGACGTCCGACGATTTCATCGGCGGACGGAAACTTCACGGCCAGCTTGCGCGGGACTTTGCAGGCCGACTGGGGCTATTACAGCCAGAGCGCCGCGGCGAAGGGTCTGCCGGCGGCATACGGTCCGGATCTCTCCAGCGGCACGAACCTGCGCCGCGCCGAACTCGGCATACAAGGCAAGGTATTCGGGGAGTGGTCCTACTTCTTCCTTTACGAATTCGGAAATCCCAGTACGGAAGCACCGGGACACATCCTGTATTCCTACCTGCAATATGACGGGTTGGCACCTTGGGCATTCCGTGTCGGCGTCTATGCGCCGCCGGCGAACCTCGACGACAGCACCGCTGCCGCCGATTTGATGTTCCTGGAACGCAACGCGCCTTCGAATATGCAGCGCGGCATCGCCGGCAGCGAAGGCCGCGACGCGATCAGCATTCTCTATATGGGCGAGCGCGTGTTCGGCGCCCTCTCCTATACGGGCGGCAAGGTCCAGGACGGCCCGGTTTTCGACGAACAGCAGGCGCTTCTCGGCCGCGTTGCTTACATGGCATATGCCGACGCCGAGGCACATTTGTTGATTGGCGCAAACGGCACTTACGTGTTCAAGCTGCCCGATGGTGTGGCCAGCGGCAGTGCCACCCTGGCGACCACGCCGGGCGGAACGGCGCTCAACTGCATCACGTTATCCGATCTGCCCGAAATCAGTGTCGATTCCAATGCCGTAAAACTGGTGAACACCGGTTCGTTGCCTGCGAAACACGTTTTGCAGTGGGGTGTCGAAACGGCCGGCAACTATCGCAACTTCTACGGCCAGGCCGGATATTACGGCTTCCAGGTCGACCGTACACCTGTTGCGTACGCGGCCTATTCGGGTGCGAGCACGTCGGCCACGACCGTCGTTCATCCGGGCGACAATCGGTTCAGTGCCTGGTATGTGCAGGCGAGCTGGATCATGACCGGCGAAAGTAAGGGCTACAATCCCGCCAGCGGCGCATTCACCTCGCCCAAACCGGCCCAGCCGTTCTCGCTGTCCAATGGCGGCTGGGGCGCGTGGGAACTGGCCGCCCGCTACAGCGATCTGAACCTGAACGATCATGTGAATGACGCTTCGAACGTCATCACGAACTGGACCGGCGTGTCGACGCGGACATACACCTACTACAACACGGTGCGCGGCGGCGATCAGCGGATCGTGACGGTTGGATTGAACTGGTATCCGAACAACAACGTTCGTTTTGCGTTCGATTACCAGTTGATCGACGTAAGCCGCCTGCAGACGCCTTCGGCCGTGACGACCGCCGTGACACCCGCGCTGCCCGAAGTAAACGGAGGACAAAATCTACAGACGATGGCGGCGCGCATGCAAATAGCGTTTTAGAGGGATGAGCCCGCGTGGGCCATCGGACACGCCGCAACCGCGAGTGCAAGTACGATGCTCACAGCCAATTAGGCATCCGTAAAGCCGAAGATCGTACTGCTTGGCCATAAGGACCCGGCGGAACGGATCCTAGTTCGACAAAACGGCCGGCAGGCTGTTTTGGGCGCGAGCGCAGCGAGCGATCCGAGCACGAAGTGCGAGGACGAGAATGCGCCAAGGCGCATTCTCGCAATCCCTTCTGTCCTTCATCTTTATCGAGAGCAGCGAAGGGTGAGTGTCCTGTGCGGTGAGCTTTTCCTCATGCCTCCGGCGTCATCGCAGTATCGCCAAGGAGAATGCCGCCGCTTTCGTCGTTGAAAAAAGTGCGCCCTTGATGCGAGCGCCGAATCTTCGGCCTGACATCGCGGTCAGGCGGCACGCGCCGCAATGGCGCCGTTTGCCTTGCGTTGCGTCAAGCAACGGGATTTTGCCCCGTAAAATCCGCTCGCTGTCCCTACGTATTCGTGATTCAGACGTCATGAATTACCAAGCGTAAAAAAATAATAGAACCTTTCTAATTTGACCTTGATTTAAGAACTGGAATTATTCTATGACTAATTGTCAATCGCTCGTTAGCTCTTGCCAGTTCGTTGGGTGTCTTCGAGCGCTAGGCAATTCGGGGTCTCAGAAACAGAGGGTAGCAATGCAAAAGACGATTAGAACTATGCGTGACTTTTTCACCGCGGAAGACGGTCTTGTGACGGTCGAGTGGGTAGCACTCGCCAGCGCACTCGTGGTCGGCGCGATCTCAGTCGGCTGGCTGGTAATGACCGACCTGAAGGCTCCTGCCAACACCATCGGTACGCAGATCAGCGCGGCGGCCAAAACCACGCCGGGAACTGCGGCGCCCTAACCGGGCCGTCGTTGCACGCAGAAATGCAACCGGCGGCAGTCTTATGACTGCCGCCGGCGCATCTGCCGCGTCGGCAAGCAGCAACCACGCACGCTGACAACAAGTGCCGAGGTGCCGCTCCGGGCCGCAGGAGATGGCACCGGAACCATCGCGGACTCGCGGTCAAGGGGGC
This sequence comes from Alphaproteobacteria bacterium, assembly GCA_003158585.1. Taxonomy (GTDB): domain Bacteria; phylum Pseudomonadota; class Alphaproteobacteria; order Micropepsales; family Micropepsaceae; genus Rhizomicrobium. The sequence goes on from PMKE01000065.1 coordinate 41,857, forward strand.
ATCATGCGCCGATCTTATATCAGTCTCGCCGCCGGCATCGTGCTGGCGCTCGTGGCGATCGTCGTGATGCGGCTTTACATCGGGGCCGCGACGGGAGGCGTTCGCGAGTCGGATAGCGACTTCACCCGCATCGCCGTCGTGGATAGGGATCTGCCGGGCGGTTCCGTGCTGGAGCCGGCGGAAGTCCATCTTGTGCGCTGGCCGAAGGAATCTGTGCCGTCCGGCGCGTTCACCGATATCGACTCGATCTTCCAGGGCTCGAAGACCTCCGACGATCGCGTGGCGTTGACCGCGCTGGTCCGCGGCGAACCGCTTCTGCGCAGCAAGGTCTCGGGCCTCGGCGCCCGTCCGATCTTGTCTTCGATGGTCGCCGACGGCATGCGCGCCGTCTCGGTCAAGATCGACGATGTCAGCGGCGTCGCGGGTTTCATCCTTCCCGGCGATCACGTCGACATCATGCTCACGCGGTCCATCGGCAACAATTCCGAGAACATCGTGACCGACGTCATCCTTCAAGGCATCAAGGTGCTCGGCATCGATCAGCTCGCCTCGACCGAATCCGACAAGCCCGTCGTAGGGCGCACGGCCACCGTCGAGGTGACGCCGGAACAAGCCGGAAAGCTGGCTCTGGCGCAGCAGGCCGGAAAGCTGAGTCTGTCTCTGCGCAATTCGTCCACCGCCGGCACCGAGGAAGTATCCCGCATCGCCGTGAGCGACTTGATCGCAGGCCGCAAACCGCAGCCCGTCCGTCGCATCGTCCGGCGCGTCTCGGCGGATGCTGTCCAGGTTCAGTACGGCGTTCCCGAACGCTCCGCGCGTGCCGCCGCCCGTTGATACATAGAGGTAACAGAATGTTCTGCCGCTCCATCGTAGTCGGTACTTTCATAGCCTTCGTGACGCTGAGCGTCGGCGCCCGGGCGGAGACTTCGTCCGAGCCCGTCACCGTTGTCCATGCCGGCAGCACGTCCGCCCACATCTACGTTCCGCTCGACAAAGGCCAGCTTCTACGGATCGAACGTCCGTTCAGCCGCGTGTCGGTCGGCACGCGCGAGATCGCCGACGTCATGCCGATGTCGAACGGCACGGTCTACGTGCTGGGCAAGAAGTTCGGCAACACGAACCTGATGTTCCGCGACGCCTCCGGCGCGGTGGTCGCGGTGGTCGACGTGGTCGTGACGAATATCGACATCAGCGGAATGACGAACCGCCTGCGGGCCATCATGCCCGAGGAGAACATCGAGGTGGCGCCTCTGGGCGAGGGGCTCGTGATCAGCGGTCTGGTCTCGAGCCCGGATCATCTGAGGCAGGTCGCCGCGCTCGCCGAACAGCTCGCGCCGGGCAAGGTCGCCAACCTTCTGACTTTGGGCGGCACGCAGCAGGTCCTGCTCGAAGTGAAGTTCGCGGAAGTGGAGCGCACGGCACTTAAGAATATCAGTGCAGCCGGCAACCTGAATTTCCTCAACGGCGGCGACAATATCCGCTCGGCCTGGGGTCCGGCCATCGATCCCACCCCGGGCGGTGCCGATGCGTCGCAGGTGTTCGGTGCCGTTGCGGGCATTTTCACGCACGGCAGTTGGACGATTGCGCAGGGCTTCCAGGCGCTGGAGAAGAAGGGCCTGATCCGCACGCTGGCAGAACCCAATCTCGTGGCGCTGTCCGGCGACACGGCAAGCTTCCTGGCGGGCGGCGAGTTTCCCATTCCGGTGGCCCAGGGCGCGCCGAACGGCGGCCTCTCGACCGTGACCGTGGAATACAAGAACTACGGCGTCGGACTTTCGTTCACGCCGACCGTCGTCACCAGCGACCTGGTCAATCTTGTCATCCTTTCCGAGGTGAGTTCGATCGACGCCTCGCTTGCCGTGCGCGCCAACGGCTTCGACATTCCCGCGCTCAAGACCCGCCGGGCGAAGACCACCGTGGAACTGAGGGACGGGCAGTCCTTCGCCATCGCGGGCCTGTTGCAGGACGACTTCACCAACGGCACGCAGCAGTTACCGTTCCTCGGCAATGTGCCGGTGCTCGGCGCGCTGTTCCGTTCTCCGAGCTATCAGCACTACCAGACCGACCTGGTTGTGATGATCACAGTGCATCTCGTCGCGCCGACGGTCGCCAGGAACCTCGCAACGCCGCTCGACAGCCTCGTGCTGCCGACGCAAGCCGAGCACTTCGGCCTGGACGGCCGTGTCGAGGGCGATCATGCCGGGAACGACGGGCAGAAACCCAAAGACAACCAGGGATTCGTATTGCCATGAAAAAGGGATTGTTGTTCGCGACGGTCTGTTTGCTTCCTCTGGCGGCCTGTACCTCCATTGACGAGCAGGAGGGAACGCCCGCACCGCATTTGGGCGATGCCGTAAAGCGCAACATCGTCGCGCAGACGATCAATCCCAATGCCGGTGAGGAAGCGACGGGGCCCCAGACGACGGACGGGCACCGCGCCGCGCTGGCGCAGCAGCGCTACGCCACCGGCAAGGTCATACCGCCCGAGGACGTCAGTTCTTCGCAGCAACAGCAGAACGGCGGTGCGAGCAGCGGCAACGGCGGCAGCAGCACGAGCGGCAACTCCACGCCGTAGGGTACGCATGTGTAATGAAGGGTCGACAGAAACCTGAATATGTCTGGTACCGGACTTCGGGTTCTCCCGAGAGGGTCCGGCGATGAACGGCGCGCCCTTCGCTTCCCTGATCCCCGCTGCCGGCATGCTGGCCGGCATGCTGCCGATTGCGCGGCGCCTCGCGACTGCGGGGCAATACGCCGAAGACCCCCTGCCGGATAAAACGGCCGAGTTGGATGGCGCGGAATCCGGGGAACCCGTCTCGCACGACAAGAACGAGCATTTCGGAGACAAAAAACCAGCCAATCCCGTCGACTTGTCGAACCAGCCCCTGTCGCGGCCGGGGCAGAACGGGCAAGGCGAGCTGTCCGGGGAAGAGACCGATTTCGGCAACGGCGGTACGCCGGGGCGCCTGATTGTCTTCATGCATGTGACGGGGGGCGCCGGCGCCACGACCATTGCCGTCAACACGGCCTCTACGCTGAACGAAGCATCGCCGCAGAGCTGCTGCATTCTCGATCTGGATGTCCAGTTCGGCGGTGTGGCAAGCCTGTTGGATCTTACCTGCAACTCGGCACTCCAGGCCCTGATCGACGATCCCCGCCGGATCGAGCGCATCCGCTTCGAACAGATGCTCGTCGCCCATTCCTCGGGCCTGCAGGTGCTGACGGCGCCGCGGGCGCCCGTTCCGCTGCACGCGTACCAGCCGCGGACCATCTCCAACCTGCTCGAAGCGGCGAAGGCGCGCTTCCGCTTCGTCGTCGTCGACATGCCGGTGGCGCTGGCGTCTTGGACGGACGTGGTGCTGAGCATGGCCGAGCAGATCTATCTGGTGACGCCGATGAGCGTACCGGCCGCACACAATCTGGCACGCCTGCTTCTGCTTCTGCGGCAGCACGATCTCTCGCATCTGCCGATCAGGATCGTGGTGAACCGCGAAGTGAAGGGCGGCAAGAACGGCACGGTCGATGCGAACCAGTTCAAGCTGGCGATCGGCCGGGCCATCGATCATCGCGTTCCGGAAGATTTTTCGCTGATCCAGCAGTCGCACAATCAGGGGACGGCCGCAGTGCGGCTCGCCCCGAAGAGTCGCTTCGCGCAGGCGATAAGCGAAATCGCGGCCATGGAATCGGGTGGTACCTTGCTCGCGAAACCGCAGCGCGGGTTCTTCGGCAGGTTATGAGGGGTCGAATGTTTCGAGTGTTTCCAGAGAAAGAGGATAGTACCGCGGAGATCTTCGATCAGACGCCTGCGGAACCTGCCGAGCCGGTCGCGCGGGATGCATCCGCCGTGTCGTCGCCCCGCACGGATCTCAAGGTCCACCTGCACCAGAAGCTGCTCGAAATGCTCAATCTGGGCGTTCTGGACCAGCTGAGCCGGACCGAGCTCAACCGCGAACTGGTTCCCATCATCCGCAAGCTGCTGGACGCCGAGGGTGTGGTCCTCGACACCGGCGAATACCGCCAGCTGACCGACGAGGTGCTCGACGAAGTGCTGGGGCTGGGCCCGCTGGAGCCCTATCTGAAGGATCCGACCGTCACCGACATCCTGGTCAACACGCACCAGCACATGTTTGTCGAGCGCTTCGGACAGCTCGAGCCGACGGAGGCGCATTTCAAGGATGAGCGCCACCTGATGCGGGTGATCCAGAAGATCGTCACCGGCGTAGGGCGCCGGGTCGACGAATCCCAGCCCTGGATGGACGCCAGACTCCCGGACGGCAGCCGCGTCAACGTTCTGGTACCGCCTTGCGCCGTGGACGGGGCGCTGCTCTCCATCCGCAAATTCTCGAAGACGCCCTACACGATGGACCGCATCATCGAGCTGGGCTCGATTGACCGGAAGATGGCGGCCCTGTTCGAGGTGATCGTCTCGACGCGGCGCAACGTGTTGATCTCCGGCGGCACGGGTTCGGGCAAGACCACGCTGCTCAACGCGCTTTCCAGCTACATCAGCAACCGGGAACGCATCGTCACGATTGAGGACACCGCCGAGCTTCAGTTGCAGCAGGCGCATGTCTGCCGGATAGAGACGCGCCCGCCGAACCTCGAGAATGCCGGAGAGGTCACGCAGCGCGACCTGCTGAAAAACGCGCTGCGCATGCGGCCGGACCGGATCATCGTGGGCGAGGTGCGCGGCGCCGAAGTGCTGGACATGCTCCAGGCCATGAACACCGGCCATGACGGCTCGATGACCACCGTTCACGCCAACACTCCGCGCGACGCGCTGACCAGGCTCGAGCACATGGTGGGCATGACGGGGCTCGACCTGCCGCAGAACTCGCTCAGGGGCCAGATCGCCTCGGCCATCCACGTGGTCATCCAGATCCAGCGCATGAGCGACGGTCGCCGCCGCGTCACTAGTATCCAGGAAATCATCGGCATGGAGTCGAACACCGTCACCATGCAGGAGATCTACAAGTTCGAGCGCACGGGGCTCGACTCGGCGGGCAATATCCTGGGCACGCACCGTGCCACGGGGGTCCGTCCGAAATTCCTGCGCTTGGCGGAGGAATACGGGCTCAACATCCCGGCCGAACTGCAAAAGGAGAATTAGGCATGGGAGGCTGGCTTACCCTTGCACTGATCGGAATTGCGGTCATCGTCTGCACGGCGCTCTTGACCGACGCGCTGCTCGGTTTCCTGCGCGCCTCACGCGGCATCGACGACGACGCCGTGACGCGGCGGCTTTCCAAGGCGACGGGTGGTAATCGCAGCATTCTGCTGAATCTCATACGCTCCACTCCGGAAAGCGGCCGCGCCGAGAAAACTTCGATTCAATTACAGGACGTGTTCCACCGGCTGATTGAGCAATCGGGCAAGTCCCTGAAGCTGCGCAGCGCGGCCCTCGTTTCGGCGTGCCTGTCCTTAATCGCCATTTTCTTGCTGTATCTGGTGCTGCCCGGCGGCATCCGGTTTCTGGCGCTGCCTTTCGGAATCGTAGCCGGTCCGGGCGCGGTCCTCTTCTACCTCTTGAGAGCACGCAGCGCCCGCGTCGCGAGGTTCGAGGAACAGCTGCCGGAAGCCATCGATCTGGTCGTCAGAAGCCTGAAGGTGGGTCATCCGCTGAGCGTCTCGCTTTCGGTCATCGCCCAGGAGCTGCCCGCCCCGATCGGACGCGAATTCGGTCTGGCGCACGACAAGGTAAGTTACGGGCTCACGATTCCCGACGCGTTCAAGGAGATGAGCGAGCGCGTGCCGCTCGCGGATTTGCGCTACCTGGTGGCGGCGCTCCAGATCCAGGAGGAGGCCGGCGGCAACCTGATCGAGTCGCTCAGCAAGCTCGCCGGTGTGATCCGCGAGCGCTTCCGCATGTTCAGGAAAGTCAAGGCGATCACCGCCGAGGGCCGGATGTCGGCCTGGCTGCTTTCGTTCTTCCCCATCGGAATCGGCTTGGCCATCAGGCTCGTGAAGCCCGACTATTTCGATCGCGCCCTGGAGACGCAGAGCTTCCCGATCTTCGCCGCCGTTACCGTCGTGTTGCTGATCGTGAACATCGTGATGATGAACGCGATCACCAAGATCAAGGTGTAGGAACACATGGATACTTCGATCTTCGCCGGTAACGGATTCATCCTCCTCGCCTCGGGACTTCTGTTCTGTGCAGTGGTCCTTGCCACGGTCGCGGCGACCGGGATTTATGCGGAGAGAAGGCAGCGCGTACCGCAAGCCGGCGCGAAGAGCAGCGTACAAGCTGCGCCGGGCATGCCGCAGATTTCGATAGAAGACGACTTCCTTCAGCGTTTTGCGCGTTTCATGACGCCCTCCAAGGAGGAGGAGCACGCCGAAATGCGCCTGCGGCTGTCGCGGGCGGGCTATCGCAAGCCGTCGGCAGTGCGCATCTTCCACTTGGCGCGGGCGGCGTCGGCGCTGGGCTTCACGGTTGCGGTTGCGGTCGCCTTTCCGCTGGTCGTGAGCGATTACCCCCTGCCGTTGTTCTTCGCCTTGATCTTCGTCGCCTTCCTTCTGGGGTTCATCGTTCCGTCCCTTGTCCTGGAGCGGCAGATCGCCGGGCGCGAACGCAAGGCGGAAGAGGGCTTTCCCGACACGCTGGACATGCTTTTGGTCTGCATCGAGGCGGGGCAGGGCTTCGAGCAGGCTGCGCGCCGCATCGCAAAGGAGCTGAAGGGGCACAACGAGGTCCTCGCCGAGGAACTGACGATCCTGAACGACGAGTTGTGGGCGGGTAAGGACCGCGGCACCGTGTTCCGCGATTTTGCGCAGCGCCTGAACGTCAACGACATCGTCGCCTTCGTCAGCGTGCTCCGCCAGGCGGACCAGTTTGGCGTCAGCATCGCCGAGGCGATCCGCGTCTACGCGGCGGACATGCGTTTCAAGCGCGTGATGCGGGCCGAGGAAAAGGCGAACATCATGCCGCTGAAGCTGGCGCTTGCCAGCATGGCGTTCACGGTGCCGCCGACGATGATCATCATGATCGGGCCGTCGCTGCTCGAGATCGCACGTTCGTTCACGCAAACGTAGGGGACGGAGATGAAAAGAAACCTGCTGTTGGGGTGCGCGGCGATGGTCCTGGCAAGTGCCCTGGGCGGCTGCGAGAGCAGCGGCAACGACTTCATCTACCAAGCTTTGGCGAAGGCCGACAAAGGATGGTCGGCGCTGCCCGATTACGAGCGCGGCAAGCGCTATCTCCAGGTCGGCGATTACGGCCTAGCCATCGAGGCGTTCGAGATGGAACTCCGGCGCGATCCCGCCTCCGTGCGTTCGCTGAACGGGGCGGCGATCGCCTATCAGCGCATCGGCCGGGACGACGTCGCCGAAAAGTTGCTCGGCAGGGCGCTCCAGATCGAGCCGAATTCGGCCTTCACGCTCAACAACATGGCTTTCCTGTTCATGACGCATGGCGACCGTGCCGGCGCGCTGGCGATGATCGAGCGTGCCAAAGCCGCTCCGGCGAATAACGCGACCGTGACGAGCGTCCTCAAAGGCAACGAAACCCTGCTCGTGCCGCAGCCCGTCGCTCAGGTTGACAGCGAGACGAGGCTGACGGCGGCCAAGACCGTGCCCGTGACGGCCGCTCCGTTCGAAGCGCCGGTCGTTGCCGCGGCACCTCAGGGCGTTGCTCCGCAGGCGCCTCGTCCTCAACTGGTGCTCGACTTGCCGGCACCACTTGTTCCGGAGCCTGAACTGCCTCCGCGAGTGGAAATCGCATCGCCGAAGGCCACGGCGCCAATCAGGCAGCCGTTGATCGAGGCTCCCCAGTCGATACGAATCGCATCGGCGAAGATCGACATTCCGGCACCGCAACCGGTGCTCGACCTGCCCGAGTCGGCCGCCGTCGCATCGCGTCAGGCCGCAACATTAGAGCCGCAGGCGCCGCGACCCGCGGCTGCCGGCAATCTGCTCGCCACGCTGAGCGTGGTGAACGGTTCCGGCCACAGTCGCCTGGCGCACCGCATCGGGCAGTTTCTGACCGGCCGGGGATTCCGCGTCGCACAGCTTGCCAATGCGAGATCGTTCGGGCGGCGCCAGACCTTGCTCTTCTGCCATGCGGCCTCGCGGCAGAAGGCGGAAGCCATCGCACGCTCGATGCCGATTGCCGTGCAGGTGGTCGAACTGAAATCCGACTCCGACCGGATCGAACTCGTCGCCGGCCGCGATCTCGATGCGTTCGACGGGCAAATGGCGGCCTTGAAGCTGGCAGAGAGGTAGGCCGATCCGATGTTGTCCTTGATCTGGATATTGTTTGCCGTGTTGGGCCTGGTTGCGGCCGTGACGGATCTCGCGGCCTACCGGATCCCGAATTGGGGGACGCTGGCGTTCTTCCTGCTGTTTGCCGCGGTCGTCGCCTTGCGCGGCGCGAACATTCCCTGGGCCGATCACCTGGGCGCCTTCGCGGTCTGTCTCGCCGGAGGCATTCTCTTCTTCGCGCTGAAGCAGGTCGGGGCAGGAGACGCCAAGCTGCTGGCGGTGGTTGCGCTGTGGTCCGGCTTCGGTGCGCTGATACCTCTGCTCTTCTGGATCGCCGTGGCGGGACTCTTGGAGTTGGCCGTCATCCTGGGCCTGCGCCGTCTCGTGCCCAGGCTGCAGAAGTTGTTCCCGCAGATCGATCCCGCGCGCCTGCCGCGCGTACTGATGAAACGCCAAGGCGTGCCGTTCGGGGTCGGCATCGTTGCGGGAGCGATCGTTGCATCGTTCTGGTTTCCACCCTGGCTTTGGGTCGCATAGGCGGAGGGATGAACATGACAAGAAAAACCAAACGGCTGCTCCGCTTGTGGCGCGGCGAAAAGGGAACGGTCACGGTCGAGTTCGTGATCTGGATTCCCATTTTCCTGATCATCCTGGCGTTCACCGCGGACGCCTGCAAACTCTACCTGACGCAGGCCAACATGTGGGACGTGGCGCGCGATACCACGCGGCGCATGTCGATCGGCCAATACTGCGACGCGCCGACGGCGCAGACCTACGCGCAGGGTCAGCTCTACTACAATTCGCTGACTTACGCCTTCACGGTCACCAAAGGGACCGACGACGTCGTGGATATCTCGACGCCGATCTCCGGCGCCAGCGTGTTCGGCGTTCTCGCCTCCTTCGGCGGCTTCAGCGCCGGATCGCTTGACGCTAAAGTCACGATGCCCTCCGAACCGGGGACCTGCACGCCATGAAAAAATTCGAGAAGTGGTTCCGGTTTCTCAAGGAAGAATACGGTGCCGGCACCGTGTTCATGATCCTCATGCTTCCGTTGTTTCTCTCGCTGGCCGGCCTCGCGATCGATGCCTCGGCTGCCTACCGCACCAGGGCCGTGCTCCAGAGCGCCGCGGACGCCGCCTCGCTGGCCGCCGCGTTGGCGCTGCCGGATGTGACGAAGGCGAAGGCGGACGCGCTCACCTACGCGAACGCCAACGTGCCGCCCGGATACGGCGTGAACGTCCTGACTTCGTCCGATATCGTGACCGGCACCTGGGATTCCGCGGCGGGGACCTTCACGGCCGGCACAGCTCACCCCAACGCGGTTCAGATCTTCACCCAACGCTCCACGGCGAACGGCAACGCGCTGCCGTCGACCTTCCTCAGGCTGGTCGGCATCGATCATTGGGATGTGACCGCGCAAGCCATCGCCACCTCGAGCGTGCCGATCCTGCGCGTCTCGCTGGTGCTCGACAACACAGGCTCGATGGCCGACCAGGACTCCACGGGTACCAGCAAGATCAGCGCGCTCAAGGACGCGTCCCACAAGCTTCTCACCACGCTGGAGAATGTCGCCGTCAATCCCGGCGACGTGCAGGTGGCGATCGTCCCCTTCACCCGCGACGTGAACATCGGCACGGGCTATTCCGGCTCGCCGTGGCTGAGTTGGACGGATTTCAAAGCCGCGCCGTCGACACCGGCGCAGACCGTAGGCCCCAATTCGAACTGCCCGTGGACCGACGGCACTCAGGGCTACCACTGCCAGTCTTCTTCGGTAAACGGCAGCAGCCGTGCCACCAAGGTTCCGTCGAGCGGACTGATCTGTCCTTCCGTAACCGGCACGGGCCATTACTGGAACGGCTGCTTCAACAGCGTCAAAATCAGCGGGAGCAAATACAGCCACACCTGGGTGGCGAACAGCACCGGCACCTGGGGCGGTTGCGTCACCGACCGCAATCAGGACTACGACACGACCAACACAACGCCTGTGTCGGGGACGCCGGCGACCATGATGGTGGCGGAGAATTCTCCGTACTGTCCCGCCGCCACCGTCATACCGCTCGGCTACGACTGGACGGCCCTTAACAACAAGATCGACAGCATGGTCGCCTCCGGCAGCACCAACCAGACGATCGGGCTCGCCTGGGGCTGGCAGGCCTTGACGCAGGGCAACCCGCTCAATCCGGCGCCGCCGCCCAAGAATGCAGGCCAATACATCATTCTGCTCAGCGACGGCTTGAACACGCAGGATCGCTGGTACGGCGACGGCTCGACTCACAGTACGAGTGTCGACAGCCGCATGGCGCTGGCCTGCGCCAACGCCAAGGCGGCGGGCATTACGATCTACACAGTGTATGTCGACATCGCCGGTGCGCAGGGCAACTCGCAGGTCTTGCAGGACTGCGCCTCGAGCCCGTCGAGCGCCTACTATTTCGACCTGACCACCACCGCCGACATCGATAAGGCATTCCAGACCATCGGTCAGCGCATCACGGCGCTGCACTTGGTGTACTAGATTGGATTGTGTTCAAGAGTCTTAATTTACTCACATGTCATCCCGGCCTAGCGATCGCATTTCTTGCGATCGCGCAGAGCCGGGACCCACCATGAGACAAGCGTGTGTTCCGACGTGGGTCCCGGGTCGCTCCGCTTCGCTACACGCCCGGGATGACAAACCAAGTTGATTCAATCAGAACACAACCGACTCTGATTAGAATCAACCGGCGATCAGTGTCCCCGCTTGAACGGTTTTCGGAACTTGAGGATGAACTGGTCGGTGCGGCCGCGGATCGACTTGTCGAACACCAGCGCCGTGCGCGGATCGTCCTTGTTGCGCAGCACGCGGCTTTCGCCGACGAACACGAACCCGGCGGCGAGGATTTCCTTCTTGACCAGAGCCTCGTCGATGCGGTGAAGCGTCTGGGTGTCGCGCGCGCCCGAACCGGCCTCAGCCGAATGATCGAGCACGATGTAGAGCCCGCCCGGCTTCAGCGCATCGAACACCGCCTTGTTGACCAGCGCGGTGTCGGCCGGCTTGAAGAAGTCATCCTTCAGGTCGTGGTAGTTCTGCGAGGTCCACACCACGTCGAGCAGTTCCGGCGCGGCCAGCGTGTTGATCGGCGCGTGCAGCACGCTGACGTTGGGATAACCGGCCGCGACCGCCATGATGCCCGGCGGTTTGCCCTTGAAGAACCCATCGAGCTCGACGGGCTGATAGGCGTAGACCCATCCGTTGGGCCCCACCGCCTTGGCGAAGATACGCGTGAAATAGCCGCCGCCCGGAATCAGATCCATCACCCGCAGGCCGGGCTTGATCCCGGCAAAGACGAGCATTTGGGCGGGTTTGCGGACCTCGTCGCGTTTGGTGTCGTCAGCGGGACGCGCGGCATCGGCGACGGCCGCCTTGATGGGTGCAGGCACCGGCGCCGCCACGGCTCCGGCCGTCAGCACGACCGACGCCAGTAACGCAAAAGCCCATTTGCGCGTCATCTTTTCTCTCCCGCTTGGCTACGGCGCGGGAGTATGGCACGGAGCGCAGAAGCAAGTCCAAAACGTTACGGCAACTCACATGAGTTTGAACGGCCAATACGCAGACATCCGGGCGGCGCTCGCCGGAATGGGGCTGGGCCAAGCTTACGAAGTGGAAGCCTTGGCGGGCGGCGTGTCGTGCGACGTGTTCCTGGTGAAAAGCCCTTCGCGCACGATGGTCGTGAAGCGTGCATTGCCGAAGCTGCGCGTCGCCGCCGACTGGCGCGCCCCTGCCGATCGCAGCCGCGCCGAAGTCGCCTGGATGCGTCTGGTCGCCGGGATCGATCCCAATTGGGTGCCCGAGATTCTAGGCGAGGATCGCGCGCGCCACCTGTTCGCGATGGAATACTTCCCGCCCGAGACCTATCCGGTGTGGAAATCGCTGCTGGCGGATGGCAAGGCCGAGGCGGGGTTCGCGGCGCAGGTGGGACGCGCCCTGGGGCGCATCCACGCCGCCACCGCCGGACGCGACGACATCGCGCGCGAATTTGCCAACGGCGTCCAGTTCCATGCGCTGAGGATCGACGCCTATCTTCTCACCACCGCGTCCAAGCACGCCGACGTCGCCGCCACGCTGCGCGCGATGGCGAAGAGCCTCGGCGCGGCACGCATCGCGCTGATGCAGGGCGACATCAGCCCCAAGAACATCCTCTGCGGCCCGGAAGGCCCCGTCTTCCTCGATGCGGAGACCTCTTGCTACGGCGATCCGGCCTTCGATCTCGCCTTCTGTCTCAACCATCTTCTGCTCAAGGGCGTCTGGCACCCAGAACACGCCGCCGCCTACGCGGAATGTTTCGAGGCCTTGAAGGAGACCTATTTCGCAGAGGCCGCCTGGGAAAGCCGCAACGGCCTCGAAAGCCGCACAGCGGGGTTGCTGTCGGCTTTCCTCTTGGCGCGCATCGACGGCAAGTCGCCGGTCGAATACATCACCGCCGAGGCCGACAAAGGCTTTGTGCGGCAGATGGCCAAAGAATTCCTCAATGGCGGGGCGACGACCCTCTCCGCCATGCTTGACCGCTGGACGGAAGCGCTGCCGGTCCGTCAAATGTGATGCAACGGCTGGATCGCAGGCTGCGTCTACCTGTTCCGGAATCCATCCGGTTTGACGTTGCACCTGTTCTTCGTTTGGAACGGCATTCTCCTCTACGCCGTCTACGGCGTGCGCAAGAGCCGCTTGCGTTTGAGATTCCCCATTCAACTCACTTGTCATCCCGGCCAAGCAATTGGCCGATAGGCCGTGAGCGGCAGCGAACGGCGCGTATCGGCGCAATCGCGTAGAGCCGGGACCCACTGCGACACAGGCGCTAGTTTTGAAGTGGGTCCCGGACAGCCGCTATGCGGCTTCCGGGATGACAAGCTTGGTTGATACAAACAGGAAGCAACCGACTCTACTCCGTAGCCGCCAGCGTGGATTGCATCACCACGACGTTGTACGGATTCCAGGTCGAGACAATCCAATAGATCGTCGCCTGTCCCGCCTTCGTCGCGGCGCTTGCCGTTGCTTGCGTATAGCGGTTCAGCACGAACGGCGCGTAGAAGCCGCCCATCACGGCGTTGCCGTTCGGCAGCGTCGGCCAGTAATTGCGTCGCACGAGGCCGGGGCATCCGGCCGGGGTCATCACCAGCGTGCAGGCGACCCAGGGATCGTGCGCCGCGCTGAGCAGCACAATGGGCGCAGACCACGGGCCCCACGGCTCCGGCGCGGAGCGGGCCTTGATCGCTCCGCCGCAGTTGTAGAGCAGCAGCCAGGAGCGCAGCAGTGCGTTCCAGGTGACGGAATGCTCTCCGACGCAGCGTTCGCCCGTGCCGGAGAATATCTCCGCACCCGCGGGAGGCGTCCAGGCGCCGGAAGCGTTATGCCCGCTCTCCCATTCTGCGCGCGTCACCCAGACGGGATGTCCGTCGGTAATGCCGGTGAAGAACGACCACGTCGAGGGATTATCGAATGTGGCGCGCGGCGCCATCGCCAGATAGGGGATGCTGGCGCGGTAGCGCGCTGCGCCGAACACCGGAATGCCCGTCATACGCTTCAGCGGGACCGCTTCGAGGCGCGGCGGCGTCTGCGCGGCGGTCACATAGACGAAGCCGCTCGGCATTCGCGCTATCTTGACAGTCAGCGGCCCGGACATCGTCTGCTGGAATGCAATGGGAGTTGCGGGCGAGGCCCAGGCCAGCACGCTGCGGCCCACGCTGTTGATCTCGGGTATTTCCAGGCAGGTTCCCGCCGCTGCAGGAAGGCTGAGCGGCGTGACCGGGTCCGGCGCGAGCGCCGAGGGCTTGGAGCAGTGGTCGGTCCAGAAGAAGGCATAGAGCCTGTCATCGAGAAAGATGCCGCCCGACGGCACGTCGAACAATCCCTGTTTGATGGCTGGCGTCACCGTAGGATGTGCGAAACCCGTGCGCTCCTTCACGATATGAAGATCGAGGCAGCCGCGGCCGCCGGGCGCGGCGGTGCGCGTCGTCCAACCCAGCGCGTCGTCCGGGGGCACCGACGGAATGCTGGCGGGGGGATGATTGATCGGCCAGGTATCGCCGAACAGGAGAGTGAGCGCGCTTCCGCTTTCTGCGGGAAAGCCGAGGTCGGTTCCGTCCATTCCGAAGTTCGAGAAAGTCCGTGCGGCGGTCGGCGTGTTGGTGGCCCAGTCCGTCTCGCCGGTGAGCTGGCAGACCTTTGCGCTCGTTCCGACGAGCGACAACGTTCCCGCCTCTGCGCCGACGGCAGCGGCCGCGAGCGCGACGGCAGACGACAATGCAAATCCAAGAAGTGCGCGAGACATGCTTTCCTCCCCGGTGCCTGCGGCCGTAATGGCGTAACACAGACTGCCTAGGGAAGTAGCTTCTGATTTTCACTCGCTGGCGGCGGCAGCGTGCAGGAACGCACGTTCAGTCCCGCGCATTTTTTGCGTGTGCGAATGAATGCAGGCAAAAACTTTGTGCTTTTCCTAAACCTTCGTCTCGATCGGCACGCCGGGGGCGTATTTCGACGAGTGGATGACGAGCGCCGTCTTGACGCTGGCGACGTTCTTCTCGGCCGTCAGGACTTCGGTGATGAAGTTCTGGAAGCTGGAAAGATCCTTCGCCACGATCTTCAGGATGAAGTCCACTTCGCCCGACAGCATGTAGCATTCGCGCACGTTGGGCCACGACCGCACATGTTCCTCGAACTGCTTGAGGTCGTGATCGTGCTGGCTGCCGAGTCCCACGAAGGCGAAGCCCGTCACCTCGAAGCCGAGCGACTTGGCGTCGAGGTCGGCGTGATAGCCCTGGATGAAGCCGGCCTTCTCGAGCGCCCGCATTCGCCTCAGGCAAGGCGGCGCGGTGATCTTGGCGCGGCGGGAAAGTTCGACATTGGTGATGCGGCCATCGGCCTGTAGTTCCGCAAGAATCTTAAGGTCGATGGAATCCAGCTTGTGATGCTCCAAGGAAATCCCCGAAATAATGAGCCGGGTGCTTTTTACCCTGCTGCGCTTCGTTTCAGCAATAATATTTCTACAACTACCCCTAAGACAAGATGAGTCGTACCCCCTGCCTGGGTGAGTCGGGCCCAACCCGGCAACCCACGGAACCGCCTCAAGGATTTGCCCGCTTGACCTTTCCTACGGGGGTCCCGATATGAACGGAGGGCCGCCCCTGCTACCGGCTGCCGCAACGAAAGCCATGCCTGTGCATTCCAAAGTCGTGATTCTGGGAAGCGGTCCTGCGGGTTGCACGGCTGCCATCTATGCCGCGCGCGCCATGCTCGATCCGATGCTGATTGCGGGCATCCAGCCGGGCGGTCAGCTCACCATCACCACCGAGATCGAAAACTATCCCGGCTTCGCCGAGGCCATCCAAGGCCCCTGGCTGATGCAGCAGATGGAAGAGCAGGCAAAGCGCCTCGGCACCGCTTTCGTGCAGGACACCATCGCCTCCGTCGATCTCGGCAAGCGCCCGTTCACGCTGACCGGGGATTCGGGCGACGTCTACACCGCCGACACGCTGATTATTGCCACTGGCGCGTCGGCCAACTGGCTCGGGCTGCCGTCGGAGTCGAAATTCCAGGGACACGGCGTCTCGGCCTGCGCCACCTGNNCGACGGCTTCTTCTATCGCGGCAAAAAGGTAGCCGTGGTCGGCGGCGGCAACACGGCGGCGGAGGAGGCGTTGTTCCTCACCAATTTCGCCGAGCGCGTGACGCTGATCCACCGCCGCGACCAGTTGCGTTGCGACAAGACCAACCAGACGCGGCTCGATGCCAATCCCAAGATCGACATCCTCTACGACACCACCGTCGCCGAAGTGCTCGGTACGGAGGAGCCCAAGGGCGTCACCGCCGTCGCGCTGCGCAACACGGTCACGGGTACGGAGCACAACCTCGAAGTTGACGGCCTGTTCGTCGCCATCGGCCATTCGCCCGCCACCGCCCTGTTCAAAGATCAGGTCGAAATGGACGAATCCGGCTATATCAGGACGGCGCACGATTCCACGCATACCAGCGTGGCGGGTGTGTTCGCGGCCGGCGACGTGAAAGACCACGTCTTCCGGCAGGCGGTAACGGCGGCCGGAATGGGCTGCATGGCGGCGCTGGAAGCGGAACGCTTTCTGGCGGGCGCGCACTAAGGCGGGACTACGATGGATTGGGACAAGCTGCGGATTTTCCACGCGGTCGCTTCGGCCGGAAGCTTCACCCATGCCGGGCAGATGCTGACCCTCAGCCAGTCGGCGGTGAGCCGCCAGATCAGCGCGCTCGAGGACGAGATCACCACGCCCTTGTTCCAGCGCCACGCACGCGGCCTGACGCTGACCGACGAAGGCGAGATGCTCTACGCCGCGGTGAGCGACGTGCTGGCGCGTCTGGCGCAGGCCGAGGAAGCCCTCAAGAACGTGCACGAGGCGCCGCGCGGCGCACTCAAGGTCACCACCAGCCACGGCATCGGCTCCTACTGGCTGGTGCCGCGGCTATCCGCCTTCCTCAAGGAATGCCAGGAGCTGGAACTGCATCTTGTCATGGAGGATCATGAGCTTGATCTTTCGCAGCGCGAAGCCGACGTCGCCATCCGCATGCGCGCGCCGGTGCAGGCCGATCTCATCCAGCGCAAGCTGTTCACGGTGCACTATCACATCTACGCCACCCGCCCTTATCTCGACGCAGCGGGCACCCCGCAGGTGTTCGAGGATCTCGCCCGGCACATCATCGTCGGCTACGGCGAAACCGCGCCGCCGGAAGTGCGCGAGGTCAACTGGCTGATCGATCAGACGCGCCGCTTGGTGCGGCCGGGATCGAAGGGGCGGATGATACGCATCAACAATGTGACCGGTATCTTGGGCGCCGCCCTTTCGGGGCTCGGAATCGCCACCGTGCCGGATTATGTCGCTGTTCAGCACCCGCAACTTATTCGCGTTCTGCCGGACGTTCCGGGGCCCAGCTTCGACGTTCATCTGGTTTATGCCGACGCCTTGCGCCAATCCAAGCGGGTGGCGGCTTTCCGGGATTTTGTGGTCCGGGAATCCAAGGATTGGCGCTATTGAAATCGGCAAAAGGCAACCTATCTCTAGGATACGGCAGTCCTTCCCCCAGGGCCTGCCGGCGCGGAGCCCCTCCGCGCGAGAGCCTTGGGCGGCTCCCCCGCCGCCCGGCTCTGCTCGCGCCCCAAACACGCGGGCAACCCCAAGTAGTCTCGCCGGAGCGGCCCCCCGCTCCGGCGATTTTTTCGTTATAGTGAGTGCTGCTTCGTGTGAAGGGGCGACGCCCCGCAGGAGAGGTGTTCCGATGTCCAGTGTTTTTGCGAGAACGGCCGGCCGTCTGGCGATTCTGTTCGTGGTTGGGTTTGGCGTTGCCGGCTGCGGCATCAACAAGATCCCCGCCAAGGACGAGCAGGTCAAAGCCGCCTGGAGCCAGGTGCAGAACCAGTATCAGCGGCGCGCCGATCTGGTGCCCAATCTGGTGGCAACGGTGAAGGGCTACGCCGCACAGGAAAAGTCGGTGCTGACGGCGGTGACCGAGGCGCGCGCCAAGGCGACGCAGACCGTGCTGCCGGCGGAGGCGCTGAACAATCCCGGGGCATTCCGCCAGTACGAACAGAACCAGGCCCAGCTCGGCGGTGCGATCAGTCGGCTCCTGGTGACGGTGGAAGCCTATCCGCAGCTCAAGTCCGACCAGAACTTCATGGCGCTGCAAGTGCAGCTCGAAGGTACCGAGAATCGCATCTCGGTGGCGCGGCGCGACTACATCCAGTCCGTGCAGGAATACAACACGCTCTTGCGCACCATCCCGTACCGCTGGACGGCCGCGATCTTCTATCCCGAGCTGAAGCAGTATCCGACCTTCACCACCACCGAACGGAACCAGTCGGCGCCCACGGTCAACTTCTGATGCCTGACCCAGCGCGAAGTTTCGCGCACGCTATTGCCGCCCTGCTGATCGCCTTCGTCCTGATAGGCGGGGCGGCGCACGCGGCCCTCAGCTTCCCGCCGCTCTCGGGGCGCGTCGTAGACAACGCGGGTGTCCTTTCGCAGGAAACGCAGCAGCGCCTGACCGCACTGCTCGCCGAGCACGAGCAGCAGACGGGCAATCAGGTCGTCGTCGCCACCCTGAAGGACCTCGGCGGCACCGACATCGCCGACTACGGCTACCAGCTCGGCCGCGCCTGGGGCATCGGCAAGGCCGGCAAGAACAACGGCGTGCTGATCATCGTGGCGCCCAACTCGCACGACGTGCGCATTGAGGTCGGCTACGGCCTCGAAGGCGATCTCACCGACGCCCAATCCTCGCTCATCATCCAGAACGTGATGCTGCCCCATTTCCGCAAGGGCGATTACGACGGCGGCGTGCTGGCCGGAACGGTGAACGTGCTGCGCACCGTCGGCGGCAAACCTTCCGGCACGGAAGCGATCCCCGAGCCGCAGGAAAGCGGCGGCTCGCACGGCGGCTTCCCGGTCATCCTCATCGTCATCCTCCTGTGGATCGTGTTCGGACGCTTCCTGTGGCCGCTGCTGTTCCTGGGCGGGATCGGCCGTGGCGGCTTCGGCGGCGGCGGTTTCGGAGGCGGCAGCTTCGGCGGCGGCGGATTCAGCGGCGGCGGCGGCTCATTCGGCGGAGGGGGCGCTTCGGGACATTGGTGACGAAACTGAGCCATGACGAGCGCGTCAAGCTCCACGATGCCGTCGATGCGGCGGAGGCGCGCACCGGCGCGCGGCTGGCCCTCGTAACGGTGCCGGTGAGCGACCGCTACGCGCTCTACCCCATGATCTTCGGCGGCATCGCGGCGCTGGCGGTGTTCGCGGCGCTGGCGCTGTTCTGGCACAAGCTGCCGCTGCGCGAGGCCTTCTTCATCACGGCCGCGGTCAGCGCGGGCGTGACCTTCCTGATGGACTGGCTGCCGCTGCGCCTGATGCTGGTGCCGCGCCATGCCAAGAATTGGGAATGCTGGGAGCTGGCGCACCGCTCCTTCGCCTCGCGCGTGCTGGCGCAGACGGACCGCAAGACGGGCATCGTGCTCTTCGTTTCGTTCGGCGAGCGCTATGTGGAGGTGGTGACCGACCGCGACGTGGATTTGCGCGTGCCGCAAGAAACCTGGGACAAGATCATCGCGGACTTCCTCGCGACGGCCAAAAAAGGCCGCCTCGCCGAAGGCCTGCTCGCCGCCGTTGAAGCCTGCACCAAGGTGCTGGAAGAGCACTACCCGGCGGAGTGAATTCCCTCTCCCCCTCCGGGGGAGAGGGTTAGGGTGAGGGGGTGGTCGCGCGCGCGCAGATGCGGCGGCACAAGCACGCAGCATCCCGCGATTGCTTCGGGTCAGGGACGGATGTAGCCGTTTGGCCTTACGAATGGGGAAACGTTCATGTCCAAAATGCCCTCCAACGTCGCCGAGTTTCTTTCCGGCAAGCGCTACGCCGTCACGGGAGTCTCCCGCACCCCGACGCATTTCGCCAACGCCATCTACAAGCGTCTGCTCGGCTCCGGTTTCGAGGTGCTGCCGGTCAATCCGAACGCGACGGAAGTGGAAGGCGTGCGCTGCTGGCCCGATCTCGTGTCGATCCCGGGAACGATTGACGGCGTCGTGATCGCCTCGCCCCCGCGCACCGCCCTCGCTCTCGTCCGCCAGTGTGCCGGGAAGGGCATCCGCCGCGTGTGGTTCCACCGCTCCTTCGGCGAGGGCAGCGTCTCCGAAGAAGCGATCAAGGCGTGCAAAGCGAGCGGCATCCAATGCCTGGTCGGCGGCTGCCCGCTGATGTACTGCGCGCCCGTGGACGCAGGCCACCGCTGCATCCGCGGTATGCTGCGCCTGTTCGGCCGGGTGCCGGGCTAGAGCTGTTTTGTTCTGATTGTAGCAACCCAACTTGTCATCCCGGAAGCCGCGTAGCGGCTATCCGGGACCCACTTTGAAACGAACGCTTGTTGTGAAGTGGTTCCCGGCGATGCCTTAAACGAGGCAACTGGGGCCTATTTCAATACCACGCTGTTCGATCCACCAAGCCGTCCGGCAGCATACTTGGCCCGTGCGATGCTGCTATGCTTACGATGTGTAACGAGACCGGCATAGTTCGTCGGCATGTGTCCGTGCACCACGATCGTCTCGATCGCGGTCTGTCCCAGGGCCGCTTCCATGACCGTCGCCGGCTGCGTACTGACCAGCGCCAAGGGCTGCATGCCGGCCGGCGATACCGGCTGCGCGCTGACCAGCGACATCGACAGAAGCCCGGTGAAGCTGCCGACGACAGCGAGCGAGAGCAAGCCCGCACTAAGCTTATGCAAATTCTCTTTCATGGTTTTCTTCTTTTCCTGTGGTCGGCCACGACTAGGTTAGCCGTTCGATAACCGACGTTCACGCTCAGGTAAAACACCGCCGTCTCAGGTGCAATATCCTTAATGCTCGCCAAGCGAATACCAGCTCTGCATCCGATGTGGGGTGAGGCAGCCTCATAAAGTCCGCCCGTTTCCGTAGGGGTTAGAATTCGTACGTTGGCCTAACGGAAGTATTTATTTTGCGTAAGGGAAGCGCACCGCGGCGCGCCCGGAGAAGCTTTCTTTTCTGCCCCCGCGTAGCGAAGCGGCGCGGGGGAAGTGTCCGGCGTAGTGTAGCGAAGCCGGACGAAGGGGGCCGAGCGAAGCGAGGTGGGCCGCACAAACTCAATTTGTCATCCCCGGCGAGCCGCGTCGGTCCATAGCGACAGCGTGTGGACGCGAAGCAGCGAAGGCGGGCGAGGGAAGGGGACCCAGGGAGTTGAAGCAACTCGATCTGTGTGGTTGCTAGCACTGAAATTTCAGATGAACTTACTCTGAGCTAGCCCGAAGTTCCGGACCCCGAATTTCCGTCTGGGACCGGCGAAGATTCTGTTCCGCAGTTTTCCGGGTCTGTCGTTTTCTTCTTCTCTCGAGCGAGGCTTCGCTGAAGCTTCTTGATCAACGATGTCGCCGCAGTGGCCTCCTCGCTTTCAACAAGTTCCCGTTTTATCACCTCATTCTCCAGCAGCATGCGGAGATAGTCCGTGTCAACCTTCAGGCCTGGTGAGATTCGCCTGAGTTCGCGCCTCAACTCGTCCAGAATTGTATCACTCAGCAGGGTCGCGGCGATCGCATACCGGCTCGTAACCTGTTTTTGCTGTAGCAGGTCAGCCATTGAGCTTTTTGAAAAACCTTCTTTGCTAAGTATTCCAAAGCACTCAATAAGGTCGGCACTTTTTGGGTTTTCTGCCAAGACATCTATTTCAAACACGAGAGATTTTTCAATTGGTTGGCTGAAATAGATCTTGTAAACGCGCCACGTGATGCCATTCGTAAGTACTACCCACTCGACTCCTTTGTTCGCACCATAATCTATTGCTTGCTTAACGTGGGTGTCTTTGAGGGCCGTTCCAATTGCCTTCACCTCAATAAGAAACCGGATTGTTTTATCAACGACGACGGCCAGATCGACGTATGTGTTTCGAATTGCGAATTCAGTGGTCACATGCTGGTGCTTGTCATAACCGAAAATGTCCGACAGCATGTCAGCAACGATAATTACGGTATCACTCTCACTCACATCGCGTTGTTTTGCGCTATCCAAGATGGGACGGTACCGCTTAAGTTCCGTCGAAATACGTAATTCAACTTTTTGAGAAACTGACATCGCTAGCCCCCATGGAATGCAAACGATGCGACATTCTCCCGTCGCGCTCGGATTTGTGAATGACGTTAGCATGTGAAACAAGGGTTAGTTCGCGGTAAGTGAAGAAAGTGACCCTTGCCACGCTCTAAGAGCATGCCAGTCCACAATTGTCGTATATTGCAACTCCTTCTTATTTTCTCTGTATACTGACCAACAACCCACTCTGTGCGTTGACGAAAATATTTCTTTGCTCACCCCTTGAAATGCGATTTTCGTTCCCTATTTGTTCAAAGTAATACTTGGGAGAAAATGAGCTGAAAGGTGCGCGGCCGTCATGCTGAGGAACGCCCGGAAGGGCGCCTCGACGCAAGGCCGCGGAAATTCAACGCGAGACCATACAGGGTCCGGATGTCGCGTCTCGTGCATCCGCGAAAGGGTCCTGCCTGAAGTTCGCCGTCCGGCGTCGTGGACGAGCGCGGTCAAACCGCACGTTGCGGCTCACCCCGCCAGAGACACGAAGCTGGGCAAATGCCGCCGCTTGCGGCGCCAGGCCTGCCGGGCCGAAGCGCGAAGCGCGAAGGCCGGCGCAAGGCAGGCCCTTTCGAGACCCGTTGCGGATCGACGGTGCTCACTGCGCGCATAGCCTGCGCGCGGCGTGGCCTGCCCAAGGTCCAAAAACGTGGAAGGACGGGCGTGCCTGCGGGCGCGTCCGTCCTTCTGCGCATAGTTAGGGCCGCCGACAGGCAGCGGACAAAAAAGAGGTGCGAACGGGATTTCCCATTCGCACCTCCCTATTCGCTTGTTTATTTACCCCGCCTTCGCCTCTTCCTTCGCCGCCTTGTGGGCTGCCACGACCTGATCGGCGGTCTTGCCGGTCAGTTCGTTGAGATGATCGAAACTCATCTCGTAGGTGGCGACGCCCTGCGTCAGCGAGCGCAGCTCGATGATGAGGTTGGAAAGCTCCGATTGCGGCATCTCGGCCACCACCGTGTCCCAGCCGGTCCAGCCGGGCCGCGCATCGTAGCCGAGCAGCTGGCCGCGCCGTCCGCTCACCACCGCGTTGATCTTCGAGGTGGCGTCGTTGGGCACGTGGATCTTCACCTTCATGATCGGCTCCAGCAGCACCGGCGAGCATTGCGGCATGCCTTCCTGCATGCCGATGCGCGCCGCGGTCTGGAACGCCGCGTCCGAGGAGTCCACGGTGTGGAACGAGCCGTCGTTCAGCGTCACGGAAAGATCGACCACCGGGAAACCGAGCGGCCCCGTCTCCAGGAAGGCGATCACGCCTTTTTCCACCGACGGGATGAACTGCTTGGGCACCACGCCGCCGACGATATCGTCGACGAAGACGAAGCCCGAGCCGCGCGGCAGCGGCTTGATCTCGATCACCACGTCGCCGAACTGGCCGTGGCCGCCCGATTGCCGCTTGTGGCGGCCGCGCTGGGTGACCGATTTGCGGATGGTCTCTTTGTAGGGAATGCTGGCCGGCCGCGTGTTCAGCTTGAGGCCGTATTTGCTCAGCATCTTGTCGCAAGCGACGCGCAGGTGGATTTCGCCCTGGCCGTTCAGCGTCATCTCGTGCAGCTCGGCGTTCTGCTCGAACACCAGCGAGGGGTCCTCTTCGAGCAGCTTGCCCATGGCCGCGGTGAGCTTCACCTCGTCCTTGCGGTCGGCCGCCTGGATGGCCAGACGATAGACCGGGGTGAGCAGCTCGATGTTCTGCTTGGGCGCTGCGGTCTTGCCGGTGGTCAGCGTCGAGCCGGTGGCCGCGCCTTCCAGGCGCGCCAGCGCGACGGTGTCGCCGGCCTTGGCGTCCGCGAGCTTGGTCTGGGCCGCGCCCACCACCGAGAAGATGCCGCCGACGCGCGTGTCGTTGCCGTCATGGGTGTGCAGCACCGCGCCGTCCTTGAGCGAGCCGCTCATCACGCGCGACAGGCTGAACTTGCCGCCATGCGTGGAATAGACGGTCTTGAGAATCTGGACGACGCTGTCGCCGCCCGCCTCGATACCCATACGCTTCGCGGCGACCGCCACTTCGGGGCATTCGTGACGCAGCGACTTCAACAGCCGCGTGATGCCGTGGTTGCCGTCCGCCGAGCCGATCAGCACGGGCACGACCTTGCATTCGGCGAATTCGCGCCTCAGGTCGCCGAACACCTCGTCGCGAGGCGGTTCGACGTCCGACAGCAGCTCTTCCATCAGGTGTTCGTCGTAATCCGCGAGCTTTTCCAGCATCGCGAAGCGGGCCTGCTTCTCCCGTTCCTTGTCGGCGATGTCGATGGCTTCCGAAGGCGCATCCGGCCGGTAGGCGAAGGCGCGTTCGAGCGCGAGATCGACGAAGCCCGTCACCGCCTCGTCGTTCCAGATGGGGATCTGGCGGAGCAGCAGCGGGGTGTCGCTGGCTTCCTGGAGCGTCGCGAGAATGTCGCGCAGCGAGCCGGTCGCCTTGTCGATCTTGTTGACGAACATGAGATGGGGAATCTTGAGGTCCGCCAGCCGCTTCATGTACGGCTTCAGCATCTGCACCTTGGCGGGCTCGGGCTCGATCACCACGATGGCCGCATCGGCGCCCTGGATCGCGTATAGCGACTCCTGAAGGAATTCGATGGAACCGGGGCAATCGAGGAAGGTGAAACTCTCGTCGAGATAACTGGTGGTGGCGCAGTTGACTTCGACGCTCATCTGGCGCGCCCGCGCCTCGGGGCTGGAGTCGCCCACCGTGTTGTTCTGCGCGACGGCGCCCTTGCGCGCGGCGGCGCCCGTGGCGAATAAAACGGCTTCGAGCAAGGTCGTCTTGCCGGAGCCGTATGGTCCTACCAGGGCCACGGTGCGTGGCCCTTTTCCTCCGTTTGGATTTGCCATTGTGCCTCCTTCGGACCCGGGGACGGGTCCGGGGGGGTCGCGGCGGGCACGCGCCCGGTTGCTCGGGCGGCGCCACGCGCCCCGCTTATGGGGGGCGATTCCTGGCGCCTCAGGGGGGGCTTGGCAAGGGGGCGGACACTGCTTTGACGCACTATCCCAAAGGCCCAGCGCTCTATACTGTCGCACCGCCAAAATATTCGAGGTCCGCCTTGCCCGAACGCGTATCGCCCGAGCGCTCGGCTCATCCCGTGTTGTTCCTGGTCCTGTTCCTGCCGCTGGGCATTTCCAACGGCTACGTCGTCGTCACGCTGGCTTATCTGATGGCGGTATCCGGCATCGGCGTCGATGCGATCGCCACGCTGGCGGCCTGGAGCCTTGCACCGCAGACCTGGAAAGTGCTGGGCGGGCCGCTGGTGGATACGACGCTCTCGAACAAGAGCTGGTATGCGATCTCGGCGGTGGTGACCGGAGTGCTGATGATCGCCACGGCGATCGTGCCGTTGACGCTCCCGAACATCGCGCTGATCACGGTTCTGGTGTTCGCGTTCTCGACGGCAACGGGATTCAACGCGCTTGCCGCCGACAGCATCATGGCGCATGCGACGAAGCCGGAGGAAAAGGGCCGTGCCGGCGGCTGGAGCCAGGCGGGTAATCTCGGCGGTTCGGGCATCGGCGGCGGCGCCGGTCTCTGGCTGTCGCAGCACGCCAATCCCGGCTGGCTCGACCACGCGGGCCGTTGGCTTACGCAGCACACCTCGCTTGCGGGCTTCTCGGAAGCCGGATTGTGGCTGTCCCAGCACGTCACTGCGGCAGGGGTGGCCGGCACGTCGCTGGGCCTGCTGGTTGCCTTCTCATGTGCGGCGCTGCCTTTCGCGCACGAGCCTCCGGCCGGTCATCGCGGCGATAGTTTCGGACACAGCCTGGTGAATGTCGGAAAGGACGCCTGGAGCCTGATGCGCTCGCGCGTGGGGCTTCTCGCCATCGTGGCGATGAGCCTGCCGATCAGCGTCGCTGCGATGACGAATCTATGGTCGGCGGTGGCAGGCGATTGGCATGCCTCGGCGGACTGGGTCGCACTGGTCAATGGGGCGCTCGGCGGCGTCATCTCGATGGCCGGCTGCATCATCGGCGGCTGGCTTTGCGACAAGATGGACCGCAGGACCGCCTTCAACGTGTTCAGTCTTACCGTCTGCGTCTGCGCGGCCGGCATGGCGTTCGCCCCGCGCACGCAGGATATGTTCATCTATTTCGTCTGCGTCTACATGTTCCTCACGGGCTTCTGTTACGCGGCGTTCGGTGCGGTGGTTCTGGAGGCCATCGGCAAGGGCGCGGCCGCGACGAAATACAATCTGCTCGCCAGCCTGGCGAATGTACCGATCATCTATCTGACGAAGATCGACGGCTGGGCACACACGGCCTGGGGCTCGACCGGGATGTTGTTGACGGAAGCGCTCGTGCCCATAGCCGGCACGCTGATATTCGTGGCCTTCGCGGTCTTCACGCGGCGCTTCTACAAGCCGAAACCTGCTGCCGCCTAGCCCGCGATCTCTTGCACAATCAAATGGTGCGCTTTTCAAGCGGCCTATTCGCTCAGCACCAGATTCAACAGCCGCGGCAACTCCTGGTCCTGTTCTTCGGCGATCTCGGTCAGCGACTGCTGAGGCCCCTCCACTTTGACGCCGCCGCGTTGCAGGCGGGCGATAGCCTCTTTGCTGGTCAGTCCCAGCGCGGGCGCCATTTTCTCAATGGGCGCAGCGGCCATGCGATGGACGATCTGTCCCGGCCCGTGAAAGCCGCCTCCGTGTCCGCCGGAACCGAAGGGGAGGCTGATGAGAATAAAGGCGGCGGCTACGACGCTTGTCGCACCGATGATGATCTTGTTGCGCTGAGCGGACAGCATGGCCAATACGCCCCGCCAGTTGCGTACGAGATGCAATACCAAGGCAACGATGAAGATCACGCCCAGCCATTCGTGCACGTCGCCCAACGATCCGCCGCGCACGCCCAGCAGCATCAGGATGCCCGTCACGGCCACCGCCAAAAACGAAACCAAGCTTAACGGCGTCGCGCACTGACGCAGGATCGAGTCCATGTCTATTTCCCGAATAAGACCACTGCACGCTTTAACGTCCGGAACGCGATATTCCGTTGCGCCCCGCAACTTGGTTGCGGAGATTTCACACTACTTACGGAACCAGCCCCTTAGCGCAGTGCCGCACAGAAGCGCTGGATGCGCGAGCAGGCTTCTTCCAGCAGCTTGTTGGATGTAGCGTAGGAGATGCGGAAGAAGGGCGACAGCCCGAACGCCGCGCCGTGGACCACGGCAACGCCTTCGCTTTCCAGCAGCTCGCCGGCAAATTCCTCGTCCGTGGCGATCGTCTTGCCGGACGGAGCGGTCTTGCCGATCAGCTTGCGGATCGAAGGATAGACGTAGAAGGCGCCCTCGGGCTTGGGGCATTCGATGCCGTTCGCCTGATTGAGCATCGAGACGACGAGATCGCGCCGTTCCTCGAAAATCTTCTTGCGCTCGGGGATGAAATGCTGCGGCCCGTTCAGCGCCTCGACGCTCGCCCATTGCGAGATCGAGGCGGCGTGCGTCACCGACTGCGATTGCAGCTTCGCCATCGCCTTGATGAGCGGTTCCGGCGCACCGCAGAAGCCGACGCGCCAGCCGGTCATGGCATAGGCCTTGGACACGCCGTTCATGGTCAGCGTGCGCTCGTAGAGTTTCGGCTCGACCGCGGCGATGGTGGTGAACTCGAAGCCGCCATAGACGAGGTGCTCGTAGATGTCGTCGGTCAGCACCCACACCTGCGGATGCTCCAGCAGCACGTCGGCCAGCGCCTTGATCTGCGCGCGCGTGTAGCAGGCGCCCGTCGGATTAGAGGGCTGGTTGAGGATCAGCCATTTTGTTTTCGGCGTGATGGCGCGGGAGAGCGCTTCGGGCGTCAGGCGGAAGCCGTCCTCGATCTTTGCCTCGACGATCACGGGTTTGCCGCCGCCCAGCGCCACGATGTCGGGATAGCTCACCCAGTAAGGTGCGATGCAGATGACCTCGTCGCCCGGGTTCAGCGTGGCCATCAGGGCGTTGTAGATGATCGATTTGCCGCCGGCCGCCACGAAGGTCTGCGACGGCGCATAGTCGAGCCCGTTCTCGCGCTTGAATTTTGCCGCGATCGCCTTGCGCAGCTCGGGAATGCCTTCCACCGCAGTGTACTTCGTCTCGCCGCGTCGGATTGCCGCAATCGCCGCTTCCTTGATGTTGTCCGGCGTGTCGAAATCGGGCTCGCCCGCACCGAGGCCGATCACGTCGCGCCCTGCGGCTTTCAGCTCGCGCGCCTTCTGGGTGACGGCAAGGGTTTGAGAGGGCTGGATGCGTCCCAGCGACTCGCTCAGGAAGCCTTTCGGCAGCGCGGACATGGCGACCTCGTCTTGACGGAGATGCCACCCTGCCGTCCGGGAAGCGAACCTGCAAGCCCCTGAAACGCTTGGTTAGCTGTTATTACGTTTTCTCAACTCTTCGGGCCGTATCTTCCTGCCTCAGGGGGAAAGCGCCATGCGCCGGTTCTCGATCCTTCTGCTTGCAGCCGTTGCTCTCGTCGCCTGCTCGAGACAGCCCGCGCCGCCTCAAGGCCGCTGGATCGGCAACTACGAATCGCCAGCCGTAATGGTTGAAGCCTGGCTCGAGATCCTGCCGGGCGGCACCGTGCGCGTCAGTGCGCCCGACCTGACCGATATAGGTTCGCCTACGGACGAGGAACGCGCGGTCATGCACGCCCGCCTCGCCTCGCAGCTCTCTGACGACTGGAACGATGTCGTGCCGCGCAAATTCGATTTCGACGGCCGAGTGTTCCGCAAGCCCGGTGGCTTCGCGCCTCAGATGGAATGGAACCCCGAGACGCGGCAGATGAAAGTCGTGTTCTATTTCGGCATGCAGCGTTCGCTGCGCATCGTCATGCATCCTGTCAAGGATTTCAGCGAAGATCCGTGGGGTGCCGCCCCCCAGACCGCCGAGCCGGAGTAGAAAAAGCGGCGCCCTGCATTTAGTTCACAAAACCGTAAGCGGTCCGGCTGTTGCGACAGATCGTTACAATATAAGTCCGGTTCGCACTTCCACCATTGCGCGCGCGGCAGCAAGCTAAGTCTGCAATTGGAGCTTTGGAACAAGGTTTCCTACGCCACCGCACGGCATCACGGCGGCATGCCGGAGATTCTGGCGGTGTCCAGGCTGTGCCCGAATCGGCGCTCCACCACAGGGCACAGTCGCACGGACGGCCGGACCTCTTCGGCGCCCCCAAGACCGAAGTTTGGCCCGGCCGTCCGACACTTTCAGTCCCCCTGCGACAAGGTTATTCTTCCCTCGCGAGAGTTGGTCAGAAAAACATGTTGCCGAACGGCGTTTGACGCCCATATTGGCGTCTGGCAGCCGGTTTGGCGGCCTTAAGGCGAGCAAATCCATGAAAGTCCTCTGGAAGTGCGTCTCAGCGGCAACTTTGACGTTTGCCCTCACGGCATGCACCACCACGCCCCCGGCCTCTTTTAAGGCCGAAGACATGCCGAAGGCTTTCACCGCGCCCATCTCCGAGGCGGCGCAGCAGCAGATCTCAACCGAATGGTGGAAGAGTTTTTCCAGTTCGGAGCTGGCAGGCTTCATCGATGCGGCTCATGCCGGCAACCTCGATCTTGCAGCGGCGGCGGCGCGCGTCATGCAGGCACAGGCCAGGAGCGGGGTTGCGGTATCCTCGTTGCTGCCGAGCGTCGGCTTGACCGCCGATGCCAGCAGGGCGCAGAGCAAGAGTCTCTTCGGCATGACCACCGCCAATTCGTTCAGCTTCGGGGGCAGCGCCAGCTATGAACTCGATTTCTGGGGCTTGGCGCAGAACAACCTGCGTGCAGCGCGCCGCACGGCGCGTGCGGCGATCTATGCTGAGGACGTCGTCGCGCTGACCACCGAGGCTAACGTCGCGAACACTTATTTCACCGTTCTGGCGCTGCGCCAGCGGGTTAACATCGCCCGCAAGAACATCGACGCCGCCAAACGGATTCTTGCCATCACCGAAGCCAAGGTGACCAACGGCGTGCTCTCCAACCTCGAGTTGGCGCAGCAAAGGGCGCTGGTGGCGGGCGAAGAGGCGGCGATCCCGAGACTTGAGGAACAGGAACGCGAGGCGCGTTACTCCCTTGCCATCCTGCTCGGCCGCATGCCCGAAGGCTTAGAGGTGAAAGAAGCCTCGCTGGAAGGACTCTCGGCGCCGCCGGTGCAGCCGGGGATGCCTTCGGCTCTGTTGCAGCGCCGTCCCGACATCGCACAGGCCGAAGCGACCATGCTGGCTGCGCACGCCAATCTGGACGCTGCCCGCGCGGCGTTCCTGCCCGGCATCAGCCTGACGGGCAGCGGCGGCTGGCAGAATGCCGACATCGACAAGCTGATCAATCCCAGCAATCTGGCGTGGAGCATCGGTGCCTCGTTGGTGCAGGCCATCTTCGACGGCGGCCGTCTCACCTCGCAGCGCGATGAGGCGCGGGGGGCGGAAATGGAGATGCTCGCGACCTATCGCAGCACGGTGATCAATGCGCTTGCCGATGTCGAAACCGGGATCGGCAGCGTCGCCAGCTACGAAGAACAGGATCGCCTGACGACCGAAGAAGTGGTCAACGCGGCCGAAGCCTTCCGCATTTCCGAACTGCAATATCGCGAAGGCGTGGTCGACCTCCTGACGGTGTTGAACGCCCAACAGACCCTGTTCTCGTCGCAGGATACGCTGATCCAGATCAAGCTGGCGCGGCTCGAAGCGGGCGTCAGCCTCTACCGGGCGCTCGGCGGCGGCTGGACCATTGCGGCGGACGAGGACAAGCCGACGCGCAACACCTTCGTGCCGGTGCCCGATCTCACCGACCTGCCGATCCCGAATCCGCTCACCATGGACCTCGGCAAAGCGTTCTAGGAAACGCTATCGTTTTACAGTAGCAGCGCCTACTATCGAGCAGGCGCTGCTCTTGTTTTCGGTGTGATTCGGTCGGGAAGTTTCCGCAACCGTTGCGGCGCGGATGAAATCCGTTTCGCCATCTGTTGGTGGCGAAAAAATAGGCGGCAAGAATGTAGAATTTTGTGTGGCGGGGTCCGGCTCTAGCCGCCCCGCATATGCCCGCCTAGAATGGAATCGGGATGGGAAATGACCGCGATCAGATCGATTCTCGCCCGTGGTTTCGTATCGAGCGGGCAGGCAGCAAACTGCGCTTGTCGATGGGCGGCTCCTGGACCGTCCATCACGCCGCCGCGCTCGATCTTGAGCTGCGTTCGTTAGAGGTCGGCGGCGCCTCCGAAGCCGAAATAGACGGCAGCCGGATCGACAAACTCGATTCGATCGGCGGCTGGCTCCTGGTGCGCACGAAAACAGGGCTCACGGACGACGGGGTGCGCATCGTTGCCTTCTCGGTTCCCGAGATCTACGCGCCGCTGCTCGCCACCATCGAGAGCGAGCATATGGTGCCGCCCGCAATAGTCGAGCATCCCGTCACGCTGACCGCCTTCCTGGAACGCGTCGGACTGGCCACGCACACCGTCCAGATCCAGGCCGTCGGCATCCTCGGCTATATCGGCCGCATCACGGTGAAGTGGTTTCTGACATTCCGTTCGCCGCGGCGGAATTTCCGTCTCGCCGCGACCGTCCACCAGATCGAGGAAGTGGGCATCAACGCCTTGCCGATCGTGGGAATGCTGATGTTCCTGATCGGCATCGTACTGGCCTATCAAGGCGCCGACCAGCTCAAGCGCTGGGGCGCGGAAATTCTGACCGTCAACGCCCTCGGCGTGGGTGTGCTGCGCGAACTGGGTGTGCTGATCACGGCCATCATCATCGCCGGGCGGTCCGGCTCGGCCTTCACAGCCCAGATCGGCACCATGAAGGTGAACGAGGAAATCGATGCGATGCGCACGATGGGCCTCGACGTGGACGACGTGCTGATCCTGCCGCGCGTCAACGGACTGGTCATCGCGCTTCCGTTCCTCGTTTTCTATGCCAACGTCATGGCGCTGATCGGCGGCGCGGTGATGTGCTACTTCGACCTCGGCATCACCGTGCCGGTGTTCGTGCGGCAGTTGCGCGAGGCGATCACGCTCGACACCTTCCTGGTCGGCATGATCAAGGCGCCGGTGTTTGCCTATGTCATCGGCATGGTCGGCTGCTACGAGGGTCTCAACGTCGAGCGCAACGCGGCGAGCGTGGGACGGCTGACGACCCGCTCGGTGGTCGAATCCGTGTTCCTGGTCATCGTCCTCGATGCGGGTTTTTCCGTGATATTCTCGATCCTGGGGATATGAATGGACGGCGACGGAAAAGAGATCGTGATCCGCCTGCGCGGCGTAGTGACCAGGATCGGCGACAGGCTGATCCACGATCACCTCGACCTCGACGTCCATCGCGGCGAGATAATGGCCGTGGTCGGCGGTTCGGGCTCCGGCAAGTCGGTGCTGCTGCGCTCCATCGTCGGACTGATGCGGCCGAACGGCGGCAGCATCGAAGTGCTTGGCCGGGATGTTCTCGGCCTGGACGAGGAAGGCATGCGTGCGCTCCAGATGCGCTGGGGCGTGCTGTTCCAGGACGGCGCGCTGTTCAGTTCTCAAAGCGTTGCGGAGAACGTCCAGGTGCCTTTGCGCGAATACACCTCGATGTCGCAGGAGCTGATGAACGAGATCGCCGCTATGAAGCTGTCGATGGTGGGGCTCGGGGAGGATGCGGCGACGAAGCATCCGTCAGAGTTGTCGGGCGGCATGAGGAAGCGCGCCAGTCTGGCGCGGGCACTGGTGCTCGATCCCGAGATCGTGTTCCTCGACGAGCCGACTTCGGGCCTCGATCCCATCGGGGCGGCCAATTTCGACCAGCTCGTCCGCGACCTGCAAAAGAGCCTGAACCTCACGGTCTTCATGGTGACTCACGACCTCGACACGCTGCGGGCGACGGCGGACCGCATCGCAGTGCTGGTGAACGGACGGCTCAAAGTGGGCACGATCGAGAGTCTACGGAACGACCGCGATCCCTGGATCCAAGAGTATTTCTCCGGCCCGCGCGGGCGCGCGGCGCTGGCCTGACGAGGCGACGATATGGAAACGAGAGCGAACTATGTGGCGGTGGGGGCCTTCGTGCTGACCTGCATGCTGGCCTTGGTCATCACGCTGCTGTGGCTGGCGGGTGCCCAGTACAGCAACGAATACGAATACTACCGAACCTATTTCCACGGCGCGGTGAACGGTCTCGGCAAGGGGACGGACGTGCGTTACAACGGCATCGATGTCGGTCACGTCGCCGATGTCCGGTTCGACAGCAAAGATCCGCAGGTGGTGATCGTCACTATGCAGATTCAACCCAAACTCGGAATCCGCACGGATTCGATGTCATCGATCGAACCGCAGGGACTGACGGGCGGCTCCTATGTCGAGATTTCGGGCGGCAGCAAGAAAGCGGCGGTCCTCACTGCCTTGCCGGGACAGGAATATCCCGTCATCAAATCGACGCCCTCCGCGCTCCAGCAGTTGACGCAAAGCGCGCCCCAGCTGCTCGCCAAGATAAATACGGCTGCTGACCGCCTCAACAGAATGTTGTCGGACGACAACCAGCAGCATCTGGCGCACATTCTCGCCAACCTCGACAGGACGACGACCACGCTGGCGGTGCGTTCCGATGACATCGACAGTACGCTCGCCAGCCTGTCTGCGGCATCCAGGGCGCTGCCCG
The DNA here is from genome assembly GCA_003158585.1 of Alphaproteobacteria bacterium. GTDB lineage: Bacteria > Pseudomonadota > Alphaproteobacteria > Micropepsales > Micropepsaceae > Rhizomicrobium. The sequence continues at coordinate 75,247 of PMKE01000065.1, forward strand.
CAACCGTCGCGGAGACGGACGCCAGCGTGAAGAAGTTCGGACGGCTTTCCGACGACGCGGACGCCTTCGTCCGCGGCCCGGGACTGGCGGATCTGACCGGGCTGCTCGCCGACACCAGACGGCTCGTCGTCAGCCTCAACAGACTCTCGGATCAACTCGATCGCCAGCCGACGAAGCTCATCTTCGGTGACCGTCGCAAGGGGTACACACCGCCATGAAGACGATTCCACTCAATCGCCGCGCGCTGCTCGCGGGCGCCTCGGGCCTCTTGGCAACCGGATGTGCGGATTTGGTAGGGCCGCCGCCGTCGTCCAAGCTCTATCTTCTCAAGCCGGCGCTGCCGCAGGCGCTTGCCGGCGCCAAAGTGAACTGGGCCCTGTCGATCCAGCTGCCCGACACCAGCGCCGGGCTCGACAGCGAGCGCATCGTCATTCAGCGTCCGCCCGCCGGCATGGATTTCTATGCCGGCTCCGCCTGGCCGGACCGTCTGCCGGTGCTGGTGCAGGGCGCGCTTCTCGAAGCCTTCGAAGCCGGCGGGCGCATCGCTGCCGTGGCGCGCGACAGCGATGCAGCGCATGCGGACTATTACCTGGCGACCGATCTCAGGGATTTCGAGGCGCGCTATGACGAGCCGGACGGCGTGCCTACGGCCGTGGTGCGCATCGGCGCCAGGATGATCGTCGCACGCACACGCGACATCGCCGGCTATACCGAAGCCTCGCGCGAAGTCCGTGCCTCGCAGAATTCCGTGGAAGCCGCCGTTGAAGCTCTGGCTGCGGCGCTTTCGGAGGTTTTGGGGGAAATCGTGCCCTGGGCGCTCGGCATGCCGTCGTTGAGGTAGCCCGCTTTATTGCATGCTGAGATCGTGCTGCTTTCGGCGTGGAGTGTCAGGACGGATTGCGAAAATGTGCCTTGGCGCATTTTCGTCCTCGCACTTCGTGCTCGGATCGCTCGCTGCGCTCGCGCCCAAAACGGCCTGCCGGCCGTTTTGTCGAACACGGGTTCGTCCACCTCACCCATTCCGCCACTAAAAAAGGGGCCCTTGCGGCCCCTTTTTTAGTGGCGGACAGGGCGGGATTCGAACCCGCGGAACGCTCATCACGTTCACACACTTTCCAGGCGTGCGCCTTAAGCCACTCGGCCACCTGTCCGTAGGCGCAGGTTTTTATTGGATTTGCGACGCAAAGCAAGCCGGACGACCGATAGGGCCTCCGGGCGCGGCCCGCGTGGACGGTACGGCTATGCCCGTCCGGCCGTCTGCGCTTTCTCGCGGTACACCAGGTAAAGATTGCGGGCGTAGACCACGAGGCCCCCGGCTTGGCCGCAGATGAAAACCGGGTCGAGCTGGTGGATCGCATAGAAGAGCAGCACCACGCCCCCGCCCACGCTGAACCACCAGAAGGCGAGGGGGATCACGCTCTTTCCCACGATCTCGCTCTTGAACCACTGCACGATGAAGCGCGAGGTGAACAGCGCCTGGCCGAGAAAGCCGACGAGCAGCCAGACGTGATCCACGGTGATCCAGGCCATTACTTGCGCCATCATCACAGCTCCTTCGCTTCGGTTTGTTTGCGCAGGCGGCGTTGCAGCCAGCGCACCCCCAAGAGATCGTCGATGCCGACCAGCATGCGGTGGAAGTTGGTATACTTCGATTGCCCGTGCAGACGCGGGCGGTGGTTCACGTCGACGAAGTGCACCTTGTAGCCTTCGCGGATCATCATGGTGATGAGGAAGCGGTGCAGGTGGTCGAAATAGGGCAGCGCCAGGAATGCTTCGCGCTTGAACGCCTTCAATCCGCAGCCCGAATCGACCGCGCCGTCCTTGAGTAGCCATTGGCGCACGCCGTTGCCGATGCGCGAGGCGAGTCTGCGGCTCGTCGTATCCCGGCGCTTGGCGCGCACGCCGGAGACGAGACCTAGCGACGCTTCGCCGCGGCGCAACTCGTCGAGCAGCTTGGGGATGTCGGCCGGATCGTTCTGTCCGTCGCCGTCGAGCGTGACGATGATCTCGCCGCGCGCCGCCCGAACGCCGGTGCGGATGGCGCGGCTCTGTCCCACGTTGTGCGCGTGACTTATCACCCGGAGGGACGGCAGGTCGGCTTTGAGGGCGTGCAGCGCGGCGGCGGTGCCGTCGCTCGAACCGTCGTCCACGAAGAGGATCTCCGATTCGCCCTGATCCGCGATCGCCGTCGCGATCTCGCGTGCCAGCGGGCCGATGTTCTCCGCTTCGTCTTTGACCGGCACCACCACCGATAGAGCAACCGCCATGCTGAGGTTCCGTTCGATTCCGTCGTGGTCTAAGCTTGCCGCCATCTTCCGGTCCAGCCGGGAGGGGCGGTCGAAACGAGCGCGCGCCTTATACAAGCCCGCGCCGCCGAGAAACAGAGTTGTACCGGAATGACCCATTCGCCGTCCCGCAGCCTCCCCACAGCGCTCTTCCTGGGCAGGCCATACAAGAGGCATTCCAGATGACCGACGCCGCAAAACCCGCCGCACGCCGGGTGCCGGGGGCGCTCGCCTGGCTGGCGCACCGGCCGCGGCTGGTACTGGTGGTCCTTTGCCTCGTTTTGTGGAGCCCGGGGGTGTTCTCGCTTCCCCCGCTCGACCGCGACGAGAGCCGCTTCGCACAAGCCTCCAAACAGATGCTGGAGAGCGGCGACATCATCGACATCCGTTTTGGTGCAGTGCCCCGTTACAAGAAACCGGTCGGCATCTACTGGATGCAGGCGGCGGCGACGGAGATCGCAGGCCTCGGCGACCGGAGCCACATCTGGACCTATCGTCTGCCGTCGCTGCTCGGCGCCCTGGCAGCGGTGCTGCTGACCTTCTGGTGCGCCCGCGCCTTCGCTGCCGCGGACATAGCCTTCCTCGCTGCGGCGCTGCTCGCAGGTACGCTGCTGCTCGCTGCCGAGGCGACCATTGCCACGACCGATGCCGTACAGCTCGCCTGCGTGCTCGGGATGCAGGGCATGTTGTTCCGGGCCTACCTCGCCGCGAAGGCGAACGGTCCGCCGCTCGGCCGTTGGCTGGCGCTGGCAGGCTGGGCGGCGTTCGGGCTTGGCGTGCTGGTCAAGGGACCGGGCGTGCTGGTGGTCGCAGGCACCACCATCGCCGGTCTATCGCTGTGGGACCGCAACGCCCGCTGGCTGCTCAAGACCAGACCGCTGAGCGGACTTGTGGTTGCCCTTCTGATCGTCGCGCCCTGGTTCCTTGCCATCGCGCTCAAGAGCCACGGCGGCTTTTTCCAGGAATCGCTCGGCCACGACTTTGGGGGCAAGCTGGTGGGCGGACAGGAATCGCACGGCGCCTGGCCCGGATACTTCCTCGCTCTGTCGAGCGTGATCTTGTGGCCGGCGATCCTGTTCCTGCTGCCTGGCCTCGGGGCCGCCATCCGTGCCCGCGCCGAGCCCGCGATGCGCTTCCTGCTGGTCTGGTCGGCGAGCTGGGTCCTGTTCGAGCTCGTCCCCACCAAGTTGCCGCACTATGTGCTGCCCGTTTTTCCGGCACTCGTCATGCTTGCCGCGGCGTGGGCGCTGAAACCGCGCGAGGCGGAGGCGGTCTGGCAGCGCGTCCTCTTCTATGCCGCGCCGGTGCAGTTCGCGCTGGCGGCGGCGGCCCTTGCCGCAGCCCCCATGATTCTCCCGGGAATGTACGGCGAAGGAACCATGTGGTGGGTGGCGGCCCCGGTCGCTTTGTTCGCCGTGCTATCGGTCTGGGCGCTGGTCGCCTATCTGCGCCGGAACAACCTGACCGCGGCGCTCTCTATGCTGGCGTCGGCCGTCATCCTCTATCCGGTCCTGACCGCGTGGGTAGCGCCCCGGCTCGATCAGCTCTGGGTCAGCCCGCGCGCGGCCGAGGCGGAGAAAAGGCTGACGCAACCGGGCGATCCGCCGCCCGCACTGGCAGGATATGTCGAGCCGAGCCTCGTCTTCCTGCTCGGCACCGAGACGCGCCAGACCGACGGGCGCGGTGCGGCGGACGCGGGGGCTGCGCAGGGGGGGCTTGCCCTCATCGAGGAGCGCGAGAAGCCGGCGTTCATCGCGCGGCTCGCCGAGTTGGAGGCGGACGCCACCGAAGTGGGCGCGGTGGACGGCTTCAATTACTCCCGGGGCCGCCGGGTCCACATCCGTATCTTCCGCGTGACGCTGGTGCGCGAGATGCCTGTTCCCCCGGCAGAGTGACGCAACTCACAGACTTTTACCGGACGGTCCTTGCATCTCCGCAAGCCAATCATCGTCGCGCCTGGGACAAGCCCGAGCCCCTGCCGGAGATGCAAACCCGCACTTGCCGCAAGTCATCGGAAGCGCACTCCATGCCTGCAAAACCGCTGTTCTCCGAAAACACTCGCGCCGTCTCGCAGCCTCGTCCCGACTCCGATCCGAGTGCCGTGCGACCTCTTCCGCAACTCTTCAATATAGGGGGTCGGGGAGGTCTCACCTCGACCGAAGACTTCACCAAGCCGGCAAGTCTTCGCGTCGTTTCTCTTGACGAGCGGGTGCAAGGTACTAAATATCCGTCAGTTCGTTGCACCCGTTGATGGGGAGTCGCTGGGGCTTTCGCGCTGGTAGCAACCTTCGGAGCGTCATGAGACGACGATGAGTCTCCAAGCATTGCGGGGGCGCGAGCTAAAGCCTCCGTTACGGCCCGTCCGCCCAAGACCGGCCTCTCTCCGGGAAGCGTTACAGGTCACCCCCCTTGCGGCCCAGCGGGCTATTCCCCGCTTCCCAGTCAATCCCGAAACACGCGCGTTTTACCGCCGCTTCTATCCCGGCACCTCGACCGTGGAATGGAACGACTGGCGCTGGCAGATACGCAGCCGCATCCGCGCCCTCGACGATCTGGCACGCATCTTCATGCTGTCGGACGACGAACGCGCCGCCGTGGAGCGCCACAAAGGCGCCCTGCCGGTCGGAATCACGCCGTATTACGCCAGTTTGATGGGCCTCGACGATCCGCGCGAACCGCTCCGGCGCACCCACATCATGACCGGCGGGGAATACGTCCGCAGCCCCGGCGAGGCCGACGATCCCCTCGGCGAGGATCACGACACGGTGGTGCCGGGTCTCGTCCACCGCTATCCCGACCGGGTGCTGTTCCTGACGACCGGCACCTGCTCGACCTATTGCCGCTACTGCACGCGTGCGCGCGTCGTCGGCAATCCGGGCGGCGAATACCAGTTCTCGACCCGCCAATGGGAGAAGGCGCTCAGCTACCTCGAAGCCCATACCGAGGTGCGCGACGTGCTGCTCTCCGGCGGCGATCCGCTCACCATCGGCGACGACAAGCTCGACTGGCTGCTCGGCCGCCTCAGGGCCATCAAGCACATTGAGTTCCTGCGCATCGGGACGAAGATCCCCGTCGTGTTGCCGCAGCGCATCACCAAGGATTTTGTCAAGATACTGCGCAAGCATCATCCCTTGTGGATGAGCATCCACGTCACCCACCCGGCCGAGCTGACCGACGAAGTGACCGAATCGACGGCGCGGCTGGCCGATGCCGGCATCCCGCTCGGCTCGCAGACGGTGCTGCTCAAGGACATCAACGACAGTCCGGCGGTCATGGTTCCTCTGATGCAGGGGCTGCTCAAGCGCCGCGTCCGTCCCTATTACCTCTATCAGTGCGACCCGATCCGCGGCTCCGCCCATTTCCGCACCAATGTGGAGAAGGGGTTGGAGATCATCGCCAGCCTCAGGGGTCACACCACGGGCTATGCGACGCCGATGTTCTGCGTCGACGCACCCGGCGGCGGCGGCAAGATCCAGCTCGCGCCCGATCCGGTAGTTGGCCGCGAAGGCGACGACCTCTTGCTGCGCAACTTCGAGGGCAGGGTCTACCGCTACCCCGATCCCGGCGGGACGCTGGGGCGCAAGTAAAGGTATGCAACAGGTCACCCCCCCTAATTACCTCCCCCTTGTGGGGAGGTCGAAATGTCGAAGCGAAGCGAAGACATTTCGGGTGGGGGGCGGTGTCGCTTCAAGGTCAGCCCCCCACCCGGCTCGCTTGCGCTCGCCGCTCGCACGCTGGCGCTACTCGCCCCCACAAGGGGGAGGTAATTGATGCGTATCGGGGTCACTTACGACCTCAAGGCCGATTACCTTGCCCAGGGCATGAGCGAGGAGGACGCGGCCGAGTTCGACAGCGAGATCACCATCGAGGCGATCTGCGAGGCGCTGGCCGCTCTCGGCCACGAACCCTTGCGCATAGGCAACGTGCGCAAGCTGGCCGAGCGGCTGGTGGCAGGTGAGCGCTGGGACGCGGTGTTCAATTTCTGCGAAGGGCTGAAGGGCGTGTCGCGCGAGGCGCAGGCCCCGGCGCTGCTCGAAGCCTACGACATCCCCTATGTCTTCTCCGATCCCTTGACCCTGGCGCTGTCGCTCGACAAGGCGATGACCAAGCGCGTGGTGCGCGACGCTGGCGTGCCGACGCCCGACTTCGCCGTCATCGAGTGCCTCGATGACCTCGCCAAGCTGCGCCTGCCGTTCCCGTTGTTCCTCAAGCCGGTCGCCGAGGGCTCGGGCAAGGGCATCGGCCGGCAGTCCAAGGTCGATGACGCAATGGAGCTTCGCCGTGTGGCGGCGGAGCTGCTGCAGCGCTTTGCCCAGCCGGTGCTGGTGGAAACCTTCCTGCCGGGGCGCGAGTTCACCGTGGGTATCGTCGGCACCGGCGCGGAGGCCGAGGTTCTTGGCGTCACCGAAATCGTGCCGAAGGCCAGCTTCGTCGGTCCCGGCTACGGCCTGGAGAACAAGTTGGACGGCTGGGAGGAGAAGGTCGACGTTCGTCCCGCGCCCCCTGCGGAGGCCGCAGCGGCTGGCGAAGTGGCGCTCGGCGCTTGGCGGGCGCTCAACTGCCGCGACGGCGGACGTATCGACATCCGCTGCGATGCGAACGGCGCCCCCAGTTTCATCGAGGTCAATCCCTTGGCCGGGTTACGCCCCAAGCACTCCGACCTCTGCTTCATCGCGGAATATGCCGGTCTCAGCTACCAGGACCTGATCGGCCGGATCATGGCGTCGTTCTTCCGGCGGCATCCCGATCTCGCCCGCCGCCGCGCCGCCGCATGAGAATTCTCGTCCTTCATTCCGACGTGCCGCCGGACGCGCCTCCGGAGGACAGGGACACGTTGATCGCTGCGGGGGCCATATCGCAGGCGCTGGCCTCGCGCGGCCATCAGGCGCCGCTTGCGGCCTTCGTGCCGGACCTCGCCGCCCTGCGCGCCCAGCTCGCGGCACAGCGGCCCGGCGTGGTGTTCAATATGGTGGAAGGCATCGAGGGCAAGGGGCGCCTCGCCCATATCGCGCCGTACCTACTGGAAGAAATCGGCATGCCCTATACGGGGACCGGTGCCGACGCCCTGATCGCCACCGGCGACAAGCCCGGTGCCAAGCGGCTGCTGCGCATGGCTGGCCTGCCGACCCCGGACTGGTCGGAACCTCCCGCATGGGAAGGGCTGACCCCCGGCCGCTGGATCGTCAAAGCGGCCGACGAGGACGCCTCCCTCGGCCTTGACGACGGGGCGGTGGTCGAGGCGGACAAGGTACCTGATCGTGCCGAGGACTGTGCCGGGCGCTTCGGCGGCCCCTGGTTCGCGGAGCGCTATGTGGACGGGCGGGAGTTCAACGTCTCGATCCTGGAGGAGGCGGGCACCCCGCGCGTCCTGCCGATGGCCGAGATGACCTTCGAGGAATGGCCCGCCGGACGGCCCCGTATCGTGGGCTACATCGCCAAATGGGACGAAGCCTCCTTCGAATCGACGCGCACCGTGCGCCGCTTCGGGGTGGAGGAGCGCGAGCCGGGACTGGCGCGCGATCTGCGCACGCTCTCGGAACGGGCCTGGAGCCTGTTCGGCTGCCGGGGCACGGCCCGAGTCGATTTCCGCGTGGACGCTGACGGTCAGCCGCTGATCCTCGAGGTCAATCCCAATCCGGGGATCGCCCCGGACTCAGGCCTTGCCGCCGCGGCGGCGCAGGCGGGACTTTCCTACCCCGAGATGATCGAGCGGATCGTCAAGGCGGCGCTGCCGTGATCGCGCTCGGCCGGAATTATCCCTCGCTGTTCGGCGCACCGGTCATCCGCGCGGTGGACGCCCGCATTTTTTCCCTGCGTTACTTCGCGCGCTGCATGGAGTGCGGCTTCTGCCGCGACCAGTGCTGCAACTACGGGGTGGACATCGACCGCACCAACATGGAGCGGCTGCGTTCGCTCGGTCCCGCTTTCGAGCGCTTCGCCGGGGTGCCGCAGAGCGAATGGTTCACTTCGGAGATCGCGGCCGACCCCGAATTTCCTTCCGGAGAGCACGGCCGAACGCGCGCGGCGAACGGCAAATGCGTCTTCGCCGATGTCGGCAAACGCGGCTGCCGCATCCACGCCTGGTGCCTGGAACAGGGGCTCGACTATCACCTCTACAAGCCGATGGTCAGCATCCTCTTCCCGCTCACCTTCGAGCACGGCGCGCTGGTGCCTTCGCCTGAAGCGGTGGACGGCAGCCTCGTATGCAGCGGCGAGGGCGTGTCGCTCTACGACGGCGTGCGCGACGAGCTGAGGTATTTCTTCGGAGACGATCTGGTCGCGGCGCTCGACGTCCTCAAGTCAAAGGTTCAAGCGGAATTTCAACGCGCAGCCGGTGTTCGCGCCACGCAATGAGCATGCCTGCGGCGATCACCACGCCCGCTCCCGCCAGCACCATCGGCGCCGGCATCTCGGCGAAGACGAACCAGCCGAGGATCATGGCCCAGATCATCGAGGCGTAGTCGAAGGGCGCCAGCAGCGACGGCTCTCCGAAGCGGTAGGAATAGGTCATCAGAAGCTGGCCTGTGCCGCCGAACAAGCCGCACATCACCAGCCAGAAACCCGCCGACAGGGTCAGCGGGGTGTGATCCCAGATCATGATGATTGCGCCCGCCACGGCGCAGGCGCTCATGAAATAGAACACGATCGCCTCGCAGCGCTCCGTGGTGCTCATCTGGCGGATCCACACCACGACGACGGCCGAGAGGAACGAGAACGTCAAGGCGTAGCCCACGCCCTTCGGCAGGTTGAGGCTCAGCAGCGAGGCGAGGCCGCCGTGCGGTACGATCATCATCATCACGCCGGCGAAGCCGGCGAGCACCGCCGCCCAGCGGTAGGGGCCGACATGCTCGCGCAGGAACAGCGCCGCCAGCATCACTGCGAAAATGGGCTGGATAAAGCCGAAGGCCGTGACCGTCGCCAGCGGCAAGAGGCTCAGGGCCGTGAAATTGGTGAACATCGCTGCGACGCCGACCACGCCTCGCACCACGTGATAGGCCGGCCGCTGCGTCTTGATGGCCTCGATCGGCCCGACCGTGAAAAACGTCCAGACGAACAGCGGCACCAGCGCGAAGAAGCCGCGGAAGAACACGACCTCGCCGATGGGGACGTCGCCCGCCAGCTTGATCGAGGCGTACATCAGGGCGAAAAAAAGCGTCTGCGCAAGCTTCAGCGCGATGGCAAGCGGAACGTCTCTCAAAGCCAGCCTTTGCGCTTGAAAAAGATATAGGGCACGACCATGGAGGCCAGCATCAGCAGCAGCGAGAAGGGATATCCGTAGGTCCAATCCTTCTCCGGCAGCACCAAGAAGTTCATGCCGTAGATCGAGGCGATCAGGGTGGGCGGCAGGAACACCATCGCCGCCACCGACATGATCTTGATGATGTTGTTCTGGTCGATGTTGATGAGCCCGAGCGTGGCGTCCAAGAGATAGGAGAGCTTGCTCGCGAGGTAGACGAGATGGTCCTGGAGCGACTGCACGTCGCGCGTCAGCGTCTTGACGTGCGGCAGCACGTCCTTGTTGGGCTTGGTGTCCATCGCCTGCGCCAGGAAGGCACACATGCGGGAGATGGTGAGTAGACTCTCGCGGATTTTTCCCGACAGATCGTGCTTGCGCCCCAACGCCCGGAGAACATCCTGGAACTCGCGCGAAGTGATGGGGTGCTGGCTGTTGTCGGGATCGAAGATTTCGTGGCTGATGCCTTCGATTTCCGTCGAGGCGCGTTCCTGGATATCGGCGAGGCGGTCCACGATCACGTCGAGCAGGTCGAGCAGCACGTTCTCCGCCTTGGTCGCGGCCACCGTGCCGCGGCGGCAGCGCGCCTCGAAGGTGCGGAAAGGCTGCGGCTCGACGTAGCGGATGGTGACGAGGGTGTTGCGCACCAGCACGAAGGTGACGGTGCCCGCGACGGGGCTCTCGGTGCCGCTGTTGGCCAGCACCAGCAAGGTCATGTAGAGGGCGTTGTTTTCCGCATAGAGCCGGCTCGACACTTCGATCTCTTCCATGTCGGCGCGGGTGGGAAGGTCGAGGCCCAGCGTGTTGTTCACCGCTTGGCGTTCCTCCGGCGTCGGGTCGTAGAGGTCGATCCACAGCGCCTCGGAGGGAACCGCGGCACTGTCAGCATCCGGAACAATTCTGAGGCCGCCGTTCAGCGGCATGAAGGTTTTCATCATCGGACGTCGTCCGGAACGGGTTATCGGATTGCCCTGCGCCGCGGGGTGCAGGCGAAAGGGACCATAGCCTCAGGCAACGACCGAAGCTAATTCTTTTTGCCGAGGCAATCCGTCAGGGACTGCGCCAGATCGCGCAGTAGCCGGGGGTACAGTCCGGGCCCGGGCGTCAGGTCCGCACCCAGAGGGTCGAGAACGCCGACGCGCGCCTTCGTGCCTGCGACCAGGGCCTCGATCAGCTTTGGGGGGAACTGCGGCTCGCGAAAAAGGCAGATCGCCCGGCCGCTCGCCGCAGCCTCGCGCAGGGTGGCGACGCGCCGCGTGCCCACGGGCCGGTCGGGGGCCACGGTCACGGCCCCCACGGAATGAAGACCATAGCGCTCCTCGAGGTAACGATAGGCGTCATGGAAGACGATGTAGGGCCGGTCCCTGAGGGGGACGAACTTGGCGGCCAGCTCGCGGTCGAGCGCCTCCAAGAGGACGATCTGGCGCGCCACGTTCGCGCGGTAGACGGCCGCATGGGCAGGGTCGCGCTTGACGAGTGCGGCGGCAATGGCCCGCGTCATCGCGATGGCGTTCCTGGGGTCCAGCCAGATGTGCGGATCGGTGGGGCCGTGCTCGTCCTCTTCCCCCCACAACCCACCGTGCCGCGCGGGGTAGAGCCGCACCCCGGGCGCATATTCCAGAGCAACGATCGTCCCCCCGCCCAGGGCCTTGAGGGGACCGGTGAGATAGGTCTCCATGTCCGGCCCGATCTCGAAAACCACATCGGCGCTTTGGAGTTTGCGGGCGTCGGAAGGCTTGAGTTCGTAGGAATGCTCGGACAGCGCCCCGCCGATCAGCAGCACCGGTTCTCCCACGCCCTGCATGACCCCTGCCGCCAGCGAATGTATCGGCTTGATGGTGGCCAGCACGCTGGGTGCCCCCCAGGATGGCAGGGCGAAAAGGAACAGAATGAGAGCCGCGCGGATGGGTTTTGGTTTGTGCATGAGGGTAATATCGGAACCTGACCTGAGTTCCGCTCCAGGCTAGTCCCTCAACCGCGGTTCGCCAATGACCGACATTCCCGCCTTCTCCGACATCGAGTCCGCCGCGTCCGTGCTGGCGCCCTACGGCGTCGAGACGCCGCTGATCGAGAACGCCGACCTCAACGAACTGCTCGGCGCGCGCGTCTTCCTGAAGCTGGAGACCTTGCAGCGCACCGGCTCGTTCAAGTTCCGCGGCGCCTTCAACCGCATCGTCAGGATCGCGCCGACCGACCGGTCGAAGGGCGTCGTGGCGTTCTCCTCGGGCAATCATGCGCAGGGTGTGGCCGCCGCCGCCGCTTTGCTCTCGATCCCGGCGCTCATCGTGATGCCGATGGATGCTCCCAAGTCGAAGCTGGAAGGCACACGCGCGCGCGGCGCCGAGATCGTGTTCTACGATCGCACCAGGGACGATCGCGAAGCCATCGCGAGCGCGATCTGCAAGGAACGCGGTGCGACGCTGATTCGCCCCTTCGACGATTTTCATGTTGTGGCGGGGCAGGGGACGGTGGGTCTGGAGATCGCGCACGCGGCTGCGACGAAAAGCGTCGTTCTCGATTATGTCCTGGCGCCGTGCAGCGGCGGCGGTCTGGTCGGTGGAATCGCTCTCGCCTTTTCCACCCTGAGTCCTGCGACACGCGTCGTCAGCGTCGAACCCGAGAACTATGACGGGATGCGGCGCTCGCTTGTCGCAGGTGCGCGCGTGGCCGCACCGGGGGGACCACTGTCGATTGCAGATGCTCTGATGGCGCCCATGCCGGGCGAAATTCCATTCGCAATTGCGAAACGTCATCTGAGTGACGCAATGTCCGTGCCGGACAAAGCCTTGTCTTCTGCGGTTTTCCTGGCTGCGCACATACTTAAACTGACGGTCGAGCCCAGCGGCGCTGCGGCGTTAGCTATTCTCATTTCGAACGGTTTCAATGTGAGAGGAAAAAAAGTTGCCGTCGTCTTGAGCGGTGCCAACGTTTGAGGCCGCGGTAACCATGTCGCGGCAGAAATTTTCTCTGATATTGCCGCAGAGCTTCCCATTTCGGGTGAAATTGGATAGCCTCCTTCTCAAAGAATAACTTAATAACGCTGGGGATGTTGGGGCACATGGAGAATGGGGTAACGAGCGGCTCGAGCCGCGGACTCAAGACGTTCATCGGTGCGACCCTTATGATGTCGCTCGTTGGTTGCGGTGGACTTGGTTTGTTGCCGCACGATACGAAAATCTCATCCACCAATTTCCAGACTTACGAGCAGGTTCAGGCGGCATACACGGACGTTGTTCCGGGTTCGACGCGCCTGTCTGACCTGCCGAGACTCGGCTTCGATACGGCGACGACTCCGAACGTCGAGATTCTTTCCTACCTCGGCGTGATCGAGCGCTTCATGCCGCGCAACACGATGTCGTTCGACCATCTGGCGGCACCGGTGCAGGCCTGCATCGAATCGCAGGACCGTTGCTCGGCTTTCGTTTTCCATCCGCAGCACATCGAATCGCGGCGCATGGGAAACATCTTCCTCGATCTGCTCGGCTTCGAACGCCAGACGGTGGATAGCGGCTGGTCGGCCGAAGTCGTGCTGCTGATGCAGGACGGACACGTCGCCTACAAACTGATGAGCGGCCGCCCGCGCATTGAGGATCTGCACGACGATGTGCAGCCTCTCGGCCCGCTGCAGGATATCGGCGGCACGGTCGCCCGCACCGCATCGCGCTTCTTCTAGGGAAGACGACTCTTCTGAAAGACAAAACCCTCGTGCATTGCACGAGGGTTTTGTTTTTGCGTAATTCCCTCCCCTGAAAGGGCAGGGTTATCGCATATGAC
>PMKE01000115.1 GCA_003158585.1 Alphaproteobacteria bacterium
CCCTCGAATAACGCAACAGGCCCCCTGCGGGGGAGAGGGAAAGAAACGCGAATGCCCGAATATTCCGACGACCTCATCAAATCCATACTGCGCTCGGTCAAAGCGATCGCGATGGTGGGTGCCAGCGCCAACGAGATGCGGCCGAGCTACTTCGCCATGAAGTACCTGCTCGCCAAGGGCTATGTGATCCATCCGGTCAACCCCGGCATGGCGGGCAAGATGATTCTCCGGCAGACGGTGTATGCCTCGCTGAAGGAAGTGCCCGCTCCCGTCGACATGGTGGATATCTTCCGCAGTGCCGAATACGCGCCCGCCATCGTCGCCGAGGCGCTGGAGGAAAAGGAACGGCTCGGAATCAAATTCGTCTGGATGCAGCTCGGCATCGTCAGCGAGGAAGCCGCCGCGATGGCGGAAGCCGCGGGCCTCACCGTCGTGATGAACCGCTGCCCCAAGATCGAGTACGGGCGCCTGTCGGGCGAGATCGGCTGGATGGGCGTCCACCGCAAAGTCATCGACAACCGCAAGCCGCTGCTTTTCGGAAAAGGCGGCTCTCTGAAGAGGAAATGAGATGGCCGACTATGGCTTCGATACCTTGAGTGTCCACGCGGGGGCACAGCCCGATCCCGCTACCGGCGCGCGCGCCACGCCGATCTATCAGACCACCGCATTCGTGTTCGAGGACTCCGATCACGCCGCGGCGCTGTTCAATCTCCAGGTCTTCGGCAACATCTATTCGCGGATCATGAATCCGACCAACGCGGTGCTCGAAGAGCGCATCGCGGCGCTGGAAGGCGGGCGCGCGGCGCTGGCGGTCGCTTCAGGGCACGCGGCACAGCTCGTGGCGCTGCACACCTTGATGGGCCCCGGCGACGAGATCGTGGCGGCGCGCCAGCTCTACGGCGGCTCGATCAACCAGTTCAACCAGTCCTTCGCCAAGTTCGACTGGCATGTGAAATGGGCCGACGGCACCGATCCCGAGAGCTTCAGGCCCCTGTTGTCGCCCAAGACCAAGGCCCTGTTCATCGAGAGCATCGCCAACCCGGGCGGCATCGTCACCGACATCGAGGCCATTGCCAAAGTCGCGCATTCCGTGGGCGTGCCGCTGATCGTGGACAACACGCTGGCGACGCCCTACCTGACGCGGCCCTTCGAGTGGGGCGCCGACATCATTGTGCACTCGGCGACGAAGTTCCTGGGCGGCCACGGCAACTCGATGGCCGGTCTCATCGTGGACGGCGGCAAGTTCGATTGGGGCAGCAGCAAGTTCCCCACCCTGTCGGAGCCCTGCCCTTCCTATCACGGCATGAAGCTGTGGGAGACTTTCGGCGACATGGCCTACGCCATCGCCTGCCGCGTGCTGGCGCTGCGCGACCTCGGCCCCGCGCTGTCGCCGATGAACGCCTTCCTCGTCCTGCAAGGCATCGAGACGCTCGGCCTGCGGATGCAGAAACACTGCGACAACGCGTTGATCGTGGCGCGCTGGCTGAAGGCAAACCCCAAGGTCGCCTGGGTGAACTATGCCGGGCTGGAGGACAATCCGTCGTATGCGCTGCACAAGAAATACTGCCCCAAGGGCGCAGGTTCCGTCTTCACCTTCGGCGTCAAAGGCGGTTACGAGATCGGCCGCAGGCTGGTGGATTCGGTGAAGCTCATCAGCCACCTCGCCAACATCGGCGATACGCGCAGCCTCATCATCCATCCGGCGTCGACCACGCATCGCCAGTTGGAAGCCGCTGACCGCGCCAAGGCAGGCGCGGGCGACGACGTGGTGCGCCTCTCCATTGGCATCGAGAACGCCGAGGACATCATCGCCGATCTGGATCAGGGATTGGGCGAAGCGTAACGCCCTTGCTGTCATCCCGGCCAAGCGCGAAGCGCGCAGAGCCGGGACCCCCCAGGAAGCAACCGCGTGTGTTGAAGTGGGTCCCGGGCCTCACATCCTTTGCCCTTCGACAAGCTCAGGGCTCAGGATGATCGCCCGGGATGACAGTTGTTTATGAGGTGTGCTTCAGCTCATATGCCTGCCACAGCGCTGCGCTGAAAAGGAGCGCGGCGACGATCTGGTGCGAGGCGGCCAGTGCGACCGGCACCTGCCAGAGCAGTGTGAAGATGCCGAGAACGATCTGGATGAAGACGATCACCAGAACGG
This sequence comes from Alphaproteobacteria bacterium, assembly GCA_003158585.1. Classification (GTDB taxonomy): domain Bacteria; phylum Pseudomonadota; class Alphaproteobacteria; order Micropepsales; family Micropepsaceae; genus Rhizomicrobium. The sequence continues at coordinate 2,150 of PMKE01000115.1, forward strand.
CGTCCGCCGCACGCGCCGCCATACCGCCGACTTTATGGCGCCGCAGCCATTGCCAGAAGAACCAGGCGAAGATCGCCACGGCATAGGCCGCGATGCGGTGATCGAACTGCGCCAAACCGGAGTTCTCGAAGAAACTTAGCCAGCCCTGGGCGAAAGGATTCTCGGGGAACACGCGCCCGTCCATCGACGGCCAGGTATTGTAGACGAGGCCCGCGTGCAATCCCGCCACCAGCGCCCCGAGCATCATTTGGACGAAGACGAGACCGACGAAGGCGTAAGCGGCCACCGGCGAAGCTGTCCCCCTCACCCTAGCCCTCTCCCCCAAGGGGGGAGAGGGAACCCGCAGATACTCCAGCGCCACCCACAGGATCGCGCCCAGGAGGATCACCGCCATACCGAGATGGATCGCCAGCCGGTATTGCGAGACCGAAACGCGCGTCTCCAATCCGCTCTCGACCATCCACCAGCCGACGAAGCCTTGCAGTCCGCCGAGCACGAACAGCAGCAGCATCCGCGGCCAGTCCTTGCGGGTGATGGCGCCGGTGACGGCGAACCACACGAACGGCAGGAAGAAAGCGATGCCGATGAAGCGGCCGAGGAAGCGGTGCGCCCATTCCCACCAGAAGATGCCCTTGAAGGCTTCGAGCGTCATGCCCTGGTTCTCGAAGCGGTATTGCGGGATCTGTTGGTACTTCGTGAAGGCGTCCTGCCAATCGGCATGGCTGAGCGGCGGGATGGCGCCGACGATGGGGTCCCATTCGGTGATCGAGAGGCCGGAGCCCGTCAGCCGCGTCAGTCCGCCGACCGCGAGCATCGCCACGATCAGCGCCGCCAGCGCCAGCAGCCAGACGCCGACGGCGCGACGGCTCTTGAGGGACTGTGATAGGGTGGCGGCAGTCATGTCGCGTCGCTTGATAGTACCGCCCGCCCCCGAGGTCCATACGCCCCATGCTTTCGCCGTCCACCAAGAAGCTGATCGGCACCCTGCTTATGCTGCTGTGGCTCGTGGTCTACGCGATGATCGCTATGGGAATCGGCGTGCGCGTCCTGCCCCATGCAAGCGGCTTGGTTACGTTCCTCTACTATGCGCTGGCGGGGACGCTGTGGATCATACCCGTCGGCCTGCTGCTGCCCTGGATGCACCGCGACGGCTCATCCGGAGCGAAGTAGCGATCGGTTCGCCTCCTAATCCGAATCCGACGCCTCCCCGCGGGTGCGCGGCGACGTCAGCTTTCGCGCGCGCACGGTCTTGCCCTTCATCCGCAGGACGTGATCCTGCATCTGGCGCGTCGCCGCCGCGAAGGCTTCCCGCATCGCCGTGGCGATGTCGGCGTGGGCGGACGGGTCGTCGCCACCGAACTTCGAGGCGATGTCGCGGCCGGGCACCTTCAGATCGACTGCGACGCGGAACATCTTGATCACGCGACGGGCGTGATGCGGCGCTTCGATGGTGACGCGGCAGTTGACGATGCGGTCGAATTTGCGGCCAAGCTTGGCGGCGTATTTCAGCGCGCTCGCCTGCACCGCCGGCGACGCCTCCATGTTACGGAACACCACGGAGACCGGCAGGCTGCCGCCGCTCTGCGTCGCCACGCGCGCGGCCGATCCGTTCAGCGCCTTCGCCTCCCGCAGCAGGATGCCGGAAAGCTTTTCCCACAGCGCATCCGTGCCCAAATTCGCGAAGTTCTTCGGAACCTCATGCACCAAGGTCTCGCGCACGCGCGCCGTGAGATACTGGCGAAGTATAGGCAGATTGCGCGGCGGGGCCACGATCACCAGCCGTTCGTAGCGCCGACCGGCCAGGGCGGCATCCAGCGTGCCCGCCACTTCGCGCGTGAAGGTGGTGCTCGCGAGCTTGTAGTAATCGGTGCGGGGCTCCACGGCGTGGCGCACGCCGTTGCCGGCCCGGCGGCCCGGCTTCTCGTCGCGCAGCGTGCGCGGCTTGCGCATTTGTTTCGCGGCAAGAGGCATCGCAACTTCTTCGAACACCTGGCCGTCTTCTCCGCGGCGCAAGGCGAAGAAGCGCGCCTGCGTGGCGTCCATGACGGCGATCCATGTCGGTTTGCTTTTGGCAGCCATTTCGTACTCCTGAATGAATCAGCGTGCTGCGGGCGGACATCTTAGAGCTTCTCCAGAATTTGCGCACCATCCGCCTGCGCCTTTGTCGCCGAAAGTTGTAACCCGCCAATCCTGAACGCAGGGTCAAGCACGGCGGCAACGGGGTTTTCCGCTCGGATTTCCCCCTCCTCCAAATAGCCCAAAGGCGGGCCGTCTGGTGACGACCCGCCTCCGGCAAGCTACGGCAGGCAAGCCCAATCCGCGGCGGCGGCAAAGAGACATGCACCTTCGCTTCTTCCTCGGGCTTTCCGGAGAGGCGTTCCGCGAACCGGCCGCCGCTGGCGGCACATCAGCCGGCCTCTCCTTCGTGATGCGCGCCACGGGCGCACTCTCACCCTGTATGTCTCATGTGGACTTCGCACAGTCTTTCGGCGGCGGCCCGTCGGCCGCCTTGGTTCACGCTCCTTTGTCGGTGGGCATCGCAAAAGCGACGCTACGTGTGCGATATGGGAATGCCGAAATGGCATTTCAAGGGGTGCAGAAAAATAAATATTGAGAGCTGGAGGCAATCTAATCGGTTTGCACTGGGAAGCCGGACGCGTTTACCGATCCCGCTTCGCGACTTTCCACACGTACCATATACTTCGAGTTTCCTTTGGAACGATCCTTGGGGGAAGGACAAACGCCAAATGAAAATGAAACCGGAACCGGGAAAGAAAGCTAAGCGGCATCCTGAAAAGATGGACCGTCGCGGTTTCCTCAAGGCCGGGGGCAAAGTCATTCCCGCCCTGGCCGTGCTGGGACTCGCCTTGGCCGCGCCCCAACCGGCGCGCGCCGCCATATACAGTTGTAGCGGTACCTGCGGGAACGGCTGCAGGGAGAGTTGCGTGGACAGCTGCATAAATACCTGCGAGGGCAAATGCGACACCGGCTGTTCGGGCAGTTGCGCGGGCACCTGCGTGGGCGGCTGCGGATACACCTGCGAGGGCACCTGCAAGGGCGGCTGCGATGACACCTGCGTGGGCACCAGCAAGGGCGGGAGCGAGTAATTCGCGGTTTTTGAATACGGTGGCAGGAGCAATATTCCCCACTCCAGGACGCGAGGTGAATAGTGCTCCTGTCACCGTATTCGCACTAAGGAACGGGACCGAAGTTAATATGGTGTCTGACTCTGTTTTTCTTAATTCCGTTCTCAGGAGTGCGTCTCAAACAACCAACGACGGCCAATGATGGGCTATTTTGTCGGCGTTCATAGGAGGGGGCGATGAACCTACGCTCAGTCAACCGGTATTTTGTCACGCTGGTTCTATCAATCTGTGCTGTATGGCCTAGTAAAAGCTGGGCTGATGCAACCTATCTCGACAGTGTAGAAAGTCCCGTTTTCGAGACGAATGGGAATCACCAAGACCTAACGAAACGGGCAATGACCTGCATCGCACAGATCGTCAAACCTGGCTTTACGACGGCCCCAACTATCATCACCTCAGATCCGGAAGCGGGAACAGTGGTCGCTAACAACGCCTTCACCTACTATTATGGCCCACTATTACCGGTAGAGTACCGAGCCAGATCAACACTCACTTTTCAAGCGAAAGATGGCCGCTTTAGGATCGTTCATACGAGTATAGAGAAGTTCAATGATACGGCTGGACTGGGCATTGGGTGGGAACGGATAGGAACTTGGCGCTTTTCCGGCGGCGATGAAGCCAAACTGGCAATCGATGCGATCTCTCAATCCATAGCAACATGCGTAATATCTGTCCCTCAGATCAACGACAACTGGTGATTCACTCCCCTTCGTTCCTGTCGGGACAGTCCTACGACTAGGCCGCACCCTCGTCTGCTATTAAAAATGGAATCAGAGTCGATTTAATTGCCTTCGGACCCTCAAGCTGCAAACATGCCGATAGCGGCAACAGCCATTGTCGCGGTTGCCAGCCAGCCCAGCAGGCGCAACAGGCCGCGCACGTGAAACTTTCCCATGATCTTCTGGCTCGTCGCCATGCGCATGGTCATGACCATCACCGGCACGGCAACGACGCCGTTGATGACCGCGCTCCAGAACAGCGCCTTCACCGGATCGATCGGCGTGAAATTCAGCACGCCGCCGACAAGCGTCGCGGCCGCGATTGTGCCGTAAAAGGCCTTTGCCTTCAGCGGCTGCCGCGCAAGCCCCACCGGCCAATGCAAAGCCTCGCCCAAGGCATATGCGCTGGAACCGGAAAGCACGGGCAACGCGAGCATGCCGGTGCCGATGATCCCTATGGCGAACACCGAAAACGCAAACTCGCCTGCTATGGGCCGCAAGGCCTCGGCTGCCTCAGACGACGTTTGGATGTCCGTGATCCCGTGCGCGTTGAGCGTCGCCGCGGTCGTGAGCACGATGCACAGCGCAATCAGGTTGGAGAATGCCATTCCAATCCAGGTATCGAGGCGAATTCGTTCCAATTGGAAAGGAGCTTGCCTCGGCGCCTGTTTCAGCGGCTTTGTCGCCGGGTCTTCTTTTTCGTTCTCGACCTCTTCTTCCGCCTGCCAGAAGAAGAGATAGGGGCTGATGGTGGTTCCGAACACCGCAACGACGACGGTCAGATAACCTGTCGACCATGAGATGTGCGGCACGACAAGATGGTAGCCGACATCGAGCCAATCGAGCTTCACGGCGAAAAGCGTCGCGACATAGGCGAAGAGCGAAAGACTGAGCCACTTCAGAATCGAAACATATCGCGAGTAGCGGACGAAGACTTCGAGCAGGACCGAGACAATTCCGAATAACGCCACATATAGAAGTGCCGGGCCGCCGATCAGCAATTTGAGGGCAGCGCCCATCGCGCCGAGATCGGCCCCGAGATTGATCGTGTTGGCAACCACAAGGAGCCCGACCAGAGCGTAGAGCGCCCAGGACGGGTAGTTGCGGCGCAAATTGCCGCCAAGTCCGAATCCCGTCACGCGCCCTATCTGCGCGCTGATCTGCTGAATGGCGCACATCAGCGGAAACGTCAGCAGCAGCGTCCAACCCATATTGACGCCGAACTGCGCTCCGGCTTGGGAATACGTCGCAATGCCGCTCGGATCGTCGTCGGACGCGCCTGTGATAAGCCCCGGCCCCATGATCTCGCGCAGCTTCGGCCGCTCGGGCTGTTTCACCTTTGCCGCTCGTTGCGGTGAGACGTCTTTCATATGGTCCTCGATGCGCATCGACGTAGTTAAAATAGCATTGACAGGATTCTCTTGAAAACGCACGCGCCGCCGGGCGATGGGTGAGTAGATTCCGAACCTTCTCGCCCAAGCCGGCAAATGGCACTTTTCCGAAGCCCCAGCGCCACATTGAGGCGCGCACTCGAAGTTCCTTCAGGATTGCTCTGCGGGCCAGGCGCTTCGATCATCTTGCGGAGGTTTCAGTGAGCGATATCGTTCAAAGCAGCAGCCCCGAAGCGCCCGAGAATGTTCGCAGCACAGTTCTTGAAGTTGAAGACGTCGTACCTGCACAATCTCGTCCGTCCGCAGGACGACCCCCAATGCGATCGGAACTTCTTCGACAACCGGCGGTCGAAGACATACTGCCGCCGCGCGACACTTCAAGAGAGCGCTGACATCCCGCAAGGGTTGCGGTCATCGCACGCCGGAAATGCGATGGAACCTGTTTGCAGGTCGTCATGCGGTAACGCCCTACCCGCCGCGTCACGATCGAGTAATTTCAATCAACCTAATGGAGACGACCAATGGCTGAACGCATGAAAAAGAACGGCACGCAGAAAAAAATGGACGCACGCCTCGGCGTGTTGCGTTCGGACCTCGAAACGTTGCAGTCCGACATGAAGGGGCTTGCCAGCGATGTCGAAGGTGTTGCGGACGATCGCGTCCATCTCGCCATTCGCAAGGCCGAAAACGTTGCGCTGCGCGCTTACCATCTTGCCGAGGAATCGGCCACGAATGTTGCCGACGATGTGGAAGCGTGGGCCAACGGCAATGTCGAATCGGCGCGTAAGTCGATACGAGCCCAACCCATTTCGGCGCTCGCCTTGTCGATCGGCGCAGGTGCGCTTCTCGGCGCGATCATCGGCGCAGTCAGCCGGCGGTCGCCATGTGATTCCGATTAGCCGGCGAAAACCGACTGCTTAACAGCCGGGAAACCTGCATCGAAGTCCGTCGTTTCGGTTGGATAGCCAGCCGAAGGAAACTCGCCTGAGTAGATTCCGAAGCTGCCTATACGGACTGCTTGTCTGCCACTCTGAGATTCGCCGCGTTCTCTTCGCTAACGCCGAATACATGGAATATCGCAGCGATTGTATTCGTCACAATGGCGACAGGCGTTATAGATCGTTGCTCAACACCGCATTTGAGGCATCCACTTGAATCAAACGGCAAAGCTGATTTCCCTTACGACCGCGGTTCCCGAACACATCCTGTATCAGGAGGACGCGGCGGCCGCCGCCCGAGAAATGTTCGGCAAGCGATTCGCTATCTTCGATCGTATGGCCCCGGTATTCCTGACGGCCGGAATCCGAAAGCGGCACGTGGCGCGCCCGATCGAATGGTATTCCAAACCGCAAGGCTGGAAGGAAAGAACCGCGGCTTATCTCGAAGTCGCGCACGATCTGTTCGTCGATGCCGCGAACAAGGCGCTCGATGCGGCCCGGCTCACGGCGGACGAAATCGATATCGTGGTCACGGTTTCTTCCACAGGCATAGCGACGCCAAGCCTGGAGGCGCGTGCCTTCCGGGCGATGGGATTTCGCGAGGACATCCAGCGCGTGCCGGTTTTCGGTCTGGGATGTGCGGGCGGCGTTTCCGGCTTTGCGATTGCGGCGCGTCTTGCCAAAGCGGAGCCCGGCGCCAATGTCCTGCTGGTAGTGGTGGAGCTTTGCAGCCTCGCCTTCCGGCTGGATCAACTCACCAAAGCGGGCATCGTCGCGTGTGCGCTGTTCGGGGACGGAGCAGCCGCCTGCGTCCTGCGCGCCGGTGAAGAGGGCATCGCAGAAGTGGAGGCCGCCGGCGAGCATACCTGGCCGGATACGCTCGACATCATGGGCTGGGATCTCGACAGTCAGGGCTTCGAAGTCATTTTTGCGCAGGCGATCCCGTCGTTTGCCGAGGCCAACATGGGCCCCGCGGTGTCGGGAATTCTGGGGCGCTCCAAGATCCGTATGGACGAGGTGGATCGTTTCGTTTGCCATCCCGGCGGCACGAAGGTCGTCGTTGCGCTGGAGAGGGCATTGGGCATCCCGCAAGGCGGGCTCGACCATGAACGCGAGATCCTGCGCGAATACGGGAACATGTCGGCGCCGACGGCGCTGTTCGTGCTGGACCGCACGTTGCGCGCGGGCTTGCCGTCCCGCTCCGTGGTGACGGCCATGGGGCCGGGTTTCAGCGCAAGCTGCGTCTCGCTGAAGAGAGCCGCTTGATAGGCGCCATCGTCCTTCTCGGCTTCGTTACCGTGGAACGGCTGGCGGAGCTTTTCCTGGCCAGACACAATACGGCGCGTTTGCTCGGCCGCGGAGCCGTGGAATTCGCGCCGGGACATTATCCCCTGATCGTCGCGCTTCATGCGGCGTGGCTCGGGGGGCTGTGGCTTCTCGCTTGGGATCGCCCGATCCAGTGGGGCTGGCTGGCGCTTTTCGCCGCGCTTCAGGTTCTGCGTGTCTGGGTGCTGGCCACATTAGGGGAACGCTGGACCACCCGCATCGTCATCCTGCCGGGAGCGCCCCTGGTGAAGAGCGGTCCCTATCGCTTCCTGAAGCATCCCAATTATGCGGTTGTCGTCGGCGAGATCGCGGTCCTTCCGCTGGTCTTCGGACTGCCATGGTATGCCCTGGTATTCTCGATCATGAACGCCCTGGTTCTGTCCATCCGCATTGCTGCCGAAAGCGCCGCCCTCAGCGGAGCCTCCGATTTCCAACAGCGACGCGGATAAGGATCGGAGTAGAATTTATCGCCGCTTACCTGCCCGGGCCTTGGGCGGCCGGCCTTTCGCGTATAAGAAACAGGTGCTCCAGGAACCGAATTCGGGTACCCGGCTGTGCCAGGGATTATTTCAACAGCCTGCTAGCGCTGTCTGACGAAGTCGGCCAGCAGAATACCGATCACGACGGTGGCGAAAAATGCCAGTGCCGGTGCCGTCAAACTGGCGACAAGAACAATGCCTGGCCCAGGGCAGATGCCGCTGAGACCCCAACCGATACCGAAAATCGCCGCGCCAAGCACGAGCCGCCAAGTGATATTGAAGCGGTCCGGTAAATCGAACGGCGTTCCGAGAAGCGCCTGCCGGTGGCGGCGCGCGTACCAGAACGCCGGGGCGGCCACGAGGATGGCTCCGCCCATGACGAAGGCGAGAGACGGATTCCAATCGCCTGCGATGTCGAGAAACCCGGCCACGCGCGCGGGATCGACCATGTGGGACAAGATCAGCCCGGTACCGAAGATCGCTCCGAATATGCCGGCTGTGATGGTAATTGCAACGGATTGAAGGGCGCGCGCCATGTCAGAGCCCCCAGGCAAAGGCGTGGCCGTGACGGACCAGAAACACCGTTCCCGCCGCGACGGCCATGAACGTCAGCGTGGCGACAAGCGACCTGGGCGAAAGATTTGAAAGGCCGCAGACGCCGTGTCCGCTGGTGCATCCATTCGACAAGCGGGTGCCGAAGCCGACGAAGAGCCCCGCAACTGCGAGTCCGATCAGGCCGGTTTGGTGCGTCGGTATCACGGCGGGCACGCCTGCCAGAGGTGCAAGAAAAGCCGAAGCGACAAGTCCGGCGAGAAAGGCGTAACGCCACAGGCCGGCCCGCCGGCGAAGGGCGTCCCCCAGAATACCGCTGATGCCGGCGATATGGCCATCGACCAGCAGAAGGCCCACGGCCGACAAGCCGATCAACACACCACCGAGAAGCGAGTCTCTGATGACTTCGGGAGCCGGAAGCATCACCGTCTCTCAGAGATGCCAACCGGCAGCCAGGCCGATAACGACTTCGCTCAGCCGTACATTGGCTTCGCCGCCGCCGAAAGAGGCGGGGATCGATCCGCTTCCGTTGACCTTCGTTTCCGGCGCATAGGTCACCGACGCGCTGATTTCCGTTCCGCCCTCGGACGTCCAAGTCGCTCCTGCGCTCAAATGGTGCTGCACAACGCCGGGTGCGAGGATATTGAGGAAAGTCTGGTCCTTGCGCACAGGCTGCGTGCCCCAGGCCCAACCGCCGCGGATCTGCCATTGCGGCGCGATGGCGTAGTTCAAACCGAGCTTCACGGCCGTGACGTCTCGCCAACCGAATCCCGGACCGTTGTCTGCTCCGAACGGGTGGCCAAGGAACAACTCGCCAAGCTTGTTGGCCACGGCCGGAACGCCGCTGTATTCGATCCGCTCCACGTCCAGCGCGGCATCGAGCTTGTCGGTAAGGCGGTAGGAGGCTCCGATGCCATAGGATGCGGGTGCATCGAACGATCCTTGTTCGGCAAAAAGGCCGGCATATTTCTTGAATCGGCCCGAATAGCTCTTCGATTGCCAGAAGGCTCCGACGCTTAGATCGGGCGTGAGCTGGCCGAGATAACCGATCCGTACGCCGAAACCGTAGGCGTGGTCGGTGTGGTTGTTCGAGAGTGCGGCGGGCGCAGCCGAGTAGGGCGCGAAAACGCCTACGCCGTCCGCCTTGAAGAGTTGATAGGCGATATTGAACGAGACGCCGATGCTATGGCCTTCGGCGATCCGATAGGCAACCGTGGGCGAAACGAATAGCTGCTCGAGGTTTACGCCCGCCTTGCCCGTCGCACCGAAGCGTGCAAACGGATTGGTGTTGTACGAGGTGTTCATCCCGCCGTTGCCGTAGACGGCAATGCCGACGGCCCAATGATCGCTCAGCGTATTGGTGTAACCGAATTGCGGGATCAGGAAGTTCTTGACGCCACTGCCGTCGTAGCTTTGATCCGCTCCGGCGCCATTGCCGACGATCGACGCGCCGCGGTCGGGAGCGAAGAAGTCCACGCCGACGTCAAGCCGGTTGCCGAGCAGGAACAATGACGCGGGATTGCTCGCGATGGCGAGGCTGTCTTTCGGATAGGCGATCCCTGCGCCTGCCAGTCCTTCGGCCTGAACGCCGGTGCCGTGTGCATAATAGCCGAACGTCGCTTGCGCCGGCACGGCGGTTAAGCCGCATAGCGCTGTAACGAAAAACGTCGTCGCCAGAAGACTCGTCAGCTTCCGCATTGTCCTACGCTCCTTAATTCATCCCGGAGGAGGATAAGTGCAATCCGGTTTAATGTACAGTATGTAGATAGACTTAGTATTATTTCTACGTAACCAGTATGTGCTTTTCAGTTTGTGCTATGAATTCAATACCGCTTGCCTGCCCGGGTCTTGGGCGGCCGGCCTTTCGGAAGAGGCGCAACCCTGCGTTTGGCCGCCTTCGCGATTTTCTTCTGGAATTGCCGGTCGCCGAGCGCCCAGCCGCCATTGGTAGCCGCGCGCAGCTCTTTGACGAAATTCTTGTCGAGCGCCTCGCGGAACAGCGCGCGGTATTTCTTCTGCCGCTCGGCCGCGCTGCGGCCCAGACGCCGCAACAGCGGATGATCGCCGACAACCTCGTCCCGCTTGCCATAGGCGTGGGCGCGATAGCTCGACCACGGATAGGCGCGCGGCCCGGCCGCCAGACGGGCGCGGACCGGATTAAGCTCGATATAGCGACAGCAAGCGAGGAAATAGGCCTCGCTGTCGATCGGGGCCGCGCGGTATCGCCCTTCCCACAGCGTTCCCGTCCCTCCATATGCGACGTTGACATAGCGCACGTAGCGCCGCCCCTGCGACTGCATCAGCCGCGGCAGGCTCTCCTTGTGCTTCGGCGTCAGCAGCAGATGAACATGGTTGGGCATCAGGACATAGGCGTGGATGGCGCAGCCGTAGTCCGCCGCGGCCTCGGCGAGCCAGGAGCGGTAGCGGTCGTAATCTTCGTCGTCGAAGAAGATGGGTTTCCGGTTATTGCCGCGCTGGATCACGTGCAGCGGCTGATCGGGAACGAAGTAGCGTCCGAGCCGGGCCATAACACTTCCTTTCGCGAGAGCGAAACGAAGTTAGCCCATGCGGCCGAATAAATCTACACTGACCCCTATTTCTGGAGAACGGGCGGGCCCGATGGGAGCCCGCCCTTCCCCACCCGCCGCTCACGCGCGCCTGCGGCGCGTCCTTCCGGCAAACGCGAAGAGACAAAGAAGCATCGCCGTGCCGGCAATCGCCAGGCTCGACGGTTCGGGAACCAGAACGTCCGTCGTGTCGATCGCAATGTCGCCGGCCTTGGACGGCAGCGCCGGGTCCGCCTGGTCGACCCAGAAAAGCGCGTAACCGATGTCGGCGCTGTCGGAGACGATGCCGTAGAACGGTGCGGAATTGTCTTCGGCGCCGGTCTTGTTGCCGCCGATCGCGATGGTGCCGAGCAGCACATTGCCCGGCGTGTAGACGTCGATGGAGCCCGTCCACGCGCCCCTCGCCGAATAAGGCTCGACCTGCATGCCGAATCCGCGTACCGCCGTGGAATCGAAACCGATAATGAATGTATCGCTGAGACTGCCCGACTCCGTCAGCAGATAGTCGCCGGGAGCGAAATCGCCGGTGTAGTCGGTGCCTTCGTCATGGCGGTAGAGGATGCCTTCGGAAGACGCTCCATGAAACGTCAGGCCGTCGATCGTCTTGAAGTCGGGCGTGCTGATCAAGGTTCCGGCCGGGCCGTAAACACCCCAGTCGATCGAAGTAATCGGTCCGAGCGCATCGAACGCCGCGCGCGAGCTGTAGACGATCAGGCCCGCTTCGGCAGGCTGCGTAACGTCGGAAACGACGATGGCCGAAACGGCCGCGGCGACGACTAACCGTTGGATACGCATGGCGGAAGCTCCTCCTCTCGCGTCCGGCCGGATGGCGGCCGTGTCACCGGCATTTCACGCAAGCGTCATGCCAGCTTCGCATTTCGGCGATTTCAAGGGTTTCCGAGAGTCTGAAAGTTTAATCTGTAAACGTCACTGACGATTTGCGGCGACGTTCTCGATCAGCGATAGCCAGGCCGGCAGGCAGATGCGGTGCTGGTCGTACTGCTCGATCACGGTGGCGCGCGCCGCTTTTCGCATCTCCAGGAAATCCGCTGGCCGGCGGCAGGCGTCGATCACGCTTTGCGAAAGCGCGCCGATATCGAAGAAGTTGTTGAGGATGCCGTTACGGCCGGAGGTAATGACGTCGTGCAGCGGCGTCGTGTCCGACGCCACGATCAGGCACTCGCAGGCCATCGCCTCCATCAGCGACCACGAGAGCACGAAGGGATAGGTGTAATAGACATGGGCCCATGAGATGGACATTGCGGCCAGCATCAGTTCGTAGCTGACGCTGCCGGTGAAATGCATGCGGGAGGGATCGAGCTTGCCGTCCAGCTCGGCGAGCATCTGCTGTTTCCAGGTCCTGCCCGAGGGCGGTTCCAGGCCGTAGCCGCGTTCGCCGTCGGCACCGATCAGCAGCACATGCGCGTCCGGCACCTCGTCCAGAATGCGCGGAAGGGCGCGCATGATGATGTGGAAACCGCGCAGCGGCTCGAAGCGCCGGTTGACCACCGTGACCACGGGATGCGAGCCGTCGAGAACCACGCCGCTGCCCAACTTCAAAGGCGCGACGGGGCGGCGCACGACCTTCTCGATGTCGATGCCTTCGTGGATGATCTGGGCGCGTTCGCGGAACACAGCAGGCAGCACCCCCGCCTGATACGGCGTCGGGCAGATGATCGCGTCGGCCTGCGCCAGCGTCATCGCCATCGTCGCGTTCTTGGCATGGACGCGGCAGCGTTGCTGCAACGTCAGTTCCCCGAACTCGGGATCGAAGCCCACGTCGCCGCCCTCGGCCACGTAGTAGAACTCCGCCACCAGGATCAGCTTCGCCTGCGGGAAGACCTCCTTCATGAAGACGGTCTCGCCCCAGCCGGGATGGCTGATGATGAGGTCGGGAACGAAGCCGGCGTCGCGCAGAGCAACCGCCTGCTCGGCAGCGGCACGGCCGCGGATGAAATCGGTTTCGGCACGAACGGCCAACTCTTCGAGGCCGCTAGTGCTGGAGCGCGTCGCCTTCCAGCGGAACAGCGGCACGTCGGGCAGCGCTTTGCCGAATTGCGCGATGGCGGCGCAGCGATGCCCCGCCTTCAGCAAAGGCTCCACCAGGAACAGGAACCGTCCCGGGAACATGTTGTGGACGAAGAGGATGTTCGTCATCGTGCGGCCGCGTGGAGGGCGCACAACTTAGCCACGCCCCCTCACCGGCCGCAACCGATAGAAGCCCCGAAACGGGGCCGGTGCGTCAACGCGCGCGCTGGAGATTGGCGTTCACGAAATCCCAGTTCACCAGCTTGTCCAGAAACACCTTTACGTAATCGGGACGGCGGTTCTGGTAGTCGAGATAGTAGGCGTGCTCCCACACATCGCAGGTGAAGAGCGGCGTCTTGCCGTGGACCAGCGGAGTGTCCGCGTTGGCGGTCGTCTCGATCTTCAGCTTGCCGCCGTCGAGCACCAGCCATGCCCAGCCGCTGCCGAACTGGCCGACGGCCGCCGCCGCGAACGCCTCGGCGAAGGCGCCGGTGCCCTTGAAGTCCTGCTCGATGCGCTCGGCCACCGCGCCGCGCGCCTTGCCGCCGCCGTTCGGCGCCATCGAGTTCCAGAGGAAGGTGTGGTTCCAGACCTGTGCTGCGTTGTTGAACAACGCCTTCTTGTCGGGCGCCTTCGCCGCCGCAGCGATGATCTCTTCGAGGCTCTTGTCCGCCAGCTCGGTGCCCGCGATGAACTTGTTGGTGTTGTTCACATAGGCGGCGTGGTGCTTGTCGTGATGGAATTCGAGGGTCGAAGCGCTGACGTGCGGTGCCAGGGCATCCTTACGGTAGGGCAGATCGGGAAGCTGTATGGTCATGGCATTCTCCAATGTGGGTTGGCGCAGGACCCTCTGTACTTCGCCCTCGCCGGTATATTAGAGCTATTATAGACTAGCTTTACAGGCGTCTTCGACCGATTTCAACGAAATCGGGAAGCTGACACACGGAGAATTTCGGTAATGACTGTGGAATCAGTCGGTTTCCACCGGGCCGGGAGGTACGCAATCGTCCGGCGCGACGGTCTCCAGCTCGCGGCACAGCTTTTCGGCGTCCTTGTCCATGCCGGCCCAGCGAAGCTTGGCGATGAGTCCCTTCAGGCCCTGAGGCGTTTCGGGCTTCCCGGAAGTTTGCTTTCTTTCCGCGCCGGATGCTGGCAACATTGATGCCTCCCGCCGTTCTTGTTTGTTCGTTATTATTCAGGCTTACTCTTCGCTAACCCATCGCGAATACACACGGTTTTCTCTTTTACACGAAACAGGCAATAACCGATATCAAATCGTCTCGCATGATTTGCCGCACGGCAACCATCACGATGTCGCGAAGACGGCACAACCACCCTTCACTACCGGCCCGATCACGCTAGGCTGGATGAAAATGCGAACCGGCAATACCGCAAAATCTGGGAGAGCCTCGATGAACAAAGCCCTGCACCTTATGAGCGCGCTCGCGCTCACGGTGGCAGCCGCCACGGCAGCCACGATACCCACACCTCCGCCGACGCCGCACAACGCAACGGTCGATGTCGTGCAGGGTGTGAATGTCGCCGATCCCTACCGCTGGCTCGAGGATTGGAACGATCCGAAGGTCGTGGCGTGGAGCGAAGCGCAAAACAGCCGCACGCGCGCCTATCTCGACGCGCTGCCGTACCGGACAGACATCGCCAAAGAGCTGGAGGCGCTGATCTCCGCAACCTCTCCGGCGCTGTACAATCTTAACCCCGCCGGAAAACTCGTGTTCGCGACCTACTCCGATCCGAAACTCCAGCAGCCTGTGCTGGTCACGCTCAACGCCAAGGCGGACCCCAAGAGCCGCAAGACGCTGCTCGATCCCAATGTACTCGACCCCACCGGCCACATCGCCATCGACTGGTTCGTACCGTCGGGCGACGGAAAGCTGGTCGCCGTGTCGATCTCCAAGAACGGCAGCGAGGACGGCACGCTGCATATCTATAACGTGGCGACGGGCAAAGAGGTCGAGACGCCTATTCCCGGCGTGCAGTATCCGACGGCGGGCGGCAGCCTCGCCTGGGCCCCCGACAACAAGGGGTTCTGGTACACGCGCTATCCGGCCCCCGACGCTCCCAAGGACGACCAGCATTTCAACATGCAGGTCTATTTCCACGTGCTCGGTACCGACGCGGCCAACGACCCGCTGGCGCTCGGCTCGAAGGACGGCCTGGAGCGCGTCTCGGAAGTCTTCCTCAACAACCGCTTCAATCTCCCGACCGTCATGGCGATGGTCCAGCGCGGCGACGGCAACATCTGGGCTTTCTACGTGCTGCGCCAGGGCGCGGCGCCGGTGCGCGTCGGCGATTACGGGGACGAAATCGTCTTCGCCACTTTCGGGCCTGACGGTGCGATTTACGCCATTTCGCGCAAGAACAGCTCGAACGGCAAGGTCCTGAAGCTCGACGAACCGTCCAGAGACGGGCTTGCCACGGCCAAGGTGATCGTGCCGGAATCCGATGTGGCGATCCTGTCGGGCGGCGCGGAAGGCGGTTCGCCGGATCTCAGCTTCAACCGTACGCATCTATTCGTGCGCGACATCGTCGGCGGACCCAACCAGGTGCGCATCTTCGATCTCGACGGCAAGCCGATGGGCAAGCTCCCCCTGCCGCCGGTCGCCGCCAACGGCGAGATCGAGTCGCTCGCCGACGGCAGCGTGCTGTTCAGCGTCATGACTTATCTGAGGCCGGTCTATTACGAATCGTGGAATCCCGCGACCGGAAAAGCGAAGGAAACCGGCCTTAAGGTCGTCTCGCCGATCTCCTTCGCTGATACCGAAGTGATCCGCGTCTTCGCGACCTCACAAGACGGCACGAAAATACCCGTCAGTATCATCATGAAGAAGGGCACCAAGCTCGACGGGTCCAACCCGACGCTGCTCTACGGCTATGGCGGCTACGGCATCAGCCAGACGCCCGGCTTCCTCGGCTCGTTCCGGCGCCTCTGGCTCGACGCGGGCGGCATCTACGCCGTCGCCAACATCCGCGGCGGTTCGGAATACGGCGAGCGCTGGCATAAGGAAGGCATGCTGCTCAATAAGCAGAACTGCTTCGACGACTTCTTTGCGGCCGCGCAGTACCTGATCGACACGCACTACACCTCGCACGACAATCTGGCGATCATGGGCGGATCGAACGGCGGACTGATGATGGGCGCCGTGCTCACGCAGCATCCGGATCTGGCACGGGCGGTGGTTTCCGCGGTCGGCATCTACGATATGGTCCGCAGCGAACTCGACCCCAACGGATCGTTCAACACCACCGAATACGGCACCGTGAAGGACCCCCAGCAGTTCAAAGCGCTATACGCCTACTCGCCTTATCATCATGTGACGGCGAACACCGCTTATCCGGCGGTGCTGATGCTGACGGGCGCCACGGACGGACGCGTCAATCCGATGCACTCGCGCAAATTCACGGCGGCGCTGCAGGCGGCGACGACGTCGGATCGTCCGGTCCTGCTACGCACCAGCATGAATTCCGGTCACGGCATCGGCAGTTCGCTGGCGGAACGCATTGCGGAGATGTCCGACGAACTCAGCTTCTTGTTTGATCGGCTCGGGATGAAGTGGCATAAAATGCCCTGAGGCCCGAAGCGGTTCAGGTCAAACGCATAAACCTCGATACCGGCCGGCCGCCCAAACCAATGGGCGGCCGGTCCGGCGATCCCGGATAGCGAGGAGACAATTCCGCTCGGATACCTGAAAGGGGTGCCATTCATGCGCCACGCCGTTCTGATCCTTGCCTTTCTTGCGACGCCCGTCGGTGCTTTTGCCGCCTGCCCGCCGCCGCCCCCCGCTCAGCGCGACATCATCGCGGACAGCTATTACGACAACCCGCCCGTCAACTCGCATATCAACCGGCAGAAATTCGCGCGGTACGAAGCGGCCGTCGGACCCATCGAGCAGTACATGGGCACGGTGGCCAGGATGGCGTCGAGCGGGGCGCCCGACGACGCCCAGTGCGCCGTCCGCTGGCTGACCGCCTGGGCCGAAGGCGACGCCATGCTCGGCAAGATCAAGAAGGAACAGGCGCATTACGAGCGCAAATGGGTGCTGACAGGTCTGGCGCTCAGTTACGCCAAAGTGCGCAACGCCGCATCGCGCGATCAGGCGGCCTCTATCAACGTCTGGCTTCAGGCCATAGCCGATGGCGTGATGCAGCACTCGGCCAAGTACAAAGGCAGCCGCAATAATCACTACTATTGGGAAGGGCTTGCGGTAGCCGCGACCGGTGCAGCTACCGGCAATACCCGCGATGTGGAGTGGGGACGCAAGGTGTTCGCCTATGCCGGGACGCAGATTGCAGCCGACGGAACCCTGCCGCTGGAGATGAAGCGTGGAGCGCGTGCCCTGCACTACCACCTCTTCGCCGCGGCGCCCTTGGCGATGCTGGAGTCGATCCTGAACGAAAATTCGCCCAAGCTCGCCAAGCTGGCCGCGTTCTGCGTCGCGGGATTGCAGCACCCGGACACGGTAGCGAAGCGCGCCAAGGCTCCCCAGACCGGCATCCTCGACGACGACGGCGACTGGCTGGCGGTCTATGCCCGGCGGCACCCCTCGCCCGACATCGCGGCGTTGTTGGCCAAGAGCAAACCGCCTTTTGTAAACCGTCTCGGCGGTGCGCTGGACAAGCCCAATCCGCTGGAACATCCGACGGTGCAGTGAGCGCAGGCGTCAGGGAGTCCGGAACTCTTCTTCCGCAAGCGGGCCGAGGCGCAGAACGGCATCGACCAGCGCGTCCACGTCCGAAGTCTGGGTGCGGTGGTTCACGAAAGCGGCGCGGATCGCCAGCTTGCCGCCGATGGTCGTGGTCGACGGCGCCGCAATGCCGGACTCGTGCAAGTCCACCAAAATCTTGGCGTTGACGCGGTCGTCCGACCCATAGCGGAAACAGACGATGTTGAGCTGTGCCGGGGTCAGCAGCTCCAGACGCGGTTCGGCGCGCACACGGGCCTCCAGATGGCGCGCCAACCAGCAGGTACGCGCGATCACCTCCCCCATACGGTCGGTGCCGAAGGTCTTGAGCGTGAACCAGGTCTTGAGGGCGCGGAAGCCGCGCGACAGATCGGGGCCGTAATCCGAGAACCAGGGCGAGCCCGCGGCCAGGCCCTTGGCGCCCGGACGCAGATAGGCCGCGGGCGTTATGAAGGTTTCGCGGTGGAGTTCGCCGTCCCGCACCAGCAGGAAACCGGCGTCGTAAGGTACCTGGCCCCATTTGTGAAAATCGAAGGCGATGGAATCCGCCTTTTCGATGCCCTTCACCAGCGGCTTCAGTTCCGGCGACAACACCAACAGCGCCCCGAAGGCTCCGTCCACATGGAAGCGCAGATTTTCGCGCTTGCACAGCGTAGCGAGGGCATCGAGGTCGTCGACGGAGCCCGCATCCACGGTACCGGCCGTGCCGATCACCAGGAAAGGTTCGAGACCGTTCGCCCTGTCCTCCTCGATTGCCTCGCGCAGTGCCGCGAGGTCGATGCGGCAACGGCCGTCGGTCGGCACCATGCGCAGCGCGCCCGAGCCGAAGCCGCACAAATCCATCGCCAGCGGGATGCAGCGGTGCGCCGCGGCGGAGGTATAGGCACGCAGCTTGGCGCCATCACGCGCCACGCCGCGCTTACGAACCTCTTTGCCCAAGGCCGCCGTGCGCGCCACCAGAATGGCGATGAAATTCGCCAGCGAGGTGCCGGTGACGAACAGGCCGCTCGATCCCTGCGGAAATTCGAACATCTGGCGAGCCCATTCGACGATCTGCCGCTCGATCTCCACGGGAACGTGATCGCGCCCGCCCAGATTGGCGTTGAGGCCTGCCGCCAGCATCTCGGCCAGCATACCCACGGGCGTGCCGCCGCCATGCACCCAGCCCATGAAGCCGGGATGCACGTTGCCTGCCGCATAGGGCACCACGAAGCGCTCGAATTCCTCGTAGACCTCTGCGAGATCGGAGGGACCGTGCGGCAAGTCGGCCCGGAAGCGGTCGCGGACCTCCTGCGGAATGGGACGCCACACCGGGCGCTCGCGGATATGCTCGATATAGTCGATCATGTCGTCGAGCATGCGATGGCCGAGGGCGCGCAGTTCCGCCCAGTTCTCGGGATCAAGCGTCACTTCCGGCTTTTTCTTCACGCGGATCGGGCCCGGGTTTGCCGGGGCCTTATATAGCATCGGGGGGAGCAGTCGAACCCCGCTTTGCCTCCGGAAAGTGTCCGAAAGACACATTGAACGGCCGGACCATCCTGTTAAAAACTGCCCAATGACCCAGCCAAGCACCGTGCTCACCG
Organism: Alphaproteobacteria bacterium; assembly: GCA_003158585.1. Taxonomy (GTDB): domain Bacteria; phylum Pseudomonadota; class Alphaproteobacteria; order Micropepsales; family Micropepsaceae; genus Rhizomicrobium. Next base: position 21,579 of record PMKE01000115.1, read on the forward strand.
TTTCCTGCCCCGACAAAAGGGGCATCGTCGCCGCCGTCTCGCGCTATCTGTTCGAGAACGGCTGCAACGTGATCGACAGCGCCCAGTTCGGCGATCCCGACAACGGGCGCTTCTTCCTGCGCATCTCCTTTGCGCCCGAGACGGGAGCGACGCTGGACGCGCTACGCGAAGGCTTCGCCCCCATCGCCGCGGAATTCGCCATGACGGCGGGGTTCTTCGACGGCGCCGTCAAGACGCGTACCTTGATCCTGGTGTCGAAGCTCGGCCATTGTCTGGTGGACCTGCTCTACCGGCACCGCATCGGAGCCCTGCCGATCGAGATACCGCTGATCGTCTCCAACCACCGCGATTTTGCCGATGTGGCCGCCTCGCACGGCATCCCGTTCCGCTACCTGCCGGTCACCGGCGAGAACCGCCGCCATCAGGAGCAGACCCTTTCCGAGATCATCGCCGGGGAGCGGATCGATCTCGTGGTGCTGGCGCGTTACATGCAAATCCTGTCGCCCGCCGTCGCCGACCCGATGCTGGGGCGGATCATCAACATCCACCACTCCTTCCTGCCCAGCTTCAAAGGCGCGCGGCCCTATTCCCAGGCCTATGATCGCGGCGTGAAGCTGATCGGCGCCACCGCGCATTACGTGACCGGCGCCCTCGACGAAGGCCCGATCATCGAGCAGGCCGTGGAACGCGTGAACCACGGCATGTCGGCGGAGGACTTCGCCGCCGCCGGCCGCGATATCGAGAACACCGTACTCGCCCGCGCCGTGAAATGGCATGCGGAACACCGCATCCTCATCAACGGGCGCAGGACGGTGGTGTTTTATTGACGATCAGAAAAGCGCTGCGATGACGTCGGCGCCGCCGTTGTTCTCGATCAGCACCAGGACCTTGTAGCCCTCGGCGAATTTGAGCTTGCCGTCCTTGTCGTGCATCAGCAGGCCGTCGTTCGCCATCGTCGCCGTGCTGCGGTCGTAGGCAAAGCGCGGAGCCAGCCCGCGATAGTTCTTGCGCACCAGGTTGAACAGAAGCTGCGCGTTCTGCGGATGCAGCCGCACGCAGCCGGCGCTGGCGCGCGTGCCTAGCAGCGCGATGTCCGTGCCGTCCGCGGCGTGGATCGCCAGACCCGTCTGCAACCCGTCATGCTCCCAGTTAAAGAACATGGCGTAAGGCATCGCGTGGTCCCACTGGGAAGAGTGGTAGCGCCTGTAGGTGCGGTCGGGATCGATCTGGTAATACCCCGGCGTCGTACTGGTGCGGTACATCCGGCCCGAAGGCCCGGCCATCAACACCTCGCGCCCCGTCGAAACCGGGAACGAATAAAGCAGATTGAGATCGCCGCTTTCCTCTTTCCGGAAAACGAACATCCGCTGCGACCAAGGTCCGTGCTCGGCCTTGCTGACATAGAGGAACAGACCGAAGTTCTCGTACAGATCTTTGGTCAGGCTGACTTTGAGATGCGACAGTACACGCGCGACTTCGCCCGGGCCGGGCGGGCTGGCATCCGGCGCGGGAACCAGCGGAGCGGGCGGAGTTTCTTCCGGTGCGATCTCGAGCGGCTTGGGAGGAAGCGCCGCAACCTGCTGCTTCGGCGGTTCGGTCACAATCGCCGGACGCAGAGCGGGCTTCTTGACGGCGGCGACCTTCTTCTGAGGGGCGGGCGTTCCCGCGATCACAGGCTTGGGGGGATTGGCATAGTCGCGAACCTGCTGCTCGGCGCGCGCCACCCACGCGAAGGCGGGTTTGACCGCCTTCTCGTTAACCGTGTCGGCGGCGGATTGCACGTATGGCGTGGCGACGCGAACGGCCTGCTGAACGGGCAGCGCCCATTGCGCGTTGGAGTTCAGCGCAATCGCCACGCCGAACGCCGACACGCTCACCAAGTATATGAGGCTGAGAGTCCTCAGCCCTGCCGCCAAACCCGACCTTTGCATAACCACACAATAACCGGAAAACCGGCCGTTTGTCTCCTGTCCCAAGTGCTTAGGTTAATGCCAGGCGGGAAAAACGATTCTCAACTAGCCGCCCTGGGCGAGAAGGACGCCCGCGGTTACCACCACGGCGGCAATCGCCTTGCGGGCAAGGTTCCCCAGCGAAATGTCCTCATGCGACAGATGCGGGGCGAACAAGGTGAGCAGCGTGCCGATGGCGAAGACGAACAGAGTCGTGGTCGAGGCCACCGCCGACACCAGCGCGACCGGGGCCAGCAGCGTGGCGTAGCGCACGCCGAGCCCGCCGCCCAGATTGATCAACTCGTTGGCTCCGTTCACGCCGAGCAGCGGGCCTGTGTTTGTCTTGACGAGTTGTACAAACTGTTTTCTGTATCGCGGAATGGCCAGGATGGCGATGCCGAACAGCGCCTCGCCCACGAAGGTCCAGAAGGTGGTGGTCCAGAAGTTGTCCGCCACCGCGTAGAATTTGAACAGCACGTTCGCCAGCGCCAGGATGAAAGTGCAGGCCAGCATTTGAAGCACCAGCTTCGAGCGGAAACTTGCGAGGCGCAGCGAACGGTCCAGCGACAGGAACACGACGCCCGCCAGGATCAGCACCGTTCCCGCTGCCGCTTTCCACGTCAGGATTTCGCCCAGAAGGATGTAGGCGAGCGCGAAGGTAAAGATGGTGGAGGTCTGGAACAGCGGCGCGACGACCGAAGCCTCGTGGCTCTGGATGGCGCGCAGATAGAAGAGCATCGCGCCGATGTACATCACGCCCGAGGCGGTCATCACCGCGATGCTGCGCCAGGACGGCGCGAACACGCCGGGCTCGAACCACCAGATGAACGGCAGCAGCAACAGGCCCAGCAGCGAGGTGAATACCAAGAGAACCGCAATGTCGCTGTCGCGGAAGTAGCGGTCGACGAGATATTTGTCGATGTGCGTCGAGACGGCCCAGCAGACGGGGCCGACGAGTGCGAAGATTAACCACATGCTTTGGTGCGCAAGAGCCTAAAGGCCCGGAAGAACTAGGGTATATTGGGCCGGCAGGCAATCCACGCCCAATTCGCAGAGTGCTCCCATGCACAGATCGCTTCCAATACTGCTTATTGCCATCGCGGCGAGCGTCCTTTTTCCGGATCACGCTTCTGCAGACGATTTCTGGTCACAGACGCGGCGCGGCACGAACAGTTTCAACCTTACCGAGACAGTCGAGCACTTGGCTGCCGCCAAAGCGTTCGGCGCCGGATTCGTCCGCATGACGATCGACAAATGGCATGGAAACAGTCGCGATTTCCTCGCGGGCGATATGGACCATTACGATGGGCTGATGCCCGAAGACGTCGCCCGGCTGCGCACCATCCTCGACGGCGCGGCACAGGTCCGCATGCCGGGGCTCCTGACGGCGCTCGGCGTACCCGGCGATCGTTGGGTGCAACACAACGGCAATACGCAGGACGACAAATTGTGGCGCGACAAGGCGTGGTGGGACAAGGCTGCGCGTTTTTGGGGCGACATCGCTCGCACCTTCAAGGGTCACCCGGCCATAGTGGGATATAACGTGCTCAACGAGCCCCTTCCCGAATGGCGCACAGGTCTCGACGACGCCAACGACACGCCTGCGAACCGCGATGCCTGGTGCGCCCGCATGAAGGACACGGCGCACGATCTGAACGGCTTGTATCGCAAGATCGTCGCGGCGATCAGGGCCGAGGACGCAGACGTTCCGATCATCCTCGATCTGGGTTTCTATGCGAAGCCGATGGCGGCGCGCTGCCTGGAGCCCATCGACGATCCGCACGTCGTCTATGACGTGCACATGTACGAGCCGTACGAATACACCACCTACGATCTAAATCGCGGCAAGTGGCGTTACCCCGGGCGTGCTCCCTACTACGGCAAGATGCGGGACTGGAACGCCGAAGCGCTCGCCGCTCATCTCAGGCCGTTCATCGACTGGGCCGATGCGCACCGGATCGGGCACGACCGGCTGCTGCTCGGCGAGTTCGGCTGCGATCGGCGGGTGGACGGCTGCGCCGACTATCTCCGCGATGTCATCGCCGCCGCGGAAGCGGTACGTATCCACTGGGCGTTCTACGCGTTCCGCGAGGACGGTTGGGACGCGATGGACTACGAACTGGGCAGCGGTCCGACGCCGAGCGGATACTGGGAATCAGTGAATCGAAGCGTCGACCCAAACCTGCCGCGGCATCCCAATCCGCTTTCACAGGTGCTGCGCGACGCTCTTAACCGCACCTCGGTCGCACAATAACTTGCGCCTATTGCACGGTTGCGGCGGAAACGATCATTGAGGCACACCGCTCTGCGAGGGATTTATCGTTCGAGGCTTTCGAGCGGCACCCGGGTCAGTTCGACGTCTTCTTTGTTCGTCGCATAGGAGACGGTGAGATAGCCGTTCCACACAATGCTTTTCGGGTAGTGATAACCCAGCCGTTTGTATTTCCCGGGAAGGCGGAGGGGCTGAAGGTCCGCGTCGCCGCGCAAGACATACGCGCGGTCGAAGAGGCGGCCGTCTTCGCTCAGCGTGATGGTTAGCGGCAGGCGCGTCATGTTGCCAGACGGTGCGTTGACAAGAAACGCCGTGCCGTCCGGCAGGTTGCCGGCGCTTTGCTTGGCGCGCGAGTCAGGCATGTTCGTGAGAACCGGGGTGGTCCAGTTTGCTCCGCGGTCGCAGCTTACGGAGGCGAGCTGGCGGAAGGTGTCCGCCTTGTCGCGAAAGACCATCACGAGGCAACCGTCGCGGCGCCGGAACCAGCTTGGCTCCAGCTCGCGGCTTTGCGGGCCCAGCTGCGGCAGGTTCTTCATGATCCCCTTGGTCCAGCCGGAGAGACCTTTCGGATCGTCGGTGTAGTACGGAGAGACGATGAGGCCGGGGCGCTCGTGAAACGCCGTGACGATGCGCCCGTCCGGCAAGGCGTGCGGGTCTTGTTCGATAATGCCTTCGATCGGCTTGCCGTCCGCGCCCAGCACGCGATGCGGCTTCGACCAATGCACGCCGTCGGCGCTCGTTCTGTATTCGGCATAGCCGCCCGAGCCGGAGTCGAACCCCTCCGGCCAGACGTTGATATAGGCGACCAGAGTCTTGCCGTCCGTCCACCAACCGCCGCTGGTGTGCATTGCCCGGCCGCTTGGCGACAGCACCATCGGCGCGGACCAATGCTCACCGTCAGGGCTTGTGGAGTAGGCGACGAATGTGTCGGGCGCATCCTCGTCGCGCGCGGAGCTTTGCCATTGCGCGTAGAGCCGTCCCTTGAACGGCATCAGCACCACGCCGTTGTTGTACTGCATGGCGCCCGCGTGCGGACGGAAGATCGTGAAGGTCTGCGTGCCCGGCGCAGGCCTGAGCCCGAGATCGCCGGGACGCGCAACATCGAACAGACCGGGCGCGACGGTATAGGGCGGTTCTTGCGCCAGCGCGGGAGCCAACAACGCGATGAACGCCAGGAAAAACCCGGGGCGCATGCTCAGTGCCGGGTAAGCGTGACGCGGGCGAAGGGCTGGAGCTTGCCGTTCACTTCGCCGTCCATACTCCAAGACCAGTTATCGGCCTTCGCGTCGTAGAGGAAGGTCGTGTGGAAATTGCCTTGTGGCGTCTTGAACAGGAAAGGCAGCGTGTTGCCGCGGCGCACCGCCACGCCGCCCTGGGCGTCGGGTGCGGCGATACCTTCGGTGTCGTACCAGAAGCAGACGTAGCGCAATTTGGCCGCATCGTAGGCGATCAGGACTTGCGCCTCATATTCCGGATTACCCGAGGCATCCCTTTTGCGTGCGATTTCGGAGAGGCGCACATAAGTGCCTTGCATGATCCATTCGGCGGTGACGTCGTGGACGGTTTTCTTGCCCTCGATCGTGCCCGTGAGGACCCAATGGCCGGTCATGTGGTCGAGCAGCAAGTCTTTGCCGGCGGCCCATGACGGTGCGGACAAGGCAAAGACCGCAGCCGCAACGATGCAGCAAGTCCTGTTCATGTCAACCCCCTTCGTCCTCCTATGCTTGCTCCGCAAGCTTCGGAGGACACTTCCCCCGCTAAAGCGGGGGCAGAAAATATAGCACGACGGCTTTTGCTACGCGAACCTGCCCGACTTCGCCCAGCCCCGCGGCGGCAGGCGGCCGGCCTGCGCGCGGGCGCCTTTCCATTCTTTCAGTTCGGATGGCTCGAAAGTGCGGTTGTTGCAGTCCATCAGTCCGCTCTTCCAGGTGAAGACCGTGGCGTCGAGCAGTCCGCCATCCTTGTAACGTTGCAAGTAGACGCCCTGCCCGCGCGCCAGCTCCGGCACTTCGGAGAGCGGGAAGATGATGAGCTTGCGGTTGTCGCCGATCACCGCGACGCTGTCGCCTTCGACGAAGCGGCAAACGGCGGCCTCGCCCGGCAGCTTGACGTTCATCACACGCTTGCCGGCTTTGGTCATGGCGACCGCCTCGTCCTCGCCGGTGACGAAACCGTGGCCCGTGGACGCCGCGAGCAGCAGCTTGCGGCCCTCCTGGTGCACGAACATCGCCACCAGATCGGCCTCGGGCGAGAGGTCGATGAAAGTGCGGATCGCCTCGCCGTTGCCGCNNGCGCCCGCCCGGCAGCTTGGAGCAATCGAAAGTGAAGAAGCGCCCATCCGTCGAGAACATCATCAGCTGGTCGGTGGTCTGGGCGTGCAGCCAGAAGCGCTCGCGGTCGCCTTCGCGGTATTTCACCTGATCCGACGGTTCCTGGTGTCCCTTGTAGCTGCGCAGCCAGCCCTTCTCCGAGCAGACGATGGTGATGGGCTCGCGCTCCACCTCCGTTTCGATGGCGACGGCCTCTTCTGCGATGGCTTCGATCTTCTCGACCAGCTTCGCTTCGGCGATGTGCGTGCGCCGCTTGCCGAGCGCGGTCTTGCCGCCGAATTTCGCTTCGACGGCCTTCATCTCGGCGATCAGGCGTTCGGATTTCTGCTTGTCCGAACCGAGCAGTTTCTTCAGTTCCTTCTGTTCTTTGGTCAGCGTGTCGTGCTCGGCGCGGATCTGCATCTCCTCCAGCTTGCGCAAGGCGCGCAGGCGCATGTTGAGGATGGCTTCAGCCTGATTGTCGGTGAGCTTGAACGCCTTCATCAGCACGGGTTTGGGCTCGTCTTCCGTGCGGATGATCTTGATGACCTTGTCGAGATTCAGATAGACGGCGAGATAGCCTTCCAGCACCTCCAGGCGCGCGGCGATCTTCTCCAGGCGGTAGGTGGAGCGGCGCTCCAGCACTTCGCGGCGGTGGTCGACGAAGGCGAGCAAGGCTTCCTTCAGGCTCATCACCTTCGGCACGAGGCCCTTGTCGAGCACGTTCATGTTGAGGGAGACGCGCGCTTCCAGGTCGGTCTGGCGGAAGAGCTGTTCCATCAGCAGTTCGGCTTCCACCACGCGGCTCTTGGGTGTCAGCACGATGCGGATGTCTTCGGCGGATTCGTCGTGCACGTCGTCGAGTAACGGCACCTTCTTCTGTTCGATCAGCTCGGCGATGCGCTCGATCAGCTTGGCTTTCGGAACCTGGTAGGGAATCTGATCGACGACGATCCGGAATACGCCCCGCGCGCCCTCCTCCTTCTTCCAATGCGAGCGGACGCGGAACGAGCCGCGGCCGGTCCTGTAGGCTTCGGCGATGGCCTCGGGGCCGTCCACGATGATGCCGCCGGTCGGGAAGTCTGGCCCCTTCACGAATTTCAGCAGCGTGGCGTCGCGCGTGTTGGGGTTGTCGATGAGCGCGATGGTCGCGGCGCAGAGTTCGCCCAGATTGTGCGGCGGGATGGAGGTCGCCATGCCGACCGCGATGCCGCTGGAGCCATTGGCGAGCAGGTTCGGGAAGGCGGCGGGCAGGACGACGGGTTCTTCCTCGGTGCCGTCGTAGGTGGCGCGGAAATCGACGGCGTTCTCGTCGAGGCCCTCCAGCAGCGCCTGCGCGACCTCGGTGAGGCGGCTTTCGGTGTAGCGCATGGCGGCGGCGTTATCGCCGTCGACATTGCCGAAATTGCCCTGGCCGTCCACCAGCGGGTAGCGCACGGCGAAATCCTGCGCCAGTCGAACCAGTGCGTCGTAGACCGACTGGTCGCCGTGGGGATGGAACTTGCCGATCACGTCGCCCACCACGCGGGCGCACTTCTTGAACCCCGCCGCCGGGTTGAGGCCGAGCAGGCGCATGGCGTGCAGCAGGCGGCGATGGACCGGCTTCAGTCCGTCGCGGGCGTCGGGCAGCGCGCGCTGGGTGATGGTGGAAAGGGCATAAGCGAGGTAGCGCTCGCTGAGGGCGGTGGCCAGCGGCTCGGGGCGGATGTCGTCTTTGACGGGGGCGGTGGGCATGGGCGTGGTCTAGCGCGATTCGCCTACTTCATGCGCCGCGAGAGCATCGAGGCGCAAGCGCGCGGGCGGTATGTCTTTTCCGTTCGGACGCAGGACGCGTTCGAGGAGAAAATGGCCCGTCATCGCCAAGCCTGCGGCAATGTCGGCGGCGTTCACATCGCTATTCTGCGATCCTAGGAGGAAGGCAGGAAGCTTGAAGAGTTTCGGGGCATAGGGCGCGCCCGCCTCCGCCGAAACCGCGCGGCCGGACTTGGGCGAGACATAGCGCAGATTCTCGGTCGAACCGGTCGCGGCGCATTGCGAGAGATCGAGTCCGAAGCCCAGCGCTTCGAGCAGCCCCGCCTCCCAGCTCACGAACAGCGCTCCCCAGTGCGCAAGGCCGTCTTCGACCATAGCGTCCAACAGGATGTTGCCGGCCTCGAACACCGATTCGTGCGGCGTCCGCTCGGGAAGTGCCGCGCTCGCGACCGCCGTGAAGGCGTTGAGGCCGATCAGCGCTTCGCGGCCGACCATCAATTCGCCCGCACGGGCGCGGTCGAGTTCCGCGGTGAAATTGCCGAGATGCTCCGACAGGCGCGCCCGCCATACGAGACGTACGCCGTTGCCGGGCTGGAGCGTCGGCTTGCGGCTGCGCGAGGCGCCGCCGCGAACGAGCCCCAGATGACGGCCGTGACTGCGGGTCAGCGCTTCGAGGATCGCCCCGCTCTCGCCATGCGGACGCACCGAAAGAACGATGGCGTCGTCGCTCCACTCCATTTCACAGCCCTGCTGTCATCCCGGGCAAGCCGGCCGAAGGCCCTGCGCAGACCCGGGACCCACTTCGGAACACGCGCCGCTGTGCCGGTGGGTCCCGGCTCACGCTCGCTTCGCTCGCTGGCCGGGATGACATGTTATTCGGTCTCCGGATACTCCAGCCCCAGGTCGCGGTAGTGCTCGCGCTTGTCGGCCCAGTCCTCGCGCACCTTGACGAACAGGAAGAGATGCACGCGGCGGTCGAATATCTGCTCCAACTCCTTCCGCGCAAGTTCGCCGATCATCTTGATCGTGGCGCCCTTCTTGCCGAGCACAATCGGCTTCTGGCTGTCGCGCTGGACATAGATGATCTGGTCGATCTTCACCGAGCCGTCCTTCTTGTCCTCCCACTTCTCGGTTTCGACCGTGGAGGCGTATGGCAGCTCGTCGTGCAGGCGCAGATAGATCTTCTCGCGCGTGATTTCCGCCGCCAGCAGGCGCGAAGGAATGTCGGCGGCCTGATCGGCGGGATAGAGCCAGGGGCCTTCCTTCATCTTCGCGACGCACCAGTCCGACAGCGCATCGAGCCCGTCGCCCTTGAGGGCGGAGATCATGAACACCTGCTCGTAGACGCCGGAGGCGTTCAGCTTTTCCGCCAGCGGCAGAAGCTGCTCGTGCTTCATGGCGTCGATCTTGTTCAATGCCAGAGCAACTTTGCGGCCCGAGACCTTCAGCCCTTCGATGATGGAGGCCGTGTCGGCGACGGCATGGCCGCCCGGACGCTCCACGACTTCGGCGGCATCGACGAGGTGGATCACCGCGTCCGCATCGCCTGCCCCGCTCCAGGCGGCGGCCACCATCGCGCGGTCGAGGCGGCGGCGCGGCTTGAAGATGCCGGGCGTGTCCACGAAGACGATCTGCGTCTCGCCGCGCATGGCTACGCCGCGCACGTTCATGCGCGTGGTCTGCACCTTCGGGCTGACGATGGCGACCTTCGAGCCCACCAGTGCGTTCACCAGCGTGGACTTGCCCGCGTTCGGCGCTCCAATCACCGCTGTAAAGCCGCAACGCATATTCACCTCCCCCTCGTGGGGAGGTCGACGCATCGAGCGAAGCGAAGATGCGTCGGGTGGGGGGCCATCCGCGAGAAATACCGCCCCCCACCCGGCTCATTACATTCGCCGCTCGCACGCTGACGCTGCTCGCCCCCACAAGGGGGAGGTAATTTAAGGAGTGCATTCAGTCGTTCCACAAATTCAACCTCCGCAGCATGTTCTTCGCCGCGTCCTGTTCGGCTTCGCGCTTGGAGCCGCCGGTACCGTTTTGAGGTTCCTTGCCCTCGACACGAACCTCCACGGAGAAGCGCGGCGCGTGGTCCGGCCCTTCGCGGCCGACAAGCGTATAGACCGGTGCGCCCGCCTTCTTGCCCCGGCTCTGCGCCCATTCCTGAAGCACCGTCTTCGGATCGCGCATGTCGGCGTTGAGCGCCGCAAAGGCATCGGCCCAACAGCGCTCGATGAACGGACGCGCCGCCTCCATGCCGCCGTCGAGATAGAGCGCGGCGATCACCGCCTCGCAAGTGCCCGCCAGGATGGCGCTTTTGCGGCGCCCGCCGCTGCCCGCCTCGGCTTTTGCCAGAATGATGTGTTCGCCGAGCCCGGCAACTTCCGCCGCCGCCGCACAGGCCTCGCCCCGCACCAGCGCGTTGTACTTGAGCGAGAGGGCTCCTTCGGCGTCGTCCGGATAGAGGGCGTGCAGCTTCTCGGCGACCACCAGACCCAGCACGCGGTCGCCCAGGAATTCCAGCCGTTCGTTCGAGGCAAGCGTGTCGGCGCTGGCATGCGTCAGCGCGCGGCGGAGCAAGCCCTCGTCCGCAAAGACGTGTCCGAGCTGCTTTTCGAGATCAGTCGACGAGCGTGAACATGCGCTCGTAGCGGATCGCCCACGGCCACTTCCAGAACGTCCACCACTGCGTTTTGTCGTCATCGATCGAGAAGAACTTGAATTCGGCCCTGCCGACAAGATTGTCGGCCGGAACATATCCGACAATCCCGCGGCTGTCGTCCGAATCGTCGCGGTTGTCGCCCAACATGAAGTAATGCCCCGCGGGCACGCTGTACACCTGCGTGTCGTCGTTGGGGCCGTTGGCCTCGGCGTCGAGCACGAAATAGGACTTGCCGTTCGGCAGCGTCTCGCGGTAGCGCGCGATGTGGTGTTCGTAGCCGTTGCGGTCCTCGACAAAGTCGCTGACGCGCACCTTGGGGATCGGCTTATCGTTGATGAACAGTACCCCGCCCAGCATCTGCACATGGTCCCCCGGCAGCCCGACGATTCGCTTGATGAAATCGGTCGAGGGGTCCGAGGGCAGCGCAAAGACGGCGACGTCGCCGCGTTTGGGTTCCCCCGCCCACACGCGATCGAACGGCGGCAACAGCCTGCCCCATGGTAACGAGTAGCGGCTGTAGCCGTAGGAGAACTTCTCGACGAACAGGAAGTCGCCGACCAGCAGCGTGTCCTCCATCGAGCCAGACGGGATGTTGTAGGGCTGGAAGAGGAAGGTGCGCTCCACCAGCGCGATGATCAGCGCATAGACGAGGATCTTGAGCAGGTCCCACCAGGAGTCCGACTGGTCTGCCTCATCGGCGGGTACGGCGGGCGCCTCCGGAACGGACTCGCCGCCGTCGGCAGGCACGTCGACGGACGCCTCCGCGACGGGGGCAGTCTCGGGCTCGGACGCGGTATCGGTCGGGGCAATGTCGCTCATCGATGTCAGGGAACCGGATGGTTTTGAGGCCGTCAAGACCACCGCGCTTCTTAACTATCGCTTTGCGGCGCCGAAGGCACAGCGGAGATGATGACGATGGCCTGCGCCAGTGGGAAATCGTCGGTGATCGTCAAATCGATGACTGCGGTGTGGCCTTTTGGCGTGATTTCCTCCAGGCGCCGCAAGGCTCCGTTCGTTAGACGCATTGTAGGCTTTCCGCCCGGCAGATTTACGACACCCATGTCCCGCCAGTAGACGCCGCGGTTCAACCCTGTGCCGAGTGCCTTGGAGCAGGCCTCCTTGGCCGCGAAACGCTTGGCATAGCTGGCGGCGCGATTCGCCCGCCGGTCGGACTTGGCGCGCTCCACCTCGGTGAAGATGCGATTGAGGAAACGGTCGCCGAAACGCTCGATGCTCTCCGCCACGCGGCGGATGTCGATCAGATCGGAGCCGAGGCCGAGGATCATCAGGCAGCCCTCGCCTCGTCCATCAAGATACGCATGCGGCGGATGGAGGCATCAAGACCCACGAACATCGCCTCGCCGATCAAGTAATGGCCGATGTTGAGTTCGCGGATTTCCGGAATGGCGGCGATGGGCTTGACGTTCTCGTAGGTGAGGCCGTGGCCCGCATGGATTTCGAGGCCGATGGAGGTACCGTAGCGCGCGGCCTCGCGCACCTTCTCGAGGATGCGGCCCTGGTCCACGCCGTGCGCTTCGCTGTAAGCGCCGGTGTGCAGCTCGACCACGGGAGCGCCGAGCGTCTTCGAGGCGTCGAGATGGCGCTTATCGGGTTCGATGAACATGGAGACGCGAATGCCGGCGTCCACCAGCGCCCGGACGATGGGCGCGAGCCGGGCCTGCTGACCCGCCGCGTCGATGCCGCCTTCGGTGGTGCGCTCCTGGCGGTTCTCGGGAACGATGCAGCAGGCGTGCGGCAGATGCCTGAGCGCGATCTTCTTCATCTCCTCGGTCGCGGCCATTTCGAGATTGAGCGGGATGCGCAGCTCCAGCCGCAATTCCTCGATGTCCTTGTCGGAGATGTGGCGGCGATCCTCGCGCAGATGCGCGGTGATGCCGTNNTGGTCGATGTTCACGCCGAGACGAAGTTTCTGCATGGCCTGTCAACCTATCGGGTGCGCAGATCGGGCAAGTATCCGCGGCCACTTTTCACATGTTTCCGCATGTTTGGAAACCCGAATTTCCGCTCCGCGGTTTTGCCGGCCGCGATTTCAAAGCGGACCCAAACAGCTTGAGGTCCGGCGTCGTCGATCAGCGCGGCGGCATTAGGCAAGGGACAGCTCATGACCCCCGATTTCGGCCGGCAGGAAACCTCACGATACTCGGCATCCGTGCTGAACCGGACAAAGACACTCTTGCTCGTGCTTCCCATGAGATAGACGTCTGCCGACGGCGGAGCGTCACTGCCGAGCCAAAAATCAACACCGACAACCTCCGCGTCGATAGTGTATGCCCGAAAGATCGAGCAGTGCGCCACGCCGTCATTGCGCTGGCAATGTTCAGTCCATTCGCCGGTCGGAAACAGCAGGCCCACAAGCGCGATCGAAATCGTCACAACAAGAGCGGCGTAATACATTAGAGGCGGTAAAATGCATGATAGCGCCACAGCTCCGCTCCAGAACCGCACACCGCGGGCTCGCCCCCTGCACAGCAGGAAAAACATGGCGAGCACAACGGCCGCGGGAGCGAAGTAGTGAAGCAGGGTATGGAGCTGCGGCGGTCCGCCGTTGAACTTAAATGACAAGATCATGTAGTAGGCGAAAAGCCCGAAAACGGCAGCCACAAACGCGATGATGAATCTATCGGATCGCCACAGCGCATTCTCCGACCGACGGTCGAGCTGTTCGTTTTTGCCGTGTTCAGCCACGGAAGCCCCCCCGCTTACATTGCAGGGGGAGCATATCACCAATTGCACCGCCGAAAGAGCGTGTAGTTCAGGGCCCGTACGTGCCCAACGTCAGTTGGAAGTGCCCAATTGCTGCGCCGCTTCCGGCTCGCGGACGCGGTCGACGGCCTCGACGGCCTCGGTCACGCGCAGCGCCCCGATGATGTTCTGCAGATGCGCCACGTCGCGCACAACGATGTCCACCTGGAATTCGAAATAGAGCGGATTTCGGTTGATCGTCTTCATGTTGAAGATGTTGCCGCCGCTGTTGCCGATGGCCGTCATGGCGGCGCCGAGCGATCCCGGCGCGTTCTTCACCCGCACCTTGAGACGCGCCACGGACGGCCCCGTCTCCGCGGCATGGCTGCCCCAGGCCACATCGAGCCAGTCGTCCATCGTGGACTGGGCCTTCTCCAGTTCGGCGCAGTCGATGGTGTGGATCACGGCGCCCTGCCCCGGCACCATCAGACCCACGATGCGGTCGCCCGGCAGAGGATGGCAGCAGGTACCGAGCTTGTAGGCGACGCCCTCGGTGAGGCCGCGGATGGAAATCCGCTTGGGCGTCGGCGGCGGCTCTTCGAGGATAGCCTGCTTGCGTTTTTCCGGATTGCGCTTGAATTCGGGATAGATCGCCGCCAGCACGTCGTGTCCGCGATGCGCGCCGCGCCCGACCTCGGCGTAGACGTCGTCCGCCTTGGTGAAGCCGAGCCGTTTGGCGACGCCCTCCACGCCCTTGTCGGTCAGCTCCAGCTTCTCGTCGGAGAAAATCTTTTCGAGAATCTTGCGGCCGAACTTGATGTGCTCGCCGCGCTGCTGCTGGCGCAGGAAGCGGCGTATCTCGGCGCGGGCGCGTCCGGTGACGACGAATTGCTCCCACAGCGGCGACGGCGTCTGGTCCTTGCCGGCAATGATCTCCACTTGGTCGCCGTTGCGCAGAGGCGTGTAGAGCGGCACCGGCGTGCCGTTCACCTTGGCGCCCAGGGTGCGATGACCCAGGTCGGTGTGGACCTGATAGGCGAAGTCGATGGGCGTCGCCCCGCGCGGCAGCGGGATGAGATTGCCCTTGGGTGTGAAGCAGAACACCTGGTCCTGGTAGAGGTTGAGGCGCGACTGTTCGAGGAACTCCTCCGCGGAGTTGCCTGTTTCCAACAGCTCCACCATCTCGCGCAGCCATTCGTAGGCGCGGTTTTCCCGCTTCTCGCCCGGGTCGGCGTTGATGTCGCGGTAGCGCCAGTGCGCCGCCACGCCGCGTTCGGCGACATCGTGCATTTCCTGGGTGCGAATCTGGATTTCCACTCGCTGCTTTTCCGGCCCGATCAGCGTGGTGTGCAGCGAGCGGTAGCCGTTCGGCTTGGGCGTCGAGATGAAATCCTTGAAGCGCGCCGGCACGGCCGGCCAGGCCATATGCAGCACCCCGAGGGTGCGGTAGCAATCCTCCTCCGTCCGCACGATGACGCGGAAGGCGAAGACGTCGGAAAGCTCCTCGAAACTGATCTTCTTCTCCTGCAGCTTGCGCCAGATGGAGAACGGGCGCTTGCCCCGGCCATAGACCCAGGACTCGATGTCGTACTCGGCAAGCTTGCGTTTGATCTGGTCGGCGATGCGATCGATCATCTTGCCGCGCGAGGAATCCATGCGATCCAGGCGCGTCACGATCGAAGCGCGCGCTTCGTGATGCATTTCCGCGAAGGAGAGGTCCTCCAGCTCCTCGCGCATGTGCTGCATGCCGATGCGCCCGGCCAGCGGCGCATAGACGTCGAAGGTCTCCTGGGCGATGCGGCGGCGCTTCTCCGGCTCCTTGATGTACTGAAGCGTGCGCATGTTGTGCAGGCGGTCGGCGAGCTTGACCAGCAGCACGCGGATGTCGGCCGACATCGCCAGCATCAGCTTGCGGAAGTTCTCCGCCTGCTTGGTGCGCTCCGAGAAGACCTCGAGGCCGGTGAGCTTGGTGACCCCGTCCACCAGATCGGCGATCTCCTGGCCGAAATTCTCCTTGATGTCCTCGTAGGTGGCGAGTGTGTCCTCGATGGTGTCGTGCAGCAGCCCCGTGGCGATGGTGGCCTCGTCGAGCTTCAGCTCGGTCAGAAGCGCCGCGACCTCCAGGGGATGGGCAAAATAGGGGTCGCCCGAGGCGCGGAACTGCTTGCCGTGCGCCTTCATGGCGTAGACATAGGCCTTGTTCAGCAGGGCCTCGTCGGCACCCGGGTCGTAGGCCTTGACGCGGTCCACCAGCTCCGTCTGGCGCATGAGCTTGCGCCGCCCGCGGGCGCGCGGGGGCGTCAGCGGGGCCACATCGCCTTTTTCGGCCGATTGGGGCGTAGCAGTCATGGCGCCTATTATATAGGCGCGCTTTGCGGAAATCGGAAATCGGAATTCAGAAAGACGCGTGGATACAGCGCTCTTCCGGTTTCAGATTTCCGATTTCGACGATGAGGAGGAGCGCGGCGCGCTACTCTTCGTAGTCCACTTCCGGCTCGGGCTGAGGTTCGGCGCGACGCTGGGCTTCGCTGGTGAGGGCGCGCAGCAGCTCTTCCTCGGTCACCTGACGGAACTGCGGGTCCTCGCGGCCCTCGTCGGTGTCGGGACGCGCCTCTTCCGGCTCGTCGACTTCGGCGTGCTTCTGAAGAGACTTGATGTGTTCTTCCTTGAGGTCTTCCGGCTTCAGTTCCTTGGCCGCGATCTCGCGCAGGGCGACTACCGGATTCTTGTCGCGGTCGCGGTCCACCAGCGTCTCCGCTCCACCCGAAAGCTGGCGGGCGCGGAACGACGCCGAAAGAACCAGATCGAAGCGGTTAGGAATTTTGTCGACGCAATCTTCGACGGTAACGCGGGCCATAGGCAGTCCTTCGGTCGTTTCGGGAGGCGGCGGAACCTAACGAAAACGCCCCCCAGGGGCAAGCGGTTATTCGGCCTCCGGTTTGGCCTCCGGGATAGCCTGCCGGGCAGCGTGTTCGTCCAGCATGGGCTTGGTCCGGCGCCAGATTTCCCAGGCCTGGGCCGAGACCAGGGCGAATACGAAGAACAAGCCGGCGTCGGTGTAGAGCAATATCTGATCTGAATGGGCCATCAGCTTGTCCGGGGCCTGACCGCCTGTGGTCACCAGCCGGAAGATGGTGCGGGCGGCAAACAGGCCGACGAACAGCATCATGCCGAAGGGCGACATTTTGCTGGTGATCTTGCCTGTTTCGGGATCGAGCGTGAAATGCTGGTGGCGGGCCAGGAAATAGCCGAAGCCGAGGCCAAGCACGGCGGCAGCGGCGAAAATCTCCAGCGACAGCGGCGTGATCGCAGGCGGATGCAGGAAAGCGAGCGCCAGTAACGCCCCAATGATGGCCGGCCTGATCCACAGACGCGAGGGCTTTACCGGGCGGCCTTTCTGCTGGCGGCTGAGACGCCAGATGAGAACGGCCGCCATGATGACGACGGGAAGGACTTAATTCAGGATTTCTTTGGTCATGCGGACCCCCGGCCATATCCGGAGCCTACTGCAAAAACGCTCAGAAGGAACCGCAACTCCGGGTTTCAAGGAGCAGGACGGATTCCTGCCGGAAGCGCCGCTTATAGGATTCCCTGATGGAGGATAGCTTCGACTGTTCGTCAGGTGCCCCCGTGAGCACGATCGTCAGTCGTTTCGACGGCTCGCGCACGATCCCGCCGCTTCCCCGCCATTGGCCCACAGCGTCCTCGACGGTCAGCCCGTCGGGAAAACGCGGCGTGACTTCTTCATCGAGGAACCGCTGCCAATCTTCGTCGCCGACAACTCCCCCTCCGGGAATACTCCTGCCGAGGAATAATTGCGCCTCGGTCATCGTCTCCAGACCGGCGGAACAGGTCGCCGAGGGGAAGCCGGCACATCCCGCCAGCAGCAACGCCAAGACCGCAGGACCGATCACATATGGGACAGTTCTCACGTGCCGCCTCCAAGTCACAACAAATACACAAAGAAGCAGTAGCGGCAGCTTTCGTCAAATAGTTGCTCAATTCCTAAAGACACTACGTGGAAAATAGCTATAGCCAAAGTATTACGCAGAGTAAGAAAAGATATGTTCGCGTGAAAGACCGTAACTGTCAGTTAGTACTCATATCTAATGCTATTGAATATCTAAATTCACCGCCTGTTAGGCATTCAAATACAAATTACAATTGCTACTCGCGATTGGTTTGCATTAGCATCTGAACCTACGCTCTTTCACGGAGGTGTTTCGATGGGACGTGATGGAAGAATACCGATGGCTCGCGTGATCGGCCCAGACGGCTGCGAAGTGACGCTCGCCGATTTGCCGCCTCGCGACACACAGCGCTGGGTCATCCGCCGCAAGGCGATTGTGGTGACGGCCGTACTGGGAGGGCTGATCACTCTGTTCGATGCATGCGTCCGCTACAATCTGTCGATCGAGGAATTCCTCGGTTGGCAAAGGGCCGTGCAACGCGACGGCATGCTCGGGCTGCGCGCGACACGTCCACGGGAGCATCGCGAGGAAGCCGTAAGGAATTGACGAAATCCTGACGCAGCGGCAAGCAACACCTTGTTTTCAAAGCCATTCCCGGCGCCGGAATAAAGAGGTATCCTGACTACCGTTTTCCGGTGGGATTCGAGATAGTGGTGATTCAGCAGCAGGAGACTGCGCGCAAGGAGGCGTTCGGATACGTCTGCCACGCGTGCTCGCGCTGCTGCCGGCACAAGATCATCCAGGTCAATCCCTACGAAGTAGCCCGTCTCGCCAAGAGAGTGGGAAAAACCAGCGCGCAATTCCGCGCCGACTGCACCGAGGACGGCGCCGGCGTCATCCTGCGCCGCACCGAAGATACGGACACCTGCATCTTCCTCGGCCCACAAGGCTGCACGGTGCATCCCGACCGGCCGCTGGTGTGCCGACTCTATCCGTTGGGCAGGCGCGTGGCGCCCGACGGGTCCGAGACCTGGCTGCACGTCGTGCCGCATCCGCAGACGGCAGGCGAATACTCGAAGAAGGGCACGATCGGCGACTACGTGACAGCGCAGGGCGCACTCCCTTTCATGCGGGCGGCGGACGACTACGCACAGTGGGTGCGCGACGCCGGCGAATATCTCGGCGAAGCCGAGGATACGGAAACGACGGACCCCGCCGATCTCATCGATATGGATGCGGCGATTGCCGCCTATTGCGCCGCTTCGGGCACGCCGGAGCCTTCGGACATCGAAGAGCGCAGGAAATTGCACATGACGATTCTCTACAGCCACTTGGACAAACAACCCGGAGGAAACGATGACCAAGCATAAGTTACGTACCGGACAGCTGCTTGCAGCGGTTTCGGTTATCGGAGTGTCGGTCGGCATGGTGCAGGCACAAGCGGCCGACACGGGCAGCCAAGACGTCTCGACCGGCGTGTCTCAGCAGGACAAACACAGCACGCAGATCAAGGGCGAGAGCCGTTACCTGAAGTACGAAAGTACGTTCATCAAAGGCAACAGCAGCCAACTCAAGCTGGACAGCACACACATCAAGATGAACAGCTTGCAGCAGAAGGGGAATGCCGTATCTCTCAACCCGCAGCCCCTGCCGCCCGGAGCTACTTCAGGAAACAACCCGGGCAATAGTATGCAGGTCAAGCTCCATGCGGGCGCGTTCAATCCCCAGCCGGACCCGCCGGGCGACAGTTCTTCTCAGATCAAACTGCATAGCAGCCAGATCAAGGGCAACAGCAACCAGATCAAGCTGCACACCAACGAACTCAACCCTCAGCCGGAACCGCCCGGCGCACAGTAGCGACGACGAAACGCGGGAGGAAAGGCTGTTCAGCTTTTCCTTCCTGCCAGCGCCCTCGCCGCTTCGACGAACTCGCTCGGCATCATCACGACCGTCATGGTGTTCTGCTCGGCACCGATTTCGGTGAGCATCTGCATGCGGCGCAGCTCGAGCGAGGCGGGCGTCTTCATAATCTCGTCGGCCGCTTCGCGCAGTTTGAGCGCGGCTTCGAACTCGGCCTCCGCTTTGATGATGCGGGCGCGCTTCTCG
>PMKE01000116.1 GCA_003158585.1 Alphaproteobacteria bacterium
CAGGCCGATCTTGCCGCCGCGCGCGTAGGGCGCCAAAAGGTCGACGACCTTGATGCCGGTGACCAGCACCTGCGACTCGGTGGACTGATCGGTGAAGCTTGGCGCCTCGGCATGGATCGGGCGCATCTCGACGCCCGAGATGGGACCGGCTTCGTCCACCGGTTCACCGATGACGTTCATGATGCGTCCGAGCGTGGCATTGCCCACCGGAACGGCGATGGCGAGGCCCGTATCCTTGACCTTCTGGCCGCGCACCAGACCCTCGGTGGAATCCATCGCGATGGTGCGCACGGTGGACTCGCCAAGATGCTGCGCCACTTCGAGCACCAGGCGATGGCCGTGGTTGTCGGTCTCCAGCGCGTTCATGATCTCCGGCAGATGGCCGTCGAACTGCACGTCCACCACGGCACCCGTGACCTGAGTCACCCAGCCCGGTTTGTTGCTCGTCTCTGCGTTCATCGATCTACTCCTGGCATTCTTGCGGCACAGCGGGATTCACGGCGATGATGCGGTCCATGCACGCGCGTATCTCGGCAATATCCGCAACCGTGCGGACCATACTATCTTGAATGGACTTAAGGTGGTCGAATACCTCGCCCCATTTCTCTGCTGTGAAGTTCAAGCTCATCAGGAACCTCAAACCACGGTCAAACTGACCGGCATGTTGCCGCGCGTGGCGCGGGAATAGGGGCAGATCTTGTGGGCGTCTTCGAGCAGGGCCTGCACGGCGGCCTTGTCGGCGCCCGGAACGGACAGCGTGATGTCCGCCTTGAGCGCGAAGCTGACTTCGTCCTTGTCGATGGTCACCTGTACGGTGACGACGGCCTTGGCCGGGTCGATGCCGTGCTTGCGGCCGAGCGCGATCACCGCTTGATTGAAACAGGCGGAGTAACCGATGGCGAATAGCTGCTCGGGATTGTGCCCGTCGCCCGCGCCGCCGAGTTCCTTCGGGAATGCCATCGACAGCGCCAGCGCGCCGCCTTCGAGATTCGCGCGGCCCTCGCGGCCGCCTTTGCTCGTTGCTTTCGTCGTATAGGCCATAGTCAGTGCTCCCAGTTCACAGTGCTTCAGCCCCAGAGATAATCTCGATCAGTTCCTTGGTGATCTGCGCCTGACGCGTGCGGTTGTAGAGCAGCGTCAGCTTGTCGATGACGTCGCCGGCATTGCGCGTGGCGCCGTCCATCGCCGTCATCTTGGCGCCGAACTCGCCCGCCACGTTCTCCAGGAGGGCGTGGAAAATCTGGACGCTGACGTTGCGCGGCAACAGCTCGGCCAGGATTTCCAGTTCGTCCGGCTCGTATTCGTAGACGAGATTGGCGGCGCCTTCTTTCGTTTCGACAGGCGCGGGGATGAGCTGCTGCGCCGTCGGCACCTGACTGATCACCGAGCGGAAACGGGAAAAGACGAGGGTTGCTGCGTCGAACTTGCCCTCGGCGAACATCTCCAGCACGCGCCGGCCGATGCCGAGCGCGTTGCCGAATCCGATGCGCTTGACGCCCGTGAATTCGACGGATTCGACGATAAGGCCGCCGTACAGGCGCTTGAGCTGGTCGCGTCCCTTGCGGCCGACGGTGAAGATCAGCACCTTCTTGCCCTGGCCCTGAAGCTCTTCGATCTTCTGCCTGGCCAGGCGCACGATGTTGGTGTTGAAGCCGCCGCACAGCCCGCGGTCCGAGGTGGCGACGATCAAAAGGTGCGTGCCGTCCTTGCCCGAGCCGCGCAGCAAGGGATGCGCCTCGGGATTGCCCTTCATCCCCGCCGCAAGGTCGGCGATCACATGGCCCATCTTCTCCGCATAGGGGCGCGCCGCCACCGCGGCGTCCAGCGCGCGGCGGAACTTCGAGGCCGCCACCATCTGCTGGGCCTTGGTGATCTTTCGCGTCGCCTTGACCGAAGCGATGCGGTTGCGGAGGGACTTAAGGCTCGGCATCAGGCAAACGCCTTCGCGAAGTCGTCCAGGGCGGCTTTGAGCTTGCCCTCGATTTCGGGCGTCAAGACGCCGCCGGTGCGGATGGCGTCCAGTAGGTCCTGGTGCTTGCCGTGCATGTGCCGCAGGAACTCTTCCTCGAAGCGGCCCACGTCATGGATCGCCAGCTTGTCGAGATAGCCCTTGGTGCCCGCATAGATGACCACCACTTGGTCCTCCACCGGCATCGGCGAGTACTGCGGCTGCTTCAACAGTTCCGTCAGGCGCGCGCCGCGGTTGAGCAGGCGTTGCGTCGAGGCGTCGAGGTCCGAGCCGAACTGCGCGAAGGCCGCCATTTCGCGATACTGCGCGAGGTCGAGCTTGATCGAACCCGCCACCTGCTTCATCGCCTTCACCTGGGCGCTCGATCCCACGCGGGAGACCGAGATGCCGACGTTCACCGCCGGGCGAATGCCCTGATAGAACAGTTCGGTCTCGAGGAAGATCTGACCGTCGGTGATCGAGATCACGTTGGTCGGAATGTAGGCAGAAACGTCGTTTGCCTGGGTCTCGATGACGGGCAGGGCGGTCAGAGAGCCGCCGCCGTTGTCTTCGTTCATCTTGGCGGCGCGTTCCAGCAAGCGGGAATGCAGATAGAACACGTCGCCCGGATAGGCTTCGCGCCCCGGCGGGCGGCGCAGCAAGAGCGACATCTGGCGGTAGGCCACGGCCTGCTTCGACAGATCGTCGTAGATGATGAGGGCGTGCATGCCGTTGTCGCGGAACCACTCGCCCATCGCGCAGCCGGAGAACGGCGCCAGATATTGCAGCGGAGCGGGCTCCGACGCCGTGGCGGCGACGACGATGGTGTAATCCATCGCGCCCGCGTCCTCGAGCTTCTTGACGATCTGCGCCACGGTGGAGCGCTTCTGGCCGACGGCCACGTAGATGCAATAGAGCTTCTTCTTCTCGTCGCCCTCGGCGTTGATCCGCTTCTGGTTGATGATGGTGTCGACGATGATGGCGGTTTTGCCGGTCTGGCGGTCGCCGANNGACGCGGCGGCGTTCGGCGGCGCCGGTGATGGGGCCCTTGCCGTCGATCGGTTCGCCCAAGGGATCGACCACGCGCCCCAGCATGGCCTTGCCGACCGGCACGTCCACGATGGCGCCGGTGCGCTTGACGACGTCGCCTTCGCTGATCGTGATGTCGGAACCGAAGATCACCACGCCGACGTTGTCGTTCTCGAGGTTGAGCGCCATGCCCTTGATGCCGCCC
>PMKE01000047.1:0-12547 GCA_003158585.1 Alphaproteobacteria bacterium
GTCGGCGACATCGAGGGCCTGCCGTTCTTCGAGGCGATCCGCCAGCTCGGCAACGAATTGGGGCGGGAGAAACACGCCTTCGTACACCTGACCCTGGTGCCTTATCTGCAGGCGGCGGGCGAACTCAAGACCAAGCCGACGCAGCATTCGGTCAAGGAACTGCGGGCTATCGGCATCCAGCCCGACATTCTCTTGTGCCGCTCCGAGAAGCCGCTGCCGGAAGACGAGCGCCGCAAGATAGGCCAGTTCTGCAATGTGCCGAAGGAGCGCGTCATCCCCGCGCTCGACCTGTCCACCATATATATGGCGCCGCTCGCCTATCACCGGGTGGGCTTCGACAGCGAACTGCTCAACGTCTTCGGCATCAAGGACTCGCCCCAGCCGGATCTTTCCAAGTGGCAATGGGTGGTAGACCGTGTCGCCAATCCCGAAGGCGAAGTGCGCATCGCCGTGGTCGGCAAGTACATGCAGGTGAAGGATTCCTACAAGTCGCTGGCGGAAGCGCTGACCCACGGCGGGCTGGCGAACAACGTCCATGTTCACCTCGACATGATCGACAGCGAGATTTTCGAACGCGCCGATGCGGCCACCTTCCTCGAGAACGTCAACGGCATCCTGGTGCCGGGCGGTTTCGGCGAACGCGGCGTGGAAGGCAAAATCCAGGCGGTGAAATTCGCCCGCGAGCGCCAGATACCGTTCTTCGGCATCTGCTACGGCCTGCACATGGCGGTGATCGAGACGGCACGCAATCTGGCGGGTCTGGAAGGCGCCAACACCACCGAGAACAGCCGGCCGCGCCATCCGGTGATCGCCCTGATGACCGAATGGATCAAGGGCAACCAGCTCGAAAAACGCGCGCAGGACGGCGATCTCGGCGGCACGATGCGGCTCGGCGCTTATCCCGCTGTGCTGACGGAAGGCAGCCGCGTGGCGGAAGTCTACGGCACGCGCGAAATCTCGGAACGCCACCGCCACCGCTACGAGGTGAACACGAATTACACCAAGCACCTTGCCGAGCACGGCCTGGTGGTCTCCGGCTGGTCGCCCGACGGCAGGCTGCCCGAGATCATGGAAATCCCCACGCACCCGTGGTTCATCGGCGTGCAGTTCCACCCTGAGCTAAAGTCCCGCCCCTTCGCCCCGCACCCGCTGTTCAAATCTTTCATCGCGGCGGCGGTGAAGCAGGGGAGGTTGGTGTGACGTGGTAGCTCGTGGGGCTCGCGAAATTCTCGCTGATGCCTGCCAGCTTGCACGAGAGTATTATTTAGTTACGGGGCGACCACTCGGCATCACGGGAGAGATTGGCGAGTACGAAGCGGCGCGTCTTCTCAGGCTAACGCTAGCGCCAGCACGGGAACCTGGTTATGACGCGGCCGACAGCAACGGTCGAAAGTACCAAATTAAAGCCCGAGTACTCTCTATCTCTGGCGGAAAAGTGAATCCCAGTCAGAGACTCGGCAGCATCAGGCTCAACCATCCCTGGGACGCGGTACTTTTGGTGCTGCTGAACCAAGCCTTTGAAACGGTCGAGATATGGGAAGCTGAACGCAACGCAGTAGCTCTGGCATTAGCTGCTCCCGGCAGCAAGGCACGTAATCTCCGCGGCGCTCTTAGTGTCACGAAGTTCAAGAGTATCGGCCGACAAGTTTGGCCAGAATAATAGGCCGCCTTTAGCGTCATCTGAACCGTCTTCGGTGCGCGGTAGATAATCCCAAACTGTCATCCCCGGCCGAGCATCGCGCGCTATACGCGCGATGCGAGGAAAGGGGACCCAGGTATCGACAGCGCGCAGGTTTGGAGACCTGGGTTCCCTTTCCCTCCCATCCTTCGCTGCGCTTCGGATGGTCGGCCGGGAATGACAATTTGTGTTTGTGCACAAACCTACGACACTCTCAGCACCTTCTGCTCTATCTTCGGTGCCCTACCGATTACATCGCGCTCTTAAGCGCGGTTGCGATGGCGTGTGCCAGACCGGACGGATTTTCATTTGCCATCGAGTGACCGGCCTCCGGCACGATCCGCACGGCGATACCGTCGCGTTGCAGGCGCTCGTAATTTGGATCGGGCAGGGAGCGCTCGCCGAAGATCACCGTCTTTGGAATGGTGATGGCATATAGCTGTTCGCGCCAGCTCGGCACGCAACCTTCGACCAATGACACAGCCAGACGGTGGACAGCGCGCGGCAGGCACGCGGCGAGCGAACCTGCCCAGATCGGATCGCCTTCGCGCTGCGCTTCGCGGACAAACAGGTCGTGGCCGCGGCGGATAAAATCCTCCTCGCTCTGCTTGGCAATCGCACGGCTGAAGGTCCCGCCGCCCGGATCGAGGTTGGGCTCCGACAACACGAGGCTGCGGACCAGTTCACATTGCGCCGCGACGGCAATCGCAATCGCGCCGCCGGCGCTGTGTCCGAAAAGATCGACGGCACCCAACCGCTCGATCAATGCAATCACGCACCGCGCGTGAGCCTCGACGGTATAGGCGAATTCCGCCGGCCGGTCGCTGAAGCCCGCCCCCAGCAAATCGATAAGCACTCTGCGCTTGCCGGCAAGCGCGGGATCGGCAGCCGCCTCCGGATAATCGCAAGACGACGCGCAGCCGAGCCCGTGCACGAAAACCAGCGGCACGCCCGTCCCCGCCAGATCGTGGTAGCGCACCCGGCCCTGTCCCGAATCGAAGTACCGCACGGGCCCTCCCGCCAAAAGAGGTGCAATTAGTAGGAGAGTCGAAATCGCCCGGCAAACCTTCGCGCGCCGGCATGTGTGACAAATAAGGCCGCGAAGCGCCGGGTCCGCCGGCAGTATCATCGACCGCCAACTCATCCTGGGGGACGCGATGAAACGGACATTTGCTCTTACCGCATTGCTGGCCGGCCTTCTGGCGTTCGCCGCGTGCCGCGCGGAACCGCCGGGAAAGCCGGGCTTCATGGCCACTTTCAGCGTCCATCCCGGAACCACGTACCAGACTATCACCGGTTTCGGCGCGGGCTTCACCGCTGCCACCGAGCAGATCATGGCGATGATCACGTCGCCCCAGGACCGCGCCAGGGCTTACGATCTTCTCTATGGAGAATCCGGTGCGCGGCTGAACATCGTCCGCCTCACGATCTCGCCCTCGGCCAAGCTGATTCCGTCTGCGACCTTCGTGGGATACGACTGGGCCCACGATGACGGCACGCAGGCTGAGTGGCGTGCGATCCAGCCGATACTCCATCCCGTGCCGGTTCCCGGCAAACTGAACCTGCGGAGGGCCAAGCCGGTCCTCTACGCCGTGCCGTTCACGCCGCCGGCGCAGTGGAAGGACAACGGCAAGCTCGTCCAGGGTTCGCTGCTGCCCGCCAATTATCACGCTTATGCCGAGTATCTGGTCGGCTTCCTCGCCTATTATCATTCGCTCGGGGCCGACATCGATGTGCTCAGCGTACAGAACGAGCCCGGCGTCCCCGCGCCGTGGCCTTCCTGCATCTGGACGCCGGCCCAGATGCGCGAGTTCGTGAAGATTCTCGCGCCGATGATCCACGCGCGCGGCCTGAACACCAAAGTCATGCTGTCGGAAGGCACCAATTGGTCCGGCGCTTGGGCGCATCTGAAGCCGGCGCTCGACGATCCGCAGAGTTCGCCGCTCGTCGACGTGCTGGCATCGCATTCCTACCAGCTTTCCGCCTCCGATCCGTTCGCCGATCCCGCGCGTTCCTTGTTCAAGCAGGCATGGGAAGAGACGCACAAGCCGGTTTGGATGAGCGAGATGTCTTTGATGCAGCCGGCACAGAACGACGACCCCACCATGACCGCCGCGCTCAAGGTCGCACGCTATATCCACCTCGACATGACCGAAGCACGCGCCTCGGCCTGGATCTATTGCTTTGCGATCTTCGTCACCATTCCGCCCGGGATGAACCACCAGCTCGGCAGCATGGGCGTGTTGTCTCCGCCCGACGGAGCGGCGAACGGCGCGCTTGTGATACCGAAACGCCTCTGGGCGATGGCCAATTACAGCCGCTTCGCACGCCCCGGCTGGAAACTGATGGAGATCGCCGGCCCGAATTTCGCGAACACGGGTTTCGTCAGCCCTGACGGCCGCAGCGTGGCGATCGTCGTGGTCAACCCGTTTAGTGGGCCGCTGACGGTTCACTACGACTTCGGCAGCGCCGGGATCGGCAGCCTCAAGGCCTACGCCACGACAGACAGTCTCGACCTCGGCGAAATCACGCCCCCCGTCGCGGGCCCTCACGGCTTTACGGTGACGCTGGGGCAAAGAAGCGTGACAACCTTCACAGGGGCTTTGATTCCTTAGTTTTTCGACCGCCGGGGGCTCGCACCTGCGTTGCATTTTCTTTGCAAAACCCGCCTCGTCCGAACGCCCGGAACCCTCTATAGTTAACCCGCCACGTCGCCTTGAGGGGGGTGAGCGTTGCCAATTGGGAGGTCTCCATCATGTCACTGAAACTACGCTGCGGCGTCGTTGTCGCTGCCATACTGAGTGCCGGGCTGATGACGGGTGCGGCCCTGGCGGGCGTATCCGATTTTCTCGGCAACTGGACCAACACCGATCCGAACACGAGTGACGTCACGCGCGTTGTCGTCACCGCTTCGGGCGGCGGCCAGGTCACGGTTCGCGTCTTCGGCCAGTGCCATCCCACGGATTGCGATTGGGGTGCGGTTTCCGGCCATGGCTACGCGGAAGCCGTGAATTCGAACGACGTGCGAATCGTAACCGCCATGTTCACCCCAGGCTTCAAGCGCTCGCTGGTCATTCTGCGTGAGGGCCCCGGAGGCAATTTGCGCTACACAGTGCTCACCGATTTCACCGACGGCTCCGGCCGCAACGATTACGAGAGCCGCGGCGAGTTGAACCGGGTTCAATTCTTCCCGGGCCCGCTGCCTATGCCGCATCCGATGCCGCTGCCCAATCCGCCGCAGCCCAACCCCGGTCCGATTAATCCCGTGCCGCTGCATCCTGTGATGCCGCATCCGTTCCCGATTTTCCCGATTATGGGCCCCGAGGATTGCATCAACTTCAATCCCTCCGCGGTCCAAGCGCAGCATGTCGGCGGCGCCTGGAAGGTCGTCCAGGGTTCGATGTGGATGCTCGACTTCGGCCCGAACATGCCGCAGGCGATCAAGGCCGCAAGCGTCATCCATATGTACGGCTTCGACCAGCAGTGCTTCGTCAAACGGCCCAACGCCGCGATGATGTACTGGAAGGTCGGCAACCATGTGCCGAGCAACCCGACGCCCGGCCAGGATTGCGTCGGCAACAACCCGGCGTCGACGTCCGTACAGAATGTCGGCGGCGCCTGGAAGGTCGTCGACGGTTCGCATTGGATGCTCGATTTCGGTCCCGACCAGGCAGCCGCCAATCAGGCGCTGGCCGTGATCAAGAAGTACCACCTCAACCGGCAGTGCTTCATCCAGCGTCCCAATGCCGAAATGTCGTATTGGCTCTCGGAATAGCCGGGAGGAACAGGGGAACGGCGGCTCCGCAAGGGGCCGCAGTTTTCTTTCTTAGCGGTTCGTAAACGACTGGCCATTACCTTCGGGGCATGGGCTGGAGATCCGTACTTTTCGGCTTTGCCGCCTTGACGGCGCTCGCCATCGGTTCGTGGGCGCAAAGCGCTGCGCCCGCGGCGCCCATGCAGCCGCGCTATGGCGCGATGATTCCGCCTTCGGACGTGCAAAGCGATGTCGCTCCCGCCGCAGCACCGACGACGCCCGTCACGGTCGTGCCGGCGCCGCCGCCCGCCGCGGCCGCGCCGCCCGCCGTCGAGCCGCAGTCGCGCTATTCGACGATGGACGTGCCCAGGCGCTTTGAGACCGTCACCGTGACGGGGACACGCCCGTTGGACGACAATTCCTACCTGCTCGGCACGGGAGACAGGCTGCACATCACCGTGTTCAACGAAGGCGATCTGTCCGGCGATTTCACCATCGACAGCCAGGGTTACGTGCGCCTGCCGCTGATCGGTCAGATACAGGCGGCGGGACTGTCCGCCTTCGGGCTCGAGACCCGCATCGCAGCGGCGATGAACGACGGCGGTTTTCTCGTCAATCCGCGGGTGGCGGTGGAGGTCACGACCTACCGGCCGTTCTACATCCTCGGCGAAGTCGCCAAGCCGGGCGAATATGCCTATGTGAACGCCATGTCGGCGCCTAACGCCATTGCGCTGGCGGGCGGTTTTAAGGAGGGGGCGATCGAGTCCGTCATCTGGGTGCGCCATCAGGGCGAGAGCCTGGAACGCCGGCTGCCTATGGACGAGACCACGCGCATCCTGCCGGGCGACATGGTGCGGGTCGACCGCACGACCTATTGGTCGATCGTCACCATCCTGGCGCCGCTGATCACCCCCATGAGCGCGATTGTGTATCTGCTCAAATAACAAGGTGTTTTGATCGGGCGAATTCTTCCCTACAATGCCCCTATGACCGCTGTATCCCCCCATGCGACCGTGAAGGTCGGTTCCGTCGAAATCGGCAACACGAAGAAGCTCTCCGTCATTGCCGGGCCATGTCAGCTCGAAAGCCGGGCGCACGCCCTCGAAATGGCCCACGCGCTGAAAGAGGTGTGTGAAAAAGCCGGCGTCGGCCTCGTCTACAAGACCAGCTTCGACAAGGCCAACCGCACCTCGGCCGCGACCTCGCGCGGCATGGGGTTGGAGTTGGCGCTGCCGATCTTCGCCGAGATCAGGAGCAGCCTCGGCATTCCGGTCCTCACCGACGTGCACGAGCAGGACCATTGCGCCGCCGTCGCCGACGTGGTGGACGTGCTCCAGATACCCGCCTTCCTCTGCCGCCAGACCGACCTGCTCGTCGCCGCCGCGCGGACCCACAAGGCAATCAACATCAAGAAGGGCCAGTTCCTCGCCCCCTGGGACATGAAGAACGTCATCGCCAAAGTCACCGGCGCGGGCAATCCGAACGTGATGGCCTGCGAGCGCGGCGTCAGCTTCGGCTACAACACGTTGGTCTCCGACATGCGCGCGCTGCCGATCATGGCGAAGCTGGGCGTGCCGGTGGTGTACGACGCCACGCACTCCGTGCAGCAGCCGGGCGGGCTGGGCGCCTCGACCGGCGGCGACCGCGAGATGGTGCCGGTGCTGGCGCGCGCCGCGGTTGCCGTGGGCGTCGCCGCGATATTCCTGGAAGTGCATCAGGACCCGGACAAGGCGCCGTCCGACGGCCCGAACATGCTCAAGCTCAAGGACTTCCCGGCGCTGCTCGACGAGCTGATCGCCCTTGACGCCATCGCGAAGAAAAGAGCGAAGGGCTAGAGCGGCTTTCGCTCAAGATTCCTCGTTCAACTCATCTGTCATCCCGGCCAAGCGATTGCGTAAGCAATCGCGCAGAGCCGGGACCCACCGGGCAACAAGCGCTCGTTGTTTAGTAGGTCCCGGATCGCGCCTACGGCGCGTCCGGGATGACAGTTTGAGTTGAGGACGGCGGGGTTCCTAACCCACCATCCAGGCCGCCACGATCCCGATCAGCGCCAGGACCAACAGCAGGATTTCTGCAAGCGCGGAGACACCGAAGCCGAGGCCGCGCTTTTCTGGGTCCTTCATATAGCCGTCCATGTACAACGCGCGGCCTATGATCCACACCACGCCCAACGCCGGAACGGCCCAGGGCAGCCAGCTGAAATAGAGCATCGCCAGCCACAGCAGCGGCAGGAACACCGGCAGGTGCTCCAGCGTGTTCATCTGCACCCGGAAGGCGCGGTCGAACTCTGTGGCGCCGGTGGTCGCGGGCGCCTTGACGTTGTGCTTCACGCGCATCCGGCCGACGTTCACGCCCATATAGAAATAAAGGACGATCGCCAGGATGTTGACGAGCGCCGTCGCAAGAAACACGGGTGTCGCGAGCATGTCCTGCTCCTCGTAGGTTCGTTTCCAGTCTTACAGGGATTCGCCCGCCGGGCAGCTACGGTTGGCAGTCGTGGTGTTCGGGCCTGGGATGGCTGGCGCGGAATGCGGCGTCATCCGCCTGCATCTTGGCTTTCTGATCCGCGGTCAGGGCGTCCCATTTTGCCTTCAGGTCGGCGGCGAATTTCTGCCGGTCGGCGTCGGACATCGCTTCGATCTTGTCGTGCTGCGCCTTGCGGAAAGCCTGGCGCTGCTCGTCGTTCATATTGGCCGTTTCCTGATGGTTCAGCGAGAACATCATCATGCGCTCTTCGGGCGTCAGGAAGTCCATGTGCCCCGGATGCACGGTGCAGGTCTGAGGCTGCGGGGGCGTATCTGCGGCAAAAGCGACCGCTGTCAACAAGCACAACACGGTTGCGGAGACAAAGGCGCGGGACAAGGTCATGGAGGCGTTCTCCTTTTCGAGGCCGGAAGAGACGCAGTTATACCATCATTGTCGCCGGAATATGTCCGTTTCGACACGCTTGATAGGCCCTCGCGATTCGCCTAAACGGGGCGCGAAATACCGACCAAGGACGCGAATAAATGACCGCCATCATCGACATCCAAGCCCGTGAGATTCTGGACAGCCGCGGCAACCCGACCGTCGAAGTCGACGTCCGCCTGGAAGACGGCTCCTTCGGCCGCGCCGCCGTGCCGTCGGGCGCTTCGACGGGCGTGCACGAAGCGGTGGAACTGCGCGACGGCGAGAAGCGCTACGGCGGCAAGGGCGTCGAGAAGGCGGTGGCCGCGGTCAACGGCGAGCTGTTCGACGCGCTCTGCGGCATGGACGCCGAGGAGCAGGTCCGTCTCGATAAGACGATGATCGCGCTCGACGGCACGCCCAACAAGGCGCGGCTGGGCGCCAACGCCATTCTCGGCATCTCGCTGGCGGCGGCGAAGGCCGCGGCCGATGCGGCGAACCTGCCGCTCTACCGCTACATCGGCGGCGCCAAGGCGAACCTCTTGCCGGTGCCGATGATGAACATCCTGAACGGCGGCGTGCATGCCGACAACCCGATCGACTTCCAGGAATTCATGATCGCCCCGGTCGGCGCGCCGAACTTCAAGGAAGGCCTGCGCATGGGCGCCGAGGTATTCCACGTCCTCAAGAAGGCGCTGAAGGACGCCGGCCACAATACCAACGTGGGCGACGAAGGCGGCTTCGCACCGAACCTCAAGAGTGCCGACGAGGCGCTGTCGTTCATCGTCAAGGCCATCGAGAAGGCGGGCTACCGTCCGGGCGGGGACATCTTCATCGCGCTCGATCCGGCCTCGTCCGAATTCTTCGAGAACGGCAAGTATGTGCTGAAGGGCGAGGGCCGCACTCTCGATCCGCTCGGCATGGTCAAGGTGTACGAGGATCTGGTGGCGCGCTATCCGATCTTCTCCATCGAGGACGGCCTCGCCCAGGACGATTGGGAAGGCTGGATTGCCATCACCAAGTCGCTCGGCAGCAAGATCCAGCTCGTGGGCGACGATCTGTTCGTCACCAACGTGGAGCGCTTGAAGATGGGTCTCGCCAAGCACGCCGCCAACGCGGTGCTCATCAAGCTCAATCAGATTGGCACCCTCACCGAGACGCTGCAAACGGTCGAGATGGCGCACAAGGCGGGCTACCGCAACGTGATCTCGCACCGCTCGGGCGAGACCGAAGATTCCACCATTGCCGATTTTGCGGTGGCGACTTGCGCCGGTCAGATCAAGACGGGTTCGGCCTGCCGTTCCGACCGCATCGCGAAATACAACCAGCTCCTGCGCATCGAGGAGCAGCTTGGCGATCAAGCCGTCTACGCAGGCAAGAGCGTCTTGAAGTCGTAAAGTCCCTGGCTCGAATTCGTTGCGAGAAGGCTGCCGACCGGCGGCCTTCTTGCTTTTGAGCGCTCTCCGGTTGTGCTATAAGAAGCTTATGACAAAGGAACAGCTTGAAGCGGTCTTTGATCGCGTTCGCTCCTGGCCTGAGTGGCGGCAGCAGGAAGCCGTCGGGCTCCTATTGGCCATAGAGGCAGAACCGGTGGTTTATCCGCTATCCGAAGAGGAGCGTGCGGACCTGGAAGAGGCTTTGGCTGAAATGGACCGCGGCGAAGTTGCGTCTCAACAGGAAGTGGATGCCGTATTCCGCCGTTCACGCTGAGGTGCACTCATTTTTTCAAAAATGCCTCTTGACTTCGGATCGCACGCCAACCTTTTAACTAATGACGCAATAGTCGGAAGGGATTCGTAATGCCCTTTTCGTTCAGCCCGCGGGCGCTGCGTCACATAGACAAAATCTACAACCACATCGCACACGACAATCCGACGGCGGCACAGAGAGTTGTTGACCGAATATATGCTGTTGCGGCGTTTCTCGCGGAATACCCGCGTTCCGGCCACCCCACTGGGATGCGCGACAGCCGTGTGTTTCCCACGCATCCTTACCCCTATCTGATTTTCTTCCGCCAAGTGCCCGGCCGCGATGAAATTCGCATCCTCCGCATTCGCCATGCGGCGAGACGGCCGCTGTTTCTCAACGACCCCACCGCCGGGTTCGTTCACGAAACGCCGCTACCCGGCGATCCGTGATTTTCCGCTCGGCGCCATCCGTTAACGCGCACGATTGCGCTCTTAACGAATCTCCTCTTGACCTCGCGACTCGGTAGTGATTCGTTCCCCGTCATGCGAATCAGACGTAGCGTCGTGAGTTTTTTCGGGTTGGCCATACTGCCCGCCTTAAGCGTCGCTGTGGTCTCGTATTTCGGCTACAACGCCGTCTGGGGCGAGCGCGGCTACCTGGCGCTTACGAGCGTCGAAACCCGGCTGAGCGAAGCGCACGTCAAGCTCGCGGCCGTCACCGACCAGCGCCGGCGGCTGGAGCACCGGATCGACCTGCTGAAGGCGGGTGATACCGACCTGGTGGAAGAGCTGGCGCGCACCAAGCTGATGGACGGTGCCCCCGGCCAGGTGGCGGTCCCGCGGGACAAGCAATAATCGGCTCTCCGGGCGGAGAAATCTGCCCCTGACGTGGGTCGCCGCTTGCAAATAACGGCCCCGCTTGTCACAACGCGCGACCATGCCGTCCTTCCGCGGAAACCCTGGAACTCGCCATGACTGATCCGAATGCGGCTCCAGTTGCCGATGTAAACACAGCCGCACCGGCGCCGGACAAGGCGACGCTGAAGAAATTCTATTCGGACATGCTGCTGATCCGCCGCTTCGAAGAGAAGGCGGGCCAACTTTACGGCATGGGTCTGATCGGCGGCTTCTGTCACCTCTATATCGGGCAGGAAGCGGTGGTCGTCGGCATGCAGGCGAACGCCGAGCCGCGCGATCAGGTCATCACCGCCTATCGCGACCACGGCCACATGCTGGCCTGCGGCATGGACCCCAAGGGTGTGATGGCCGAGCTGACCGGGCGCGCCGCGGGCTATTCCAAGGGCAAGGGCGGCTCGATGCATATGTTCTCGAAGGAGAAGAGCTTCTTCGGCGGGCACGGCATCGTCGGCGCGCAGGTGCCGCTCGGGACGGGCCTTGCCTTCGCCGACAAGTACCGCGGCGACGGCGCCGTGTCGTTCACCTACATGGGCGAGGGCGCCGCCAACCAGGGTCAGGTCTACGAGAGCTTCAACATGGCCAAGCTTTGGTTGCTGCCCGTGGTCTACGTGATCGAGAACAACCAGTACGCCATGGGCACCAGCGTCGAGCGCGCCAGCGCCGAAACGCGTTTCTTCCGGCGGGGCAAGTCGTTCAACGTCCCCGGCGAGGAGGTGGACGGCATGGACGTTGAGGCCGTCTATGCGGCCGGGCACAAGGCCGCCGCGTGGTGCCGTGCCGGCAACGGCCCGATCATTCTGGAGATGAAGACCTATCGCTATCGCGGCCACTCCATGTCGGACCCCGCCAAGTACCGCACGCGCGAGGAAGTCCAGTCGATGCGCGAGCGGCGCGATCCCATCGAACACTTCGCCCAGAAGCTGATCGAGCGCGGCATCCTCAAGGACGAGGAGCTGAAGGCCCTCGACAAGCAGACCCGCCTTGTCATCAACACGGCGGCCGAATTTGCCATCGAAAGTCCGGAACCCGACGTTTCCGAGCTCACCACGGACGTGCTCGCCTGATGTCCACGCAAATCCTCATGCCCGCGCTGTCGCCCACGATGGAAGAGGGCAAGCTCGCCAAATGGCACGTCAAGGAAGGCGATACCGTGAAATCTGGCGACATCCTCGCCGAGATCGAANNCGAAGGCCGCATCGGCAAGATCCTCGTCCCCGAAGGCACCGAAGGCGTCAAGGTCAACGCGCCGATTGCAGTACTGGAAGGCGATGGAACGGAAACATCGGTTCCGCAGCCTGTCCCCCTCACCCCACCCCTCTCCCCCAAGGGGGGAGAGGGAGTACGCCCCTCAGTTTCCCTCTCCCCCACCGGGGGAGAGGGCAAGGGTGAGGGGGTGAAGCAACCGGCCGAACCCGAAGTTCCCACCGGAACCGAATTCGTCACCATGACGGTGCGTGAGGCCTTGCGCGATGCGATGGCCGAAGAGATGCGCCGCGATCCCACGGTGTTCCTGATGGGCGAAGAAGTCGCGCAGTATCAGGGCGCCTACAAGGTGAGCCAGGGCCTGCTCGAGGAATTCGGCGACAAGCGGGTCATCGACACGCCGATCACCGAGCACGGCTT